>DASVHQ010000344.1:0-6747 GCA_036382515.1 Polyangiales bacterium | reverse complement strand
GCCGAGTATTGGAGTGTCGTTGAGCAGCGTTTTCCAGTGCGCCAAGCCGGACCTCCACGAACGCACGCTAGGGTAGCGTCGCCGCGCCGCGTTGTCATGGACGTCGCCGCTGCGCGGCCAGCGCGTGCACGCCGTCCAGCTGCGCCGCGACGACCTGTGCGCTGTAGCGCGCTCGACAGCGCTCGCGCAGGGCAGCGCGATCGTAGTTGCGCGAGTCGTGCAGCATGGCCTCCATCGCCTTCGAGAGCGCGGTGACGTCTCCCACAGGCACGAGCACGCCGTCCGCTGCGGTCACGATGTCCTGCGGACCACCGCTCGCGGTCGCGACGACCGGCAAGCCGCAGGCCAGTGCCTCGGCGAGCACGACGCCGAAGGTCTCGCTGCGGCTCGCGGAGACGAAAGCCTGCGCCGCCGACATCTCCGCGGCGACCTGCGCACGGTCGAGCGAGCCCAAGAAGCGCACGCGCTCCCCGAGCCGCAGCGCCGCTGCTCGCAGCTGCAGGCGCAGGCGCAGCGGCCCTTCGCCCACGATCCGCAAGTGAACGCGAGCGGGCAAGCGGGCGACCGCGTCGAGCAGCAGGTCGAAGCCTTTGCGGTGGTCGAGCGCGCCGACAGCGAGGAACACCTGCTCTCCCTCGACGTCGCGCGCCAACGGGGTCGAGAAGAAGCGCTCGACGACGAGGTTGGGGACGACGCGAAACCCGTCGGCGCGAGGAAAATCAGCGGCGAGCGCCGCCTGCAACGAGTTGCTCACCGCGACGGCGACATCGGCACGCGCGTAGCTCTGCGCCAAGAACGCACGCACTCGCGGAGCGATCGGGCGGTGCAGCAACAACGTCGAGTGCTCGGTCACGACCAGCGGCAAGCGGTGGCGGTCGGCAAGCTCGCCCCCGAGCTGCCCGGTGAACACCGCGCTCTGTACGTGCAGAACGTCGGGCATTCCGTACCGGCCGCAGTAGTCGGCGAAGAGTCGGTGGCCGACGCGCGTCATCGCGTGCACGCGCCCGGCATGCCACTTGGGTACGAGCGCGGGTGCCGCTGCCACGTGCTCGACCAGCAGCGTGGTCGCGGGCGAGTTCGTAGAAGACCGGACCGCCCACAGCCGACGCAGCGTCCGCAAGCCGGTCAGCAGCGGCGCGATCACCCCGACACGATGCCCGGCTGCCGCCATGGCTTGCGCTTGCTCGCGGAAGAACACGCCGCTGCCCGGCCTGTCCGGTGCCGGGTACCACGAGGGCAAGAAGACTATGTGTTGGGGCACGTCGCTCATCGGCCCGCGCGCCGTGTGCGGGAGCGGCTGTTTCGACCCGCCCGCTGTCGATGACCACGACCCCGTGGCGCGGCTGTGACGGTAGCAGTGGCTCTGGAGGCAGCAAAGAACTTTCCAGCGTGCAGAACGTGGGCCCGCTCACCCATCGCGTCGCGCAAGGCGGCATCGGAGGGCAGCGCATCCGGGGGCCACGCACGGCGTCGGCGTCCCACTCCGACGCTTGAGCGTCGCCGACGTCGGCTCGTTCGCGGCGGCCGCCGAACTTGGCGATCAGGACCGGACGCCCGCAGGCGCCCGCCTCCGACCACATCATCGGCGGCGGGCACGGCCAGCGGGCGGTGTCGGGTCGTCGACCGTCTGCCCCTGCAGCCAGTTGCGCCAGGCAACAAGCGATGTCTCACTGGCAACGCAGCCGCTGCCGCGAGTTCGGCGCCGCGCAGTGGCTCGTCGCCGACGCGTGGAGGCTCGGCGCAGAGCCTGATCGCCCACAACGAGTATCGGTACCCAGGTGGAGAAGACGCGGTGGTTCGGCAGGAGGCCACGTTGCTCGCACAGCGGGGGCACGGCGTCGTGCGCCATGGCGTCTACAGCACGGCAGCGCTGCCAGGCCCGTTGCTTCGCGGCGACCGCTCTGCAGCCCTCGCCACACTGCCGGTCGCCGCGATGATCGAGGCGCACCGGGTGCGTGAGACGTCGGCCCGCCGGCTCGACCGAATCGTCGCGCTCGCGCCCTTGGCGCGCGCGAAGCCAGTCGAAAGCTGCGAGCAGCACGCATCACGCGCGAGCGAGTGAAGCCGCGATGCGCTGACCGACCTCCCCGCGGCGACGGACTCGACCGCGGCTTGCGGGTGCGCAGCGCAGCCGGGGCGCCGCTCAGTTCTGGAAGAGGAACTTCTGTGCCACGGCTGCCCAGTCGAAGTGCTCGCGCACGAAGGTCTTGCCCTTCTCGCCCATCTCGCGACGCAGCGCGGGCTCGCAGATCAAGCGCTCGACCGCTCGCTGCGCCACCTCGTTGGACTCCCAGATGAAGCCGTTGCCGGCGGCCGTGCGCTCGCGGGACACGGCCAGGTCGGAGATCACGATGGGCAGCCCGCAGGAGGCCGCCTCGAGGCAACCCATCGAAGCGAATTTCGGCCACGTCGCGATGTCCGCGGCCGAGTAGAACGCCGGCAACTCCTGGTGGCTGACTTGGCCGTGCCAAAACACCCGGCGCCCGAAGCCGTCTTGCTCGACGCGTGCCATCAGCTGCCGCGCGAACTCCCCGTCCAGCCCGCTGCCAACGAACAACAGACCGAAACGCGGGTGACGCGCGAACAACTCGCGCGAGATCTCGTAGGCATCGGCGACGCCGCGCTCGCTCGACAGCTTGCCGTAGTAGCCGAGGACCACGAAGTCCGTGGGAATGCCCAGCTGCTCGCGAACACGATCACGCCCCGCTTGCGAGAACTGAAACTGCGAGGTGTCGGCCGAGATCGGAAGCACCACCATGCGCTCGAGGGGGATGGCGTAGTGCTCGTGCAGGAGCCTGCGCGTCTCCTCGGTAACCGGCACGACGGCATGGAAGGTGTCGAGCAGGCCGCACTGGTGGAGCAGAAACCTCACGATGCCGCGGTAGACGCGCCGTTTCCAGTCGAACTCGAGCACGACGTAGAGACTGTGATCGTCCGCGACCAGCCGCAAGCGCTGGCCGGTCAGCTTCTTCCAGGCCGCGACCCTGAGCGTCTCGTAGCGCGTGATGCTGTGCATCACGACAAGGTCCGGATCGATCGAGCGCAGCGTCGCGAGGATGCCCCGCATGAACAGCTGCAGGTGCTTCTCGCCGTACGCTGCAAGCCGGTGGACCTGATAGCCGTCCTGGCTCGACACGCCGACTGCAAGGACACGCTGCGGAAACGCCGTCGAGAAGGCCGCGTACCCCTCGTGCACCGGGTACGCTCGATTCGACGTCACCACGTGGACCTCGTGGCCGAGCTTCGCCTGGTACTTGGCCAGGAAGTGCTCCTGGTAGCCCATGTCCGGCATCAAGTGGTTTGTGACGTGAACGATCTTCACTGGCGTGTACCGCACCGTCCGCACCGCGGCCGTGCAGCGATCTTCTCGGAAAGCCGGCCCTCCCCGCAACGATCCGCGTTCGATCGGCGACCGATTGGGTCGTCGACCGCGATCCAACACCAGTTCCGCGAGGTTTCGCAATAGCGCACGTCCCGGTTCCGGCGCGAACCCGCGCGCGACAGGTCGTCAGTCGAGCAGCGCGACCCCGCACAAGCCCGGCTTGCCCGCCTCACGCAGCACGGCCGTGTAGCTGGGGTTGGACGAGCTCGCGAAGCGCTCGAACGCGCGGTTGCCCTCGATGTCGTCGGAGATCACCACGCCCGGACGGCGCAGGTGTGGCAACACGCTCTGCAGCTCGAAGCCCATGTTCTGCTCGGTGTGCAGGCTGTCGTGAACGAACACGTCGATCGGGCCGATGCGCGCAAGCAGGCCGGGCAGCACGCGGCGGCTCGCGCCCCGGTGCAGGTGCCAGCGTGACCTGCACGCCGACGGGATCAAGGCGCCCACGAAGCGATCCGCATCCACACCCAGTGGCGGCAGGTCGATGCTGTGCAGCTCGCCGTGTGCGTTGGCGGCGAGCGCCGTCAGCACGAACGCGGAGGTGACGCCGTGCGCGACGCCGGTCTCGACCACCACGCTCGGTCGCAGCCCGCGACACACCGCGTAGCACAACCGCCCGAGCACCAGGTCGCCGTCGTGGAGCGCAGAGAGAGGGGAGCTCTCGCGGATGCGCTTGGCCCGGTCCTGCAGCTGAGCTTCGAGCTCGTGCACGGCAGAGTCGTCGAGGAACGCGGCCAGTCGGTGGCCGAGCGTCGATCCCAGCGCGTCGAGCACCTGGGCGAAGTCCGTGGCCTGGTAGTTCCCCGCGCGCACTCGCCGGGCTTCCCAGCGGACCTGCAGCATCGCGCGCAGCCGGTCGCCGAACTCCGCAGGTCGCGCCGGCAAAAGGGAGAGAAGCAGGCGCAGCTTGCTCGCGTGCGAAGACGATCCCATCGAAGCAGCATACTCGCGTTTTGCGGATGCGCGGGGGGCCGTGTACCTGCGACTGAGTGCTCGCGCCGGCAGTCGAAGTCCTGCGCGCTGGGATCGCGGCACGAGCGTGATAAGCTGCCCGCCATGGGCAACTTGCACCTCGGCTGCCTGGCCACGGCCATGCCCGGGTGGGAGAACATCGACGACGCCTTCCACCACGTGCACAGCGGTCACAGGCTCGAGCCTCGGTATCGCGCCGAAGCCGACAGCTGCGTGTCTGAAGCGTATCGCGTGCTCGAGCCGGGTGGTGTGTTGCGCCTCGTGGTCGCGGACCTTGACGCGCTCGACAGCCGACCCCACGGCAGCCTCTTGATGGAGGGCATGACGTGAGCGTGACGCGCCGGACACCGATCACTCTTGAGCTCCACAGGAGCCTCGCGTGAAGCTCCTGGTGTTCGCTCACGTGCCGCCGCCGCACCACGGACAGAGCTACATGGTGAAGCTCATGCTCGAAGGCTTCGGGAGCCGCGCTCGTGCCGCGCGCGCGAGCGGTGCTCCCCCGGGCGAGCAGGTCGAGTGTTTGCACGTGGACGCGCGCTACTCGCGCGACATGGAAGACGTCGGCGGCTTTCGGGTGACCAAGGCGCTCGGCCTGCTCGAGTACTGCGCGCAAGCGCTAAGGCTGCGCCTGCAGCACGGCGTGCGCGTGCTCTACTTCGTGCCGGCACCGCCGAGGCTGGTCCCGGTGCTGCGTGACATCGTCTCGCTCGGCCTGCTGCGGCCGTTCTTCCCCCGGCTGGTTCTGCACTGGCACGCCGGCGGGCTGGGACAGTGGCTGCTCGAGCAGCCGAGCTGGCTACGCGTGGCAGCCCAGCGTGCGCTCGGCCATGCAGACCTCAGCATCGTGCTCGCGCACCAGAACGAAGCGGATGTGGACGTGCTGGCGCCACGCCGCGTCGTGGTGGTCCCGTGCGGCATCCCCGACCCGTTCCCGGATTTCCCCGCACGCCTGGCCCCGATACGCCGGGCACGCGCGAGCGCCCGGGCGGAAGCGCTCGGCCGCAGGGGGACCGGCAAGCTGCGCGTGCGCGTGCTCTTCATCGCGTTGTGCACGCGCGAGAAGGGAATCTTCGATGCGATCGCCGCCGTTGCGCACGCGAATCGGCAGCTCGCTGCGGACCACATCGACCTGCGCTTCGAGCTCCACGTCGCAGGCGAGTTCCGCGACCGTGCCGAACGAGCGCAGTTCGATGCGGCCGTCAGCGCCGCCGAGTGGGATGGCCTGTTCCGCTACCACGGGTTCGTTTCGGGGCGGCAGAAGACCGAGCTGTTCGAGCAGGCCGACATGCTGCTCTTCCCGACGTACTACTCGGCCGAGAGTTTTCCCGTGGTCGTGCTCGAGGCGATGGCGGCCGGCCTCGCAATCGTCGCGACGCGCTGGCGCGCCATCCCGGAGATGTTCCCGGCGGACTATCCTGGGCTGGTGCCTGCACACGCGCCGCAGCTCGCAGCGGCCCAGCTCGTCGCGTTGGCAGGAGCCGAGACTGGACTGGATCTGCGACAGCGCTTCCTCGAGCACTTCACCCTGGAGCGCTACGTGGATGGCCTGGAACACGCGTTGCTCGGCGTGCGAGGCCGCTGATGCAGCGCGGTGGACTCGACCGGTGGCGAGGCGGCTGTGCCGAGAGCTCCGCGAACGCCGAGCGGGTGAATGCCCCTGCACCGGCGCTGGATCGAGGACCACGGTGACGCGCACACTCGCCACAGTGTTTGTGCCGTCTGCAAGCACCACGCCTGCGACCCGGGCTCGCCCGCGCCGCCACGCGAGAAGCTGGCGGATGCCGCGGAGCCGCAGCGCAGGTGCTCGGCGCCGATCCCACGCGCGAGCACCTGAGCTGGCCGAGCGCAGCACGCGTTCGCATCGAGGACCTCCGGGCGGTGCTCGCCGGGGGCTCGACGCAGCATTCTGCTCCGCTCTGCAGCGCTGCAGCGGCGGCTGGACGGGTGGGTAGCGAAGCGCTGCGCCGCGAAGTACGCGCCCCTGCAAACGTCGCAGAGGGCCATGGTATGCTGCAGCGTGTTCCTTCGCTTCGCCGACCATCGTGACCCGAGCTCGCTCGCGTCGAGAATGAGGCGGCAGCGCCTGCGGCGCTTCACGCACCTGCTCACACAGTTCAACGAGCCGGTGCGCGTGCTCGACGTCGGTGGAGCGCCTGGCTTCTGGCAGCAGGTGCGTGCAGAGCTGCCGAGGCTCGAGCTCACGCTGCTCAACCTGACGGCGATGGACACCGGCTCGCACGCGGACACTCGCGCCGTGATCGGTGACGCACGCGACATGAGCCAGTTCGAGACGGCCTCGTTCGACGTCTGCTTCTCCAACTCCGTGATCGAGCACGTGGGCGGCTTCGACGATCAGGCGGCGATGGCACGCGAGATCCAGCGCGTGGGCCGGT
>DASVHQ010000343.1:0-16536 GCA_036382515.1 Polyangiales bacterium | reverse complement strand
GGCCCGACGCGAAACAACTCGGTCGCCTCGACGCCGATCCATCCCCGACAGCAGCGTTGCGAATCCTCGAAATACAGGGAGTATTCCATCGAATTCGCGCCTTGCTTCCGGGGCGCCTCAACGCCGAACCGATCGACTTGTTTCTCGCCGGGCCCTAAGCGCAGCCAGCGGCCGTGAGCCAGGCCAGGGCAGCAGATCACCGCCCTTGCCAAGCGCCACGATCATCGAGCCACGCCGCAGGGCTCAGCGGATCTTCTGCACCGCCGCCGGCAGCGTCTTGGCGATGCGGATGATGGGTATGCCGGTCTGCGTGTTGTCGTGCAGCTCCTGCATGCAGCGCGGTAGATCCTCGAAGGAGTAGATCTCCTTGTGGATGGTCGGCTTGAACACCTTGCCGTAGAGCTCGGTCGCGGCGGCACAGCCTTCCACGGTCTCGTAGTGCATGTGATCGATCGTCACCTGCTTCACCGACTGCACCGTGGAGTTGTAGGTCACCACCTGTGACAGCTGCCAACCCGAGCTGACGTTCACGCCCTGGCGTGCCGCCACCGCCAGGCCCGCGTCGAACAGCGGGCCGCGCAGCATGTCGCACACGATGTGCATGTTCTCGCCGCCTGTCAGCTCCTTGCAGTGCTTGCTGAAGGCCTTGATGTCGTCCTTGGTCTTGAAGCGGTTGAAGAACTGCTGATCGATGCTGGTGATGCCCAGCGCCTCGAGCGCCGCGCGACGGTCGGGATTGCCCGAGCAGAAGAAGACGTTGTGGCCCTCGGACTTGGCGAGCATCACGAACAGCTCACCCACGCCGCCACCGAACGACAGCACGTTGAGCACGGCGCGGCGCTCGCGCGCGACCTTCAAACGGTAGATGCCCAGGCCCCGGCGCCACAGGTGATAGGCGGTCGGTGCGCGCAGTGGCAGCGCGGCCATCTCCCACAGGGACAGCCCGCAATCGAGCGGCACGTGCACGATCTGCCAGTCGCCCACCACCGCTTCTTCGCTGTACCAGCCGATCGAGTTGGGCTGGTCGTAGGCCCAGATGCGCAGCGGATAGCCGTAGGGATCGGGCTCACCGTTGCAGTGCGTGGCCACGATGTCGCCGACCTTGAAATTCTTGACCAGGCTGCCGATCTGCAGCACCTCGCCGATGGCCGAGTTGCCCGGGAAGATCTTGCCGCCGCGCGTTTCGGTGATGTTGACCGTGTCGGCCGTGGCAGCGTGGTCGATGTTGTGCTCGGCCGACGCAGCCAGGATCTTCAGCTTGACGTCGTTGGGCCCGAGGTCGCGCAGCGTGAGCTCGTCGAGCGTGAGGACCTTCGTGATGTCCACCTTGGACGTGTCGCCACCGGTGCGCTCGCGCTCCTTGGCAACGGCCTGGGCAGTGATGGAGTACGCGCGTGTAATGCTCATGAGTTGTACCTTTGTCGTGTGTCTTCGGGTGCACGGTCCCGTGCTGGCGTGTCCTGGGGCGGAGCACCGCGCAGCGCAAGCCCATCGTGGCCGACGGCGAGCCACCCCGGCTGTTCCATACACGATCTCGGGAGGCTTTTCAGCGCTCAGCCGACCTCTTGCAAGAACTCCAGCTCCGGAGCACCGGCCAAGCAGGCGCCGATCTTGGGCATCGCGGCCTTGAAGTGGGCGCTATTGCCGTGGACGGTCAGCGCCGCCTGGTCCTGGTAGCGCTCCACGACCACGTAGACTCCCGGGTCCTTCGACTTGCACAAGCAATACAACAGGCACCCGGGCTCGTTTTGCCGCACCTGGGCGCTCAGCTCCGCAAACAGCTGCTCCAACGCCGCTTCGTTGCCCGCGGCCGCCGTAAGTCGCGCCGTAACCACCATGTGTGCCTCCCGCCCCGAGACCCCAGGGCCACGGGCATCAAAGCACAAGGCCCGGCGCGGGTCACGGGCGAGGCAGGCCCAGGCGCGCAGCCGCGGGATTTGCGCCCCGGGGCCGAACTGAGGGATCATCGCCGCGCAGCCGTGGGCCGACCGACGGCCACGCGAAGCTGGAGGGTCCGGACATCGGTAGGTCATTCGCCGTCGTAGTCACGCTGGCCCTGCTCGGGGTGGCTGCCTACGTCGGGTACTACGAGTCGGCGTATCAGCAGCTCTGCCGTCAGCTGGATGCCGACGTCGGCACGCTGCGCCGGCTGCGCTGGGAGAGGCCCGTGCTGCGCGGCCAGCCGGGCGAGGCCAACGCCGCAGCCGAAGCGGCCTCCGCCCTGGCGGACTTCGCTGCCGTGGACGAGAGCGTGCGCGACGCGCTCGCCGACAAGGTCTACTACGGCAAGCCGCTGTCGCCGGCCGAGCAAGAGCTGCTGCACGGTCGCCGTGCCCTGCTGGACAGGCTGCGCGCCGCGACGCACCACGGCTGGGCGCAGACCGAGCTTGCCCCCGAGCGCGGCAGCGAGATGCACGTGCCCCCCTACCCCCGCGCCATCGACGCCGCGCTCTTGCTGCTCGCACAGGCGGAAACCCAGCCACCGGACGAGTGTC
Source organism: Polyangiales bacterium (assembly GCA_036382515.1). Classification (GTDB taxonomy): domain Bacteria; phylum Myxococcota_A; class Polyangia; order Polyangiales; family JAFGIB01; genus JADGRF01. Next base: position 14,041 of record DASVHQ010000343.1, on the reverse strand, counting down.
TGCGCATTGCGACCGACGTCGTGCGTCTGGGCCAGGACATGGTGCCCGGCGGTCCACTCGAGGCCGTGAGCGTATCGATGCGCATGACGAGTGTTGCCGTGCCCGTGATCGTGCGCTGTGCGGCCCGCGGCGATCTCACCACGCTGCGCCGCGCAGCCCACGAGCTGCACACGTTGGCCACGCACCCACCGCCGAGTGGCGTGACGCTCGAGCTCACCGACATCGTGAGCGCGATGAAGCTGCGCAGCCTGGCGGCGCTGTCCAACAAGTCGAGCGCGACGCTCGTCTGGCAGACGGTGCGGGAACGCCCCGTGCTGCTCAAGGCCTGGTCGCTGTTTGCCGACCCCACGCGCTATCGGCAGATCACGCCCGAGCGTTATCCAGACGGGCTCGACGAGCTCAAGCGCGAGCAAGACTTCCGTACCCAGTCGCGGCTGCCGACGGTCGCGAGCGACGCCGGCGGCGTGATCGACTTCCTCTACGACGACATGCGCGGACAGGCGCTGCTGCGCGCGCTCACCATCGGCGTTGGCACGCTCGCCGAGCGCGCGTACCGCGGCAAGTTGCCCTCGGCGCCCGTGAGCTTGCGCGACGTGGCGCTGCTCGATCCCTTCCGCGGCCAACCCCTCGGCTTTCGCGTGGCAGCCGATGGCTCCGAGCTCGTGCTGTGGTCAGTCGGGGAAGATCTCAAAGACGACTTCGGTTCCGACGAATGGGCTGATGCGGCACCACTCGACGTGACCGTGCATCTGCCGCTGTCCAAGCTCGACGATCCCCGGATGCGCAAGGCGCCGTAGCGGCGACCGCGACGCATGCGCGAGCGGTGGCCGCCGTCGCTCGGGAACCTTCCGCGTGCGCGCGGCGTGCGTATAACGCCCATCAACCTTCGCGGCCGCCGCTTTTGCAAGCGGATCGGCCCCACGCCCACACCCCCGTCCCCGACACGCCGTCCGCCACCACGAGCGCTCCCTCTGTTTCAAAAGCGATCCTCAATTGCGCCACACCAGCATGTCGGAGCAAGGCTTGCGGAAGATCGTGCGCGTACGCCGCTGCCGCTCGCTTAATGCACGAATACTGATCGGTCCGCGGCTTCGGCTAGCTCCGACCCGCGCACACGCTTGACATGGCTGCGCAGCGAAGTACTAGCTCTCGCGGCACGGTCGTGTCCCACGAGCGGGCGCGACGAGAGCCCGGCACGAGAGTGTGAAGAGGTCAGGTCTTGGGCGCCAACGACAGGCAGAGCCAGCCAGACGGCTTACCCGCCGGCCGTGCGAGCACGCAGCCGGCGCGCACCCGCGAGCCTGGCTTGCGACACTCGGACGTCGTGCCCAAGGGCAGCGCCCAGCACCTGTCGTGGCGCGAAGGTCAGCGGCTCGGTCTGCCCGACGAAACCAAGGCCGTGTGGATGCAGGCTTACGAAGCCGGCTTCGATCAAGCTTTCGCGAACCTCGACCGAGGTGACCTGCTCATCCCGCTGGTGTATGCCGCGCGGGCGAACGATGGCCGGCTCACGCGTGCGCTGGTCCGCTTCGCCTACGAGCTCTCGTTGCGCTTCACCGACGTCGAGGCCGCCCTGGCCGTACTCGAGGTGGCCGACGCCACGCTCGCGGGCCGCTTCGACAAGGACGTGTGCGCGCGCATCGCCTCGAACCTGATCGACGAAGCGTACGAGCGCTTTGCGCGCGATCGACAGTTCGATCACTACTTCTTCTGCCACTGCGCAGCGGCCATCGCACGGCTGTCGGCACACGTCGAGAGCGGCGAATCGGCGCGCGACGCGATCGAGGCGATCCAGTCGGCAGCCGCCGCCATGCGCGTGCACACCGACGACCCCGACGGCGAAGTCCGGCGCCTGGCGGCCTACTGCATTCGTTCCGAGCTGCAGCAAGGCAGTCGCGACCCCGATCCTGGCACCACACCGAATCGCGCGTAAGCTTGATTCCGCACCCCTCGGAGGTCCGCATGGCCGTCGCTACCCGCATCCTGGTTCCCGTCGATTTTTCGGAGATGTCCCAGAAGGCGCTCGACTACGCGCTCGATCTGGGCGCCAAGCTCGGCGCCAGCGTGCACGTGGTGCACGTGTGCCCGCTGCTCTACTACGCGCTCGGTGCCGACCTGCCCGACGACCCGGCGTTCGAACGCAAGCTCAAGGAGCAGCTGCGCCAGAAGCTCGAGGCGCTGCAGAAGTCGCTGAGCGACCGGGGCCACAAGATCACCACCTCGCTCGTCGACGGCAACCCCGGTCAGCAGATCAGCGAGGTCGCCACGCAGCAAGGCGCCGACTTGATCGTGATGGCAACGCACGGGCGCACGGGCATGCAGCACTTGATGCTTGGCAGCGTAGCCGAGCGCGTCGTGCGCACAGCCAAGCTACCTGTGCTCACCGTGCGTTGACGGCTCACGCTAGCTTCACGCTAGCTTCACGCTAGCTTGGCGTCGCGTCCGCCGTTCAGGCCGGCCGAACGGGCACCGTCATCACCGGACACTTCGACAGCCGCACCACGCGCTCGGCCACGCTGCCAAGCATGAGATGTGAGACACCGGTGCGCCCGTGCGTGCCCATCACCACCAGATCTGCATGCTCGGAGAGCTCCGCGATCTGGAGGTGTGGCAGCCCGTCGACTTGTCGCGCCGTGACGACGATGCCCTGCTGGGCGCATTTCGCACGCAGCGCGTCGAGCAGCACAGTCGCGCGCTTGCGCGACTCGTCGAGAAACTGCGTGGTCGCCGCGAGCGCGGCCGGGCCGTCTTCCCAGCCCACGTAGATCGGGACCTGGAACACGTGCACGAGCGCCACCGCCGCACCCATGCGCGCCGCGAGCTCGACAGCAAGCGACACGGCCGCATCGGAACAGGGAGAGAAGTCGGTCGGGCACAGGATGTTCTTGATCGGGGTCATCGAAGCCTCCAGACGCGCTGCGACATCATCCACCCATGCGCGCGCGACAACAAGCACCACGACGACTGCAGATCGAACGCGCGTTTGCTTGATCGATCACCGCTCATCACGCAACGCGCGCAGCTGGCCCATCCGAGAGCCAGCTGCAACGCGCCTGCCCGACGCCAAGCTTGCGAGCCCGGCTCAGCCCACCTGAATCTCGCGCGACTTCAGCTGCTTGGGCTCGGTCTTGGGGATCGTGACGCTGAGTGAGCCATCCTTGAACACGGCTTCGATGCGATCCTCGGCGACGCCTTCCGGAATCGTGAAGCGACGCATGAAGCGGCCGTAGCTGCTCTCGACGCGGTGGAACTTCTCGCCGTCGTCGCGCTTCTCCTGACGGCGCTCGCCCTGGATCGTGAGCACGCCATTTTCGTGCGTGATCTTCACGTCTTCTTTCTTCACTTCGGGAAGATCGGCCTTCACGACGAAGGCCTTCTCGGTCTCGCTGATGTTGACCGCCGGCGCCCAATCGAACGCCATGAGCGACTGCTCCCCTTCCTTGTTCGTTCCGAGTTGGAACATGCGATTAAAGCGGTCGCTCATCTCCTGCAATTCGCGAAACGGATCCCAGAGATTGGCACTGGTTCTACGCGCGAGGTTCATGACCCCACCTCCTCTTGGCAGTTCTATGTGACGCGCAGCACCCACCGTGCCGGCGATTTCGGGCTCAACGTAGGTCGGGTACGACCGCTGTCAAGGCCGCGAACGCAGCGGTGAAAGGCTTGCGCGCGCGCGCACGGCAGCGCTCAGAGCCAGCGTCTGAAGCGGTAGACGACGTGCTCCAGCAACCGCTGGAAAATGGGGCGGTAGCGCCAGGTCGTGGCGTCGATCTCGATGGATTCCGAGAGGTCGCGCCAGATGCGCGCGGCGAGCGCCGTGGCGACTTTTGCGTCGTCGATCACCACGTTGATCTCGAGATTGAGCAGAAACGATCGGTAGTCGAGGTTGTGCGTGCCGACAGTGCACCAGTCGTCGACCACGGCGATCTTCGAGTGCAAGATGCGCTCGCCCCACTCGTAGATGCGAATGCCGCGGGTGAGCAGGTGCGCGTAGAGAGCGCGTGCAGCGTAGCTCACGATCGGCACGTCGCTGACGAACGGCAGCACGACGCGCACGTCGACGCCGCGCTGCACAGCCCGCGCCAGCGCGCGACGCACCGCGAAGCTGGGAATGAAGTAGCTGTTCTCGATGAGCACACGCGTGCGTGCACCTTCGATGGCCGCCACGTAGGCGCGCTCGATCACGCGACGATGACCGCGTCGATCGTTGGAGAGCACCATGGCTCGCGTGTCTCCGACATGCGCGGGTGCCGGGCTCGGCGGCAACGCGCTGCGCGAGCGCTTGCGGTCGCGAAAGGTGTGGAGGAATGTCTCGCGCATCTGCACCACGGCGGGGCCTTCGATGCGCACCATGTCGTCGCGGAAGGCCTGACCGCCCTGCGCGAACGGCGCCCAGGCGTCCGCCAAGTTCGTGCCGCCGACCATACCGAGCTGCGCGTCCACGACCAGCAACTTGCGGTGGTTGCGGAGGTTGCGCCGACGGAAACGCATGAACCAGCGCAACGGGTTGTACTCGTAGACGTTGCAGCCTGCGGCGCGCATCTGCTCGAACATGCTGCGGTCCGCCTCCCACGAGCCGAAGGCGTCGTAGGTCACGCACACCACCACGCCCTGTGCGGCCTTGGCGCTGAGCGCCTGCGCGAAGCTGCGACCCGTGCTGTCCGAGTCGAACCAGTACATCTCGAGCAAGATCTCGCGCTGCGCCCCGGCAATCGCCTGCAACATCGCCGGCAAGCACTGCTCGCCGTCGTGCAAGAGCGACACGCGGTGACCCGTGAGCAGCTCGGTCGCGGCGTGGCGCCATGCCATGACCGCCCAGCCTACACCCACTTGGCGGCTGCGGGCAGCCGCTGGCGGCGCAGCCGGCAGGACGCGGGCCACGGCGCCGCCCATGGCGACGGTCAGGCAGGCGGGTATAGTAGGCAGAGCGATCGTGGTGGATCGGCAGGAGCAGCACGTGATCGAGAGCCTGCGCGTTCTGACGTACAACATCCGCAAGGGAAAGGGCGCAAACGGCCGGTCCACGATCCCCATGAGCGAGCTGGGCCGTGCGCTGCGTGGCCATCCCATCGATCTCTTGCTGTGCCAGGAAGTCTTCCACTGCGCCCGCACAGGGCACTCGCAGAGCGGGCACCTCGCCCAGGAACTGGGCCTGGAGTCGTATTACGGAGCCAACAAGTTCCGGGAGATCGGGCACCACGGCAACACCACGCTCACGCGCCTGCGTGTGCTGCACTTCCAGAATCACGACATCTCGACCAATCGCATCGAGAAGCGTGGCGCGCTCTACGTGCGCGTGGGCCTTTCGAAGCGAACGGTGCACGTCTTCAACGTGCATCTGGGCCTCAATCAAGGGCAGCGTCTGACGCAGGTGCGAAAGGTCGCGGAGCTGATGTCGGAGCACTGCGCGCAGGGAGACCCGGTGCTACTCGCCGGCGACTTCAACGACTGGAACGAGCGGCTCGACCGTACCATCGTGGGGGACCTGGGCTTCCGCAATGCATTCTCCGACCAAGCTCCGCAGGCCAAACGCACCTGGCATGCGCGCAGGCCCGTGTTCAGCCTCGACCGCATCTACGTGAAGAACCTCGAGCCACGCAGCGTGGAGCGGCTCTCCGGCGAGCCCTGGTCGGAACTCTCCGACCATTTGCCGCTGTGGGCCGACCTGCGCTTCACCTGAGCTCCCCGACACGCGAGCTGGCGGCTGACGGCCAGCTACGACGAGCGCGCGTACATTTTACGAACGAAGCTTGGAGGCTGCTCGTGCCCGAAGTCCGCAAAGTGCTGTGCCCCGCGGATTTCGCGCCGTGGTCCGAGGGCGCGATGCGCTACGCGGCCTGGCTGTGCAAGCAGTTGGGCGCCGAGCTCACGATGCTGCACGTTTTCGAGATGCCGGCGTACGCGACCGTGCCGGAAGGTGCGATTTCGGTCGCCACCGCATCGACCGAGCGGCGCAAGAGCTCGGTGTCGACTTGATTGTGATGGGCCCACAGGGCCGCACGGGCCTGTCACGCCTCTTGCTCGGCAGCGCGGCCGAACGCGTGGTGCGCCTGTCGAGCTGCCCGGTGCTCACCGTCCCCGCGAGCAGCGCCGATCGCCGTCCTGGGACATGACGCACCCCCGGGCCAGCCACCTTCCGGCACACGCGTGCTCGTGGTAGTCATGCAGACCGTGATGACCAACCTGCCGCGATGGATGACACTGGCGACGCTGCTCACGCTCGCGGGCTGTGTGAGCTCGTCGGTTCAGAAGGGCGCGGTCATCGGCGCGGCCTCCGGTGCGATTGCGGGAGCGGGTCTGGGCGCGCTCGTGTCCAACAAGGATCTGCTCGGCAACACGGCCAGTAAACAGAACGGCGACCTTGCGCTGGACGCAGCCAGCTCGATCTCTGCGGGCGTGGTGATCGGCGCAGTCTTCGGCGGCATCGTGGGCGCGATGCTCGGTCACTCTTCGGCCGACAAGGACAAGGACGAGTCCTCGCCCGGCGCGGGCAGTGCGGAAGCCGGCGCTCGAACCGGCGCCCAAGCCGCAGCAGCCCACCCGACGGCCTTCTGAGTTGACGCGCGTAGACGCGCAGCGTGGCCAACGCGGGCAACGGTGCGGTAGCCGGCGCAGCTCGCGAGCCGCTGTGCGTCACTGCGCGCGGGCGGAATGTGCTGCGGGCGTGCTGTCGAGCGGTTCGAGCTCGGGACGCTTGGTCGCGCCGGTCGGCGCTGCGGCGCGATGCGCAGCCGGTGCAGCGGTCGGCGTCGTCGACGCCGTGGCATCGCGGTCCGCGGTCGGTGCGAAGGCGAACGGTGGGGTCGCGCGTCCGCCCGCATCGGAGCCCCAGCACTGCACCCAGGCCTCTGGCGTCATCGCGCAGCTGTGGCGGTCGCCCGCCGTCACGCGCGTGAACGTGCCCGCGGGCGGCACCGACTGGCCGTAGTTTCGGACGCCCTGCTGGCTGGCCTGGCCTGCGCCCCAGCACACGACCGCGCCATCTTCACGCACGGCGCAGCTGTGAAATGCCCCGCTCGCGAGCTGCACGAACTTGCCCGCAGGCACGCTGTGCTGGCCCTCCTTGTCGCGACCCCAGCAGTGCAGCGCGCCATCGGCGTCGATACCGCAGGCGAAGCCGTCGGCAACGCTGATCTGCTTCCACTTGCCGTCGGGGGGCGTGCACTCGCCCTCGGCACGCGTGCCCCAGCACACGGCACTGCCGTTCCTCCGGATCGCGCAGGTGGTGTCGTGGCCGGCAGCCACGAAGCTGTACTCGCCGTCAGGCACGGTCGTCTCGCCTGTGTCGTTGTTGCCCCAGCAGACGACGTGGCCGTCCAGCGTGAGGCCACAGCTGTGGTCGTGGCCCATCGAGATCTGCGAGTAGGACTCCGCCGGCACGTCCAAACGACCGTCGCCGTTGTAGCCCCAACATTCGACCTGCGCGTCCTCCGTGAGGGCGCAGGTGTGGATGCCGCCAGCGCTCACCTGCGTGTATTTGTGGCCAGGCGCACGGGCCTGGCCGTGCTTGTCGAGGCCCCAGCACTCGACGCTGCCGTCGCTGCCGAGCGCACAGGTGTGCGTTTCGCCCGCCGACACCATCGGCGTGGCCTGCTTGCGCTCCGAGCCGGCAGTCGCCGCCGTGGGCGGCGCGGCCTCGCTTGCCGGCACCGCCTGCGTTGCCTTCTTGGGTGCCGCAGCACAGCCAGCCAGCAGCGCCGCCGTGAAGATCATCCGTGCTGCGCTGTACGCGCTGCGTTGCCGTTCGATCCGCATGCCCCCTCCGTTTCGCGTCCCAACCTTGGTTCGCCACCGAGCGGCCCACGCGGCTGTATGAGGCAGGCGCCACGCAGACTGCACCGCTCGCTGTGCGTGATCCTCGCCGTTTGGGAACAGCTTGGCAAAAAAGCGTCGCCCCGGCAGCGCTTGCTGGCCGCCGCCACCAGCAGCACAATCACCGATTCTTCGAAGGGTGGGTGGGATGGCTGAACTCTCGATCGCCGACGCGACACGCCTTGTCGGCGTGCCGATGCCCGTTTGGGACGTGAAGGTGCTCGAACCCGCAGGCCGCGAGCTGGCCGCCGGTGAGAGGGTGGATGCCGTGGTGCAACTGACACCGGGCAGCCGCACGACCTCGGAAGCGCTGCAAGCTCATGCGCGCGAGCGTCTGGCGAGCTTCAACGTGCCTGTGCGGATCGCGCTGCACGCGCAGCCCCTGCCACGCAACGAAAACGGCAAGATCCAGAAGCGCCAGCTGAAGCAGGAGCTCGGCTGGCTCTGAACGCGCGGCACGTTAGTGCAGAGCCGCGCTCGCGCTGTCGCTCGGCTTCACGGTGGCGCGGGCGGCGGCGTTCTCGATCACCGAAGTCGCGTTGTGCAACGCCGAACGCACCGCGCCAGCGACGGCCTTGCGGGCAATGCGGTGCTCTTGCGGTGCGAGCGGACCCGTCGGGGCTTCGAGCCCGGTCGCCGCCCCCTTGAGCACGCTGCGCAACGTTCGAGCCGGCTCGTCGAGCAGCAGGATCGAGACTTCGCAGTGCACCGAGACCTGCCCGCCGAGCGGCTCACGCGAGATCTGCGTGACGTTGGCGTCGAGTCGAAACACCGGCACACCCTGGTCTCGCACGAGCTTCACACCGCTGGCATCGCGAGGCGCGAGCAAGACCACGCGATGCCACGACGACAGCTCGTGCGCGAGGCTGGTCATGAGCGTCTGCGAAAGCTCGTCACCGGAGTAGCCGCTCTGGTTGTGCATGTCACCGAGCAGCAGCGCATAGCGCGTACCGGCTGGCAGACGTGCACCGGGCGCGCGCGGCGCAAGCTCGGCCGCACCCGCAGGCGCAACCCCGGCGCGCGCGGCCGCCGCGGCCTTGATGGCCTCCATCGCCGCTCGCGCCTGGGCGACGACCGCAGGTGCGGAGTCTTTGGCTGCGAGCTGCAGCGCCGGCAACGCCAGTGCCGAGCCGATCTCACCGAGCGCCGTGGCAGCCGCCGCGCGCACCACCGGATGCTTGTCGTGCAGAGCGCCTTCGAGCGAGTCGAGGTAGTGCGCATCGTGCTTGCGGCCGAGCGCGAACGCCGCCTGGGTGCGAACCCGGAAGTCGTTGCCGTCGTGCAGCATGCGCAGCAGCACGACCTCGTCCTGGGCAACGGCCGCCGCCAGCGGCAGAAGGCCCACGAGCAGAAACGTCGCGAAGGACGCAGACCGTACGACTACCGGGCCGCGCCCTGTTCCCGAGTTCAACGCCACTGCTCCCCATTAACCAGGCGCGGGCGTGTGCCGTCAATCTGTGAGCGCGAGCTGCGGCCGGATTTGTCGCACCACCGCACCAATTCCCGTCAGTCGCGCACGTCGGCACACGCGTTCGTGCGCAGCCGTCGGGGTAGTCCGAGAACTGTGACGTGAACCACAGCAACGCCGCCGCGGTCACCACGCTTGGAGCGCGCGCGTTGCAGACTCGAAACCGCGTCGCCGGTCAGCGCGGTGTTTGCCCGTGTTTTCCGCGGACTACGCGCCGGCACGCTCCGTGCACGGCATTCGGGTGAGATCTGGTACTGGAGGCCCCCGATGCTGATTCGCTCTACCCCCTACGCGTGTTTCGTGATGCTTCGAAACGGACTGACGCTCGAGATCTTTTACGACGAAGCGCTGACCGGCCAAGAGAAGGCGCTCGCGTCCAACCATGACGATCTTCCGCGCCCCTCGCAGGGCGCATGGCTGATGGGTGAGTCCGTGCTCTTCGAGGTCCGAGCCGGCCAGGCCTGAGTCTTCGCGCGGCAAGCGGCGACAGCCGCGTGCACAAAGCGGCCGCAACCGCATCCACCAAGCTAGTCGACCAAGCTAGTCGAGCAAGAAGCGCCGCTCTTCCCAGTCGTAGAGCTTGGGTGTGAGCTCGATCACCGTGTGCAGCGGGATGGAAAGGTGCGGGCACTGCTCGGGCGGCTGGTTGGTGAGGTACGAGTAGAACGTGCGCAGCACGGCCTGGTGGCCAACGACCAGAATCGGGCGCACCTCGTGCTCGAACGCCAGCACCACCGGCAAAAGCCGCTTGATCACGTCCTGATACGACTCGCCGCGCGGGTAGCGATAGCGGAACTTGTCGTGCTTGCGGGCGGCGAACTCGTCCGGTAGCTCGTGCTCGATCTGCGGGTAGCTTTTGCCGTCGCACACGCCGGCGTTGATCTCGTCGAGCTCGCGCGTGGCGAGCGCTAGCATGCGCAACTCGGCCGCGGTCTGGATGGTGCGCCGCAGCGAGCTGGTCCACACCACCAGCTCTTGCTGGGCGCCGCCGTGTTTCTCGACGAAACGCGCCAGCCGTTTGGCGAACGACAGACCCTTGGGCGACAGATCCGGGTCGCCGCCGATCAGACCGAGGCCGTTGTAGACGCTCTCGCCGTGGCGCGTGAGCCACAGCCGCTTGCGCGCGCCGCGCAGGTTCAGAAGCAGCCGCACGAGCACCTGACCCAGCTCGCTGTCGGCGTTCTGCACGGCCAGCTCTCGGCCGATGTCGATGTACTTGATGTAGCTGCCGTCGTTGCTGCCGAGTGGTTCGTACGCGCTGGCGTAGTGCGCGATGCGCGCGCGAAAGTCGGCCACAGCGGCGTCGGGATCCATGTCGATGTAGTCGGCCGAGCGCACCTTGGTCTCGCGGATCGTCCGCTCGATCACGGCTTCGTCGTTGACCAGGATCTCGACGAACAGCGGCGTGACACCCTCGTGCGCGCAGCGCTGCACGATCAGCTCGCGGCGAGCGTGCGTGGTGTTGGTCGCGTCGTAGATGGCGGTCTGTCCGCCCTGCCGCAACCACGTGAAGAGATCTTCGAGCGCAGCCTGGGCCACCGCCAGCCGCGCGCGCTTGCCCTCGGCGTTGTCGGGGCTGAAGAACTCGTGGCTGTGCTGCGCGCCCAGCATCACGCGGCGATAGTCGCCCGCGTTGAACAGCTTGGCGTCGTGGCCCAGCCAGGTGAGGAAGCGAAAGATCTTACGCGCGACGAAGGTCTTGCCGCGAGCCGGCAAGCCCACCATCACGATCGCGTGCTTGACTGTCATCGCGCGCCTCCGCAGTTGCGTTGAACGAATGCCACAGGCCAAGGGCGGCCGACACCAGCAAGTACGCGCCCGCCTGGTGCGCCGCCGCCAGCAACGTGGGCACGTGCAGCACCACGGTGAGCACACCCAGCAGCAGTTGCAAGAGCAGCGCACCGAGCAAGAGCATGCAGCGCACCCGCACCGCGCGTGGCGCCCGCCGCGCGCGGTAGCACAGCACGCCGATGTGCACGCTGACCAGGCCGGCGAGCACACGATGCAGGTAGTGAACCGCGAGCGGGCTGCTGACAGCCTCGTGCAGCGGCGAGCCCGAGATGAAGAATGCCGAGGGCAGGTAGTGGCCGTTCATGTCCGGGAAGGTTGCCGACAAGAAGCCCGCATGCATGCCCGCCACGAACGCGCCGTAGGTGACCTGCAGCGCCAGCAGCGGCAAAAGCCACAGCGAAAGGCGCCGCAGCGAAGCCGGCACGGCCGCCGGGTCAGTGGCGCGCGTGGCCGGCGCCAGCAGAGCCGAGGTCTGCAACGCCTGCCACAGGATCCACTGGCCCACGCCGATCCCAAGTAACAGGTGCAGCGCGAGGCGGTAGTGCGAGACTTGGGGCTCGTGCACGAGACCGCTCGCCACCATGTACCAGCCCACAGCGCCTTGCAGCCCACCGAGCAACAAGATGCTGCCCGTGCGCCGCGCCTGGGCCCCGCCAAGACGCTTGCTGAGGACCAACCACAGCCAAGGCCCGAGGCATGCGAGACCGAGCACGCGCCCCCACAAGCGGTGCACGTACTCCCAGAAGAAGATGCGCTGGAAGTCAGACAGGCTCATCCAGTGGTTGGCCAGCCGGTATTGCGGCGAGCGCTGGTAGGCCTCGAAAGCCTGCTGCCACGCGGCATGCGTGAGCGGCGGCAGCGCGCCCGTGACCGGCCGCCACTCGACGATCGACAGCCCCGAGCCGGTGAGGCGCGTAATGCCGCCGATCACGACCATCAGCCACACGGCGGTCCACAGCGTGAACAGCCACGCCCGGACGATGCGCAGATTCCGCGGGTCGGTAATCACCGCGGCTGGGCCTACCCAATTGGGGCAAGCGCGTCAACCCGAAGGCCGCGTACGCCCAACCGCTCGACGCCTAGAAACACACGCCCAAGCTGCCCACGCTGGTGCAGGTGCCCTGGCTGCACTTGTTGGTGCTGGTGCAGTCCTCGCGGCAGTGACGGGGCGAGGAGGGGTTGGTCGGATCGTCCGGCGCGCACAGGTCGGTGCCCTCGCAGAAGATGCCCATGGCCGAGCCACACAGCTTGCTGCGGGCTGCATGCTGCGCGCAGACACCCTCGGTCGTGGAGCTGAGGATGTCAGTCAGGCAGGTCTGATTGGTGTCACAAGGGTTGGAGGCCGCGCCCGAATCGGCGGTCACGCCCGCGTCGTTCAGCCCGCCGTCATCGGTGGCTGCCGTGGCGAGCGGGCAGATGTTCACGCACCGACCGAGTGTGGACTTTGGGTCGTACAGGCAGGTGAGCGGCCTGGCGCAGATGCTTGTGTCGCCGCTGCCGCAGATCACGAACTGCGTGCGAAGCACGTTCACGCAGTGGGCGTCCGCAGCCATGCCAGTTTGCGAATAGCAGATCTCGGTGCCGCAGTCGGTGTCGCTCGTGCAGGCGCGCGCGCAGATGCCGGTGGTGCCGAAACCGTTGCTATCGGTGACGCAAGCCAGGCCCACGTTGCAGTCGCTCGCCATCTGACACAGGTCGCCCTCTTTGAGCCCGGCGCCCGCCTCGACCGAGCCGTCCGAGGTCGGTGCAGCGTCGCGCACAGTGCCCGCATCCGAGCTGGTGCCGGCATCCGAATGGCTGGACGCAGCCGGCTTGTTGCTGGAGCACGCGCAGAGCGCGCTCACCGCGAGCATGACCGCGACTATGACGACCAGGAACGGGACGTGCTTGTGCATGAGGATCTCCGGCGCTCGAGCCCAGGCACGTGCCACAGGCTCATTTCGCAAGCACGCTAACAGAACCTCCCAATGCCGTCGATCCGTTCGCGCGCGCTGGCCTGCGCCCCGTGGAAAACGGGCAGAAGAGGCTGCCTGCGGTACCCAATTCAGGCCGCAGGGGTACCTGTCGCGTGCCCCGATTCGTGGTAGTTTTGACGTCCATGCAAGCCGGAAGCCCGAAGCCCCGCGTCATCATCCGCCACTGCGACGAATACGACCCGGAGCGTATCGAGGCCATCGTGCGCGAAGCGATGGAAGAGCTGGAGCTGCGCCCACACGGCCGCACCCTGGTGAAGCCGAACGTGGTGTGCGCCGGCGAGGGCTTCGACCACGCCTTCACGCGCCCGGAGTTCATCGATGGCGTGCTGCGTGCGCTCAAGGGCCGCAACGACGGACAGCTCAAGGAGCTCGCGGTCGGCGAGCGCTGCGGCATCACCATCCCCACACGCTACACGTTCGAGCAGTCGGGCATGACGAAGATGCTCAAGACGCACCGCGACGTGAAGACCTACTACTTCGAGGAAGAGCAGCAGGTCGAGATCCCCTACACGCACCCCGGCCGTCTGCGCGACTACGTGTTCACGCCCGAGCCGGTCGCCAAGGCCGACTTCTTCGTGAACTGCCCGAAGTTCAAGGCCCATCCGTGGACCACGGTGACCTTCGGCAACAAGCAGTACATCGGGATTCAAGACGACCGGCATCGGCTGATCGACCACGACACCAAGCTCGAGGAGAAGATCGCCGACCTGCAGTACATCATCCAGCCGCAGCTCTTGGCGATCGACGCGATCATCGCCGGCGAAGGCCGCATGCTCACGCCCATCCCGCGGCGCCTGAACCTGATCATCCTCGGCAACAACCAGTGCGCGTTCGACTCGGTGTGTTGTCGCATCATCGGCGTGAACCCGTTCGACGTGCCGCACATCCGCATGGCGCACGAGCGCGGCTTCGGGCCTCTGGGCCTGGCCGACATCGAGCTGTCGGGCGACGTCACGCTCGACGAAGCCAAGGAGCGCGCCAAGGGCTTCAAGGT
>DASVHQ010000342.1:0-33666 GCA_036382515.1 Polyangiales bacterium | reverse complement strand
GACCCCCACTGCTTCATGTACGACTGAAGAGCTGTCCAGAAATGGCTCATAGCGGCTTACCACTACGGCTCTCAATCTCTCGTGGCTGGATTTCTGTACGCGATGGGCTTGGCCGCAAGGCGCGCGGCCGCCGGAATACTCTCTGTATTTCAAGGTCGCGCAACGCACCGGACGGGCTCATCCCGTGCGGAAAGGCGGTCGCGATGAGGTTGGGATCAGTAGTGCTAGGGCGCGGCTGCCGGTGCGGGCCTCGGGGGCTGCGCCGCGACGATGGGCTTGGCGGGCGCGGGCACAGGGTTCTGGCGCGTCGTCGCCTGGGCTTCGAGCAGGCGTTTGTAGCTGGCCGTGCGCCGCTCGTTGGGGAAACGCTGCACGTAGGTTGCCATGTGCTTCTGCGCGTCCGGTGTGCGGCCCACCGTGCGCAAGGTCTCGATCAGCAGCTCGAACTCGCGCGTGTTCTTGGCCTTTCCGTCGAGCGCCTGGATGACGCAGGTGTTGTCTCCCCGCGCGAGGCAGGCCGTGGCCACCTCCATCGGGCTGCCCTTGGGCTTGGTCGCGACAGGCTTCGGCTCCGCGCTCGGCGCCGCAGCTGACGGCGGCGGAGCGGTCGCCACTGGCATGCTTGCTGCCGGGACGGGTGCGGTTGGTGCGCGTGATGGGCTCACTGCTACCAGGGGGACGTTTGCTGGCGCGACCGGTTCGGGGCTCGGTGCGCCCGGCGGCAGGGCCAGCGGCGCAGGGACGAACGCCTCGGGCTTCGCAGCTGATGGCTTCGGAAGCGTGACGGCAGGCGTGGCGGCGGGTGCGGCTGGCACGACGGGGCTGCCGGCGGCCGGCGGTATTCCGGCCGGATGCGGAGGCTCCCCGGGCAGCGTGTCGGGCGCGCCGGAGGTGTCCACTTGCAGCGGCTCGCTGCTGGTGCCGCCCTCGGCGTCCTCGAACCAGTCAGACGACACGATCGCCAGGAACCCGAGCGCGAAGGCGATCGCCAGCCCCCAAGTCTTCCAGGCTTTGCTGTGCTCACGCGCTCCTGGCGGCGTGGTATCGCCCTCCAGGATCTCCGGGCGGATCTCCGCTGCGCTCGGCGCGCGCACCAGGACGGCCGTGCCCGGCTCCGCCTCCACGTAGCCGCGCTCCGAGAACGCCCCGGCGATCACCGCTTCCACGGGCTGCGCTTGCGCCACGGGTTCACCCGCAGCTGTTGGCGGCGCAACGGCGCCGGGCGCGGCCTGCGGTTCTGCAACGGCCTGCGGCATGCTCGCGGCCGTGTCCGGTGACCGCGCTGGCTCGGGCAGGGGCGTGGCCTCGCTGGCCGCGACCGTTTCGGCGGCCGGCTCGCGCTCGCTCGCCGGTGCGTTGATGGACGCCGCCCGAGGGGCACTCTCGAGCGCTTGCTCCGCGGCGGCCTTCGCCTCGCCGGCCTGCGCTGGTGGCATTCCCCGCAGCGTGGGATCCGAGCGCCGCGGCGGATCGGTCAGTCGTGGCTGCGGTGGCAAGCTGGCAGAGACCTCCGGTGGTCGCTCCTGCCCGGCTTGCTGCACGATGCGGCGGATGAGATCCCGGCTGCCGGGCTCGAGCTTCACGAATTTCACGCCCATGCCGCCGGGTCCGCCTTCGCCGTTGCCGCGGCGCAGCCACACCACACGTGCGACGCCGCGGATCTTGCCGGGCGCGACTTCGCCGTCGCACTCCACCTTGATCAGCGTTCCTGCCGGAGCGGGCGTAGTCGAGCGGATGAACATGCCACCGACGGAGACGTCGTAGCACTCCTCTTCGACGTATTCGAACGTCGTCGGGCTGCGGTAGCGCGCCGTCAGCGAGACGACCGCTCGCTCATCCTTGCGGGATTTCGACTTGGCCACGCCTTCTCTCGAGTGTGGCAGCGTCAGCGCTGCGGCTGCTCAGGGGCGAGCGAGCACACACACCCGACAACAGCATAGAGCGTTTGCGCCAGTCGGAAAAGTTACACGTCGGTGCGGTGGGCATGTGTGCTCCCCAGTGGGCGAGCGCACGGCTCCACTACGCTTGCATCACGCTTGTGCGCGTCGGCTGTGGCGGGGCGCAGCCTGTGGCGGCGTGGCGGCGGGGAAGCCGAGCAGCTTGTGCTTGCGCACGAACTCCTCGACCAGAGCCCGATGGTTCTCGTCGAGGTTCAGGAAGCGTACGCCGATCCCGGCTTGCAGCGACGGGCGCGAGTGGTGCCGGCGCCAGATGATCTCGCACTGCACGTTCATGGACTCGGTGTTGTCGAGCGTGAAAGCCAGCCGGATGCGCTGTCCGACCAGAAAGCTATCGCGTCGCAGCTGCTCATCGGGCAGCGGGATGAACGCCCCGCCGAAGCCGATGTTGCCTAGCTCGGCCTCGAGACGGTCGTCCAGACGCGCGGTGACCCCGGCGTCCACGCGCAGCAGGCGTGAGCGCTCGAACGGCGTCTCGATGAAATGCTCGAGGATCGCGAACATCAGACGATCGACCGACACCGGCTTGATGAAGAGGCCGGCTGCGCCGCGGTCCAGCCAGTGCTTGCGCGAGCTGCTGGTATCCGTGGTGGTGAGCAGCACCACCGGGCTCTTGCCGAAGCGCTGGGTGATGTCGCCCAGCAGGCCGTCGCCGCCTTGCCCCGGCAGCGAGGCATCGGCGATCACCACGTCGGTGCGCAGCTCGGCAATGCGGCTGAGCACGCGGCTGCCATCGGCTTCTTCTTCGACGCGCACGTTGCGACTCACCAGCGCATCGCGGATGGCAACGCGGGTCTTCGTGTCGGGCTCGACCAGGAGCACGCTGGGGCGTTTGATGAACGGCAGGAGGCTCGCTTGGCGACCGATGGCGTCTTTGAGGAAGAGCGCGAGTAGCCCAGCTTTGCTATTGGTGCTGGTGCGGCGGAACACATTCTTGAAGTGATTGTGAACGGTGTTCTGGCTGAGCCCCAGGTGCTGAGCGATCGCTGCAACGGTGCTCTGGCCGGACAGCAGCAGAAACACCACGTCGTACTCACGAGCCGTCAGCTCGTGACGATCGGCGAATCGATCCAGCTCGGAGCGGAGGAGTGAGGTGAGGTCGCTCACGCGATGTTTCCCTTGCCGAAGGCCGAAAAAAGAGGACGCATCGTACGGTAGGTAAGCATGGTCTTGAATCCCCCAAATTGGCTATGCTTCCACGGTTTTCCTCGGCGAAATCGAGCGGTTAGCCGACAAGCGACATACACGAGCACGCCCTGGGTTGCATCTACTTCTTAAGCGCGTGCTACCGAATTGCCGGTGCCTCCCCGGCCGCGGCAGCGCGCGCGGCCACCTAGCCTGGCCCAGTCGTTAGCCACGCGCCATGCCACGTGTGTGAGTGATCTCTGAATGCTGCAGGTAAGGGCCCGACGCGAAACAACTCGATCGTCTCGACGCCGATCCATCCCCGACAGCAGCGTTGCGAATTCTTGAAATACAGGGAGCATTCCACCGAATTCGCGCCTTGCTTCCGGGGCGCCTCAACGCCGAACCGATCAACTTGTTCCGCGTCGGGCCCTAAGGCGAAAATAGGCGGTGACCTCCGCTACGAGTCGACAGACGCATGCGCGTTGGGAGACAAACGTGTGCGCGCGATGGCGACGATCGGCCACGCGCGATCGATCTCGCAGCTGTCGCCCGTCTGAGCGCGCGCGCCGTCGCGTGTGAGCTCCTCACCGCACGCGTCGCTCGCGCCCTGGGTGCGCAGGTTCGCGCCGCGCACGGCACACCGCAGGCTCGAGCCTGCGGCGCGCAGCGCTCGCGCGTCGTGAGCCGGGCGACGCGACCGCCCGGCAGTGCGCGGCCGACGCCGCACACCTGGGCCCCGCGCGCTTGCCTGCGCCCGCGACGCGTGGTAACTCGTTCCAAGATACCGACCGGCGTTCTGATATATGGAACACAGCGCAGCCACCGTCGAGAAAGCCATCGATGTGCTTTTCCATCTGCACGAGCGTCCCGAGCCCTGGGGCGTGAGCGATCTGGGCCGTGCGCTCGATCTGCCCAAGAGCAGCGTGCATCGCCTGCTCGTCTCGCTGCGGCGTCGGGGCCTGGTGGAGAGCGACGAGCGTGGGCGCTATCGGCCCGGCATTGCGCTGCTCGCGCTGGGCCTGGGCGTGCTCGATCGCGAGCCGCTGGTTGCGGCCGCACGGCCGGTGCTCGAGAGCGAAGCCGCGGAGCTTGGCGAAACCTTCTTCGTGGTGGCGGCGCGCGCCGGCAAGCTCACCGTGCTCGACAAGGTCGAGGGTACGGGCTTTCTGCGCGCGGCGCCGCGCGTGGGATCGAGCGTGCCGGTGCACGTCACGGCGGTGGGCAAGCTCTACCTTGCGCACGCGCCCACGGCGATCGCAGCCGCCGATCTGCAGGTGGAGGCCGCGCGCGTGGTGAGCGAGCGCGAGCTGTCGGCGGTGCGTCGGCGTGGCTACGCCGAGAACCTGGGCGAGTGGATCGAGGGCCTTGCGGTGCTTGCTGCGCCGGTCTTTGCGCACGGCAAGCTGGTCGGTGCCATCACCACGGCCCTGCCGACCACGCGGCTTGCGCAGCTGGACAAGAAGACGGTCGCACAGCGGGTCGTGCTGGCCGCAGGGCGCGTGGCCGCGCGCATGGAGGGCAAGGAAACATGAAGGTCTTCATCGATGGGGAGCTGTACGACGGCAAGGCCGGCCGCATTCCGGTCACCGACCACGGTTTGTTGTACGGCGACGGCATCTTCGAAGGCATCCGAGTGTTCGGCGGCAAAGCGTTTCTGCTCGAGGAGCATCTCGGGCGCATGGCGCACGGTATGCGCGCGCTGCACCTGCACTTGCCGGCCGGCCTCGCGGGCCTGCGCGAGGCGGTGGAGGTCACCGTGCGTGCGCATGCGCAGCCCGAGAGCTACGTGCGGCTGATCGTGACGCGCGGCGACGGCGCGCTCGGCGTCGACCCGGCCAGCTGTCCCGTGCCACGCGTGATCTGCATGGTCGACACGGTGCAGATCTTCTCCGAGGAAAACCGCCGCCTGGGCGTCTCGCTCGCGACGGTGAGCGTGCGCCGGCCGGGCGCGGACGTGCTCGATCCGCGTGTGAAGAGCTTGAACTATCTCAACAACGCGCTTGCGCGCATCGAGTCGCGCCAGCGCGGCGCAGACGAAGCGCTGATGCTCAACGGGCAGGGCCTCGTGGCCGAGGCCAGCGTGGCGAACGTGTTCGTGGTGCATGGCGAGCGCGTGAGCACGCCGCCCACCACCGATGGCGCCCTCGACGGCATCACGCGCGGCGCGGTGCTCGGCCTCGCGCGGGGCGCCGGCTTCGACGCGCAGGAGCGCAGCCTCGGCCGCATGGATCTCTTCTGCGCCGATGAGGTGTTCCTGACTGGCACCGGCGCGGGCCTGGTGCGCGTGCGCAGCCTGGACGGTGAAGCCATCGGCGGCAGCCGGCCGGACAGCGTGTTCGAGCGCCTGTCGCAACAGTACGACGCTCTGACCCGCGCCTGACGCTCTGCGCTCGTCGTGCACGACGCTCGGCCGGACCGTCGTCGTGAGGCGTTCAGCTCGTCGCCTTGCCCGGGGCGATCATGAGCGTGGCATCGCCGAGCGCGATGTTCTTGCCTGCCTCGTCCTTCACCGTGCTCTGCGCGTGCACGACGCGCTTGCCCAGGTGCGGGATCGTCGACTCGCACAAGAGCACGCCGCTGCCGGCGGCGGGCCGCAGGTACTTCACGCGCAGGTCGATGGTGGTGAGCAGGCCCTTGGTATCGCGCACCACCTGGTACTCGTCGGTCATCAGCATGGCCTGCGTGATGCCTGCGTCGATCAGCGTGGCGAGCACTCCGCCATGCACGACGCCGTTGGGGTTCATCAGCTCGCTGCGCAGTTGCAGCTGACACTTCGACCAGAGAGGGCCGCAGTCGAGCACCGAAAAGCCGATCAACTTGAAGAACGGGAAGTCCTGCGCGAAGGCGAGCAGCTTCTGCTTGAGCTTGTCGGGATCACGAGCCTCGGACATGGTCGACCTCGCGCGGATTGTGAGCGCGCCCGCAGACGCGCTGCACGCCGCGCACGATAACTCGAAGCGCCGGCGCTTGCGGTACGCACCGCCGAGGTTGACACCAAACAGTGTCCCACTTATGTGTGTGGTGGCTCGTCGCAAGGAGGTCGCGCATGCGCGGTACGGCGCCAGAGGTCTCCGGCGAGAGCGAGCAACCTGTGCCGGCGCCGCTGTCGCGGCGAGCCGACGAGGGCTACGTCGAGCTCGTGCAGCGTCTGAGCGTGCAGTCGGTGAAGAAGCACTTCGACGCCTACGCGGACGTTCCCTGGGATGCGCCCGAGCACGAGATCCGTCCGGACGATCCGCGCTGGGAACTCTCGATCGACACGCCGTGCGCGAGTCTTTGTCGTCGGTGATGAGCCTGTGCAAGGATCTGGGCGTGCTCAACTCCGGTAACGCTCGGCTGTGGCGGCGCCTCGGGCTGGGCAACCCGTACCACGTCGCCGCTTGAAGGCCGTCAGCCGGAAGAGTCAGGTGGCCGCTCGCTCGTCAGGCGCGTCAGCTTGCGGTCGGTCTCCACGAAGCGTTCGGCGAGCGCCTCCACGAAGGACCGCAGCCACTGGCTGCGATCGAGCTCGCGCTCCAGGGCCTGGCGCGTGACGACCAGCACCGTGACCTCGCCGTGCGCCATCACCGTCGCGGTGCGCGTCGTCGAGCCGAAGATCGCGGTCTCGCCGAACACCTCGCCCGCACCGAGCAGCCTTACGAAGCGCTTCTGTCCGTCGGCCGTCTTGGAGAGCTCGCACTGTCCCGCGGTGATGATGTACGCGGCGTCGGCCACGTCGCCCTCGCGGACGATCAGCGTGCCGGGCGCGAAACGCTTCTGCGTGAACCAACCGCCTCCGCGCAGGAAGGTCTCCACGTCGCGCTTAAGATCCTCGACACACGCGTAGCGCTCGCTCGGCTTGGCCGCGAGCGCCTTCATCACGATGCGACACAGAAAGGGCGGCAGCGTGCGGTCCGACACCACCTCGGTCGGTGGCGGCACCAGGCCCGCGCGCGCCAGGCGCAGGTCGTCGCTGGCGTTGGCGCCGTCGTGCGGTGGTCGCAGCGTGAGCACCTGGTAGAGGATGCCGCCGAGGCCGTAGACATCGGTGCGCTCGTCGATGTCGGCGATGCGGCCCTGCGCTTGCTCGGGAGCCATGTACGCGGGCGTGCCGCTCAGGCTGCCGGCGGCTTCCTGCAGCGTCTCGGCGGCCGTGCGCATGGCTGGCGTATCTGGACCGTGCTGGGAGGGCCTTGCTCCCTGACGCAGCATCGCGATGCCCCAGTCCATCACGTAGACCTGGCCGTGGCTGCCGATCATGATGTTCGCCGGCTTGAGATCGCGGTGGATCACGCCGCGGCTGTGCGCGAAGGCCAGCGCGTCGCAGACCTTCAGGAACACGCCGAGCAGCTCCTCGAGTTGCTCTGCGCTGAGCTCGCCATGCGCGTACTGGTCGAGCGCGGCATGCAGCGTCTGACCGCGTACGAGCTTCATCGTGAAGCGGGTGGGCAGGCCCTTGTCGTCCAGCTCCACGTCGTGGATGGGGACGATGTTCGGATGGTCGAGCTGGCCGGTGATCTGCGCTTCCTCGATGAAACGCGCGAGCTCGTCGAAGGTGCGCGACGGCTCCAGGACCTTCATGGCCACCTCGCGCAGCACCAGCCGATCGAAAACCTTCCGAACCGAGGACATGCCCCCGCGTGCGATTTCCCCCTGGTCCTCGAAGCGCTGCGCCGGCATGGCTGGTGGCGCGCGGTGTTTGGCCTCGCCGAGGTGCAGGGTGGAGGCGGCCTCTTCGGGGAACGCGCAGCGCACGGTGGTGCTCTTGTGCTCGCCTTCTGTCACGGTCGGCCGCTCGGCCTGCGTGGCCGGCTGGCCGCGTTGGCCGCGCCCGCCGCCCTGTGCTGGATCCTGCATCCCCAACCTCGGCGGGCAGGATAGCCCTCGACGGGTGCAGAAGAAAGCTGGCGTGATCGCTTGGCACTGCGTCCGGGACACCAGACGCTGTATGATGGAGAGGGACGATTGGGGGTAGCTTCCTGAGCCGCATGGCAGCCGAAGATCCGAACCACAACCCGAGCTTCGGAGCCGCGGAGCGCCGACGTCGGCGGTGGGGGAACACGCGCGCGGGTCTGTTGCGTTTGGCCTTCGGCGTGCTCGGCGTGTTCGCAGCGGAGTTCCTCCCCGCGCTGTCACCCTACCGCCTGGGGTTCGTAGGCTATCTCGGGCTTTCGCTGTTGTTCCAGCTGCTCATCCGCATGCACATGGGTCGCATGCGCTTGATCGTGGCGATGGGCGCGTTCGACGTCGTGTACGTCACGTTCCTGGTGCAAGTGCTTGGCAGCACGCGCACCGTCGTGAGCTTTCTGTATCTGCTGATCCCGATCGTCTTCGCCACCACCACGTCGCGGCGCCGCATCTCGATGATCCTCGCCGGCTTCGGCTCCGTCGCGTACGTGACGATCCTGATGCTCGAGTGGTTTGGTGTGCTGCGCTACGCGCCCGCAGTGCCTGGAGCCGTACGCCCGTCGGGCGCGATGGTGTTCTTCTCGGGCCTGGTGGTCACGCTCTCGATCATGGCGACCACGCGCTTCGTCAGTCAGCTGATCGCGGCGCTGCGCGAGGCCAACGGGAGGCTGCGCGACCAGAGCGAGCGCGACGAGCTGACCGCGCTCTACAACCGGCGCTATCTGCTCACGCGTCTTTCCGCCGAGCTCAGTCGTGTGCAGCGCGGCGGCACGCTGAATCTGCTGATGGTCGACCTGGACGGCTTCAAGCGCGTGAACGACGAGGAGGGCCACGAGGCGGGTGACAAGGTCCTGGATGCGGTCGGGCAGGCGCTGCTCGGCGCCACGCGCCGTTCGGACGTGGTCGCACGGTATGGTGGCGACGAGTTCGTGGTGCTCTTGCCCGACACCGGGCCGGAAGGCTGTCAGGCCGTCGCCGCGCGCATCGTGGACCACGCCCGGGACGTAGGCCGTCAGACCTTCCCCGCCTGCCCAGTGACGGCGAGCGTGGGTATCGCCTCGGCCACGGCGCAGGACGATCCGACCAGCCTCATCCGGCGGGCCGACGAGGGGGTCTATGCCGCCAAGCGCGGCGGTGGTGATCGTTCGGTTTCCGTCTGACGCACACTTTCGCTATGCTGCAGCGGTGAGCGAAGCCGAGCAGCCCTTGGATCTCGACGAAGTCGTCAAGGTTCTGGTGTTGCTCGGCACCGACCAGGGCTTGGCGCTGGATCAGCTGCACGATGCACCCGATGCGGCGCTGCCGGGCGAGATCGCTGCCCTGACCGTCGAGTCCGAAGCGGGGTTGCTCATGCCGCGCGACGTCGAGGCCGGCACCGCGCTCTTCGATCTGGTCGACGGTCTGCGTCAGGCTGGTGTGGTGGCCTCGCTCGGTCAGACGGCGGACGGGCCGGCGCTGGTGCTGGGCGACCCCACCACGGCCACGCCGGAGGCCTCGGGTGTGCGGGTGTACGAGGCGCGCCTGGATGCCGCTGCCGACGCCACTGCGATCGTGCATGCGCTGAGTCAGCTGCTGCCCGAGACGCACCAGATCCTCATCGCGACCGACTACGATGCGGGCGAGGCGCTCGCGCTGGCTTTGCTCGATCGCGGGAGCTACGCGTGGCTGCGCGCGGCGCTCGGTGCTGCCCGTACCGACGCGGTGCTGCGTCCCGCGGTTGGAGCTTCGCCCGGGGTCGTGCTGGTGCCGGTGCCCGTCTCGGCGCTGACCTCGCCCGATTTCGAGCAGCGCTACAGCTGGCACCTGCCCGAGGCGGCTTCAGAAGCGAGCGTCGAGAACGTGTTCGCGCGCGTGCGCGATTGCGACCCGCGCGTGGCCTGGCCCGACGGACGCAAGCGCCCTCCCGGCGACGACTTCTACGAGCTGTCCTGTGCGCTGGCCGGCGAACCGCTGCAGCGCTGCATCGCGAGTGGTGGACCGCGTGAGTGGGCGAACCTGCTGTACCGGTTTGCGCTGGTGACGACCGTGGGCTCGCACTGGGACGTGATCGCGGCCAGGCTCAACCCGGGGATGTCGGCGCAAGGCGTGCTCGGGCTGGGCCAGCTCAATTGGTCGTGGTTCATCTTCGAAGCGCTCGGTGCGCGGCACGAAGCGCAGCGTGCGGGTGCACTGCTCGACACCGACTGGGTGCGCAATCAGGAGCGCGGGATGCTGGCTGCACGCCAGCGCGCCTGGTTCGATCTAGGCACGTTGCTGCGTCACGGCAAGCGACGGCCCGCGGTGCGCCGCCTGCTCGAACTCCTGCCGTTGCTCGAACGCACCGGCTGGCAAAGCCCGGCCAGGGTGCAAGCTGCGCTCGCGGTCCACACCGAGCCCGAGGGCGATCAGCTCACGCATCAGCCGCTCTATCATCTCTGGCCTGCGCCGTTGTATGCCCTCGCCCGGCGCGCGGGTGCGCTCGACCTTCTGCCTGCCCGCGACGCATTTCTGGGCCGACCGCTGCACGTGGCGGACGTGGATATGAGTGATCCGATGGTGGCGCGCCTGAAGGAACAGCTCGCGCGCATCGATGCCATGGACGAAACGCGCCTGCCACCGCTGCTCGACCCACTGCCCGTGATCGTCGACGTACGGATCACGGAAGTCGACGCCAAGGAAGCCCACGGTCGCACGCTTTTAGCGAGCCGACCTGACGCAGAACACCACGTGGTGGCCCCGCACGGTGGCCGCGCCATGCAGCCAGGCGAGATCTGGCTCATGGAGGTGCTCGGCGCCCGGCCGGCGCGAGCGCGCGCACGGCTGGCCGATCTGGGCGAGGTCTCTTACAACATTTCGTTGCCAACCGGCGAGTGGTTGTCCAAGGCAGAATCTCGCTAGCGCAACTAATTTTGTGTGTCGTACAGGGGATGCGAGCCGTCGAACATTTTTCCGGGAACGCACGCTTCACCATCGAGCGCACGCTCGGTGAGGGCGGCATGGGCGTGGTCTACCTCGCGTACGACCGTCAGCAGCGACGCGAGGTCGCCCTCAAGACACTCTCGCGCGTCGAGCCGAACTCCCTGTACCGTTTCAAGAAGGAGTTCCGCGCGCTCTCTGGTGTGAGCCACCACAACTTGGTGGTTCTGTACGAGCTGTTCTCCGAGAGCGAGCTGTGGTTCTTCACCATGGAGTACGTGCAGGGCACCGACTTCCTGTCGCACGTCTGCGACGGCTCGGCGCTCGGCGTGCTCGAAGCGAGCCCCACCGAACCGCTCGGCTCCGGCGCCTTCGAGCGCGTCCCCGAGCGTGGCGGCGAACCGGTCGCGCGGCCGCGGCCGACACCGATGCACTCGGAGACACTGTTGCGCGAGACCTTGCGGCAGCTTGCGCACGGCATCAGCGCGCTGCACGTGGCGGGCAAGCTCCACAAGGACATCAAGCCCAGCAACGTGCTCGTGACGCCCGAGGGCCGCGTGGTGCTACTCGACTTCGGCATGATCGACGATCGGGACGAGCGCATCGATGCCACGCTCGAGAGCAAAGTCTTCGGCACGCCCGCGTACATGTCGCCCGAGCAAGCCGCCGGTGAACACATCGATGCCAGCTCCGATTGGTACAGCTTCGGCGTCATGCTCTACGAAGCCTTGACGGGGCGCTTGCCATTCGACGGTCACGTCATGGACATCCTGTTGCGCAAGCAGCGCGAGCAGCCGCCGTTGCCTTCGAGCCTGACGCTCGGCGTTCCCTCGGGTCTCGAAGCGCTGTGCATGCGGCTTTTGTCTCGCGATCCAGCGTTGCGGCCCTCGTCGTCGCAGGTGCTGCAAGCCTTGAGCACGCCCAGCTCGGCGCCCATCGATCCCGGCGCGACGCGAGCGCTGCCGAGTGCTGGCTTCGTCGGTCGCCAGGCGGAGCTGGCGCGCCTGCGCGAGGCGTTCGCACAGAGCTGCCAGGGGCAGCCAGGCGTGGTGCTCGTCAGTGGTCGCTCGGGCATCGGCAAGTCCGCGCTCGTGCGTTGCTTCAGCGAGGGGCTGGCAAGCAGCGGTCAAGCGGTGGTGCTCGCGGGCCGCTGCTACGAGCGCGAGTCCTTGCCGTTCAAGGCGATCGACAGCGTGATCGACGCGCTGTGTCGTTTCATGGTTCATCTGCCCGACCGCGATGCCGCGCGCCTTCTGCCGCGCAACGCGCACGCACTGGCGCGTCTGTTTCCGGTGCTGCGCCAGATCGAAGTCTTCCAGCGCGCGCGCTTCCGCCTGCGCGAGGTACCCGACCCGCAAGAGCTTCGGCGACGCGGCTTCGCTGCACTCAAGGAGCTGATCACCAGACTCACCGATGAGCGGCCGGTCGTCTTTTGTATCGACGATGCGCAGTGGGGCGACGACGAGAGCGCGCTCTTGCTCGATGCTCTGCTGCGGCCGCCGGACGCCCCGCCCATGCTGGTCGTTTGTTGCCATCGGCAAGACCCGCCGCATGGCCCGGTCGTCGACCAGCTGCTCGCGAGCACGGCGTTCGTGACGGTGCGGCGCATCGAGCTCGACGCGCTGTCTGCGAACGAAGCGGCGCAGTTGGTGCAGGACGAGCTGCGCGCGCTGGGTGCTGGTGCGGCCTCCGAGACCGAGGCGCGTTCGCTCGCGGCCGAAGCCGCCGGCAGTCCGTTCTTCATTGGCCAGCTCGCGCTGGAGTGGGAGCGCGAGGCTGCGGCGCGCATACCCAGGCCGCCGCTTTCGCTCGAGCAAGTCCTGCACGAGCGCATCGCGCTCCTGCCGGCGTCTGCGCGGCGCTTGCTCGAGGTCGCCGCGGTAGCGGGGCGTCCCATGGAGCAGGGACTCGCGCTCGAGGCCGCGAGCAGCGGCGAGCGTGGTCTGCCGGACATCGACGTGCTGCGTGCGGCCCACTTCGTGCGAACGCACGGTCCACGCGAACGCGACTCGCTCGAGTGCTACCACGATCGGGTGCGCACGGCCGTGCTGGCGCAGCTGACGCCGGAGCAGCTCAACCTGCACCACCTGCGCGTTGGCGAGGTGCTCGAGCACAGCGGTCGCTTCTCCCCCGAGGCCCTGGCGCAGCACTTCGCACAGGCGGGCGATCGCCACCGCGCGCTGGTCTACGGCCTGCAGGCGGCGGACGCAGCGGCCGAAGCACTGGCCTTCGATCGTGCCGCTGCGCTGTACCGCCGCGTCTGCGAGCTCGGCGTGCTCTCGGGCGCTGCGCTCGCCGACGTCGAAGCCAACCTCGGCGAGGTCTTGGCGAACGCAGGTCGCAGCGCGGAATCGGCCAGCGCGTACCTGCGCGCCGCCTCGGGTGTCGAGGAACGCGTGCGCTTCGAGCGCGAACGCATGGCAGCCGAGCACTTCCTGCGCTCCGGACACGTCGAGGAAGGGCTCGCGCTCTTGCGTACCGTGCTCGCACGCATCGAGCTCTCGCTGCCCAGGACGCCACAGCTCGCGCTGCTCGCGCTGCTCACGCGTCGTGTGCGGCTCTTGCTGCGCGGTACACGCTATCATGAGCGCTCGGCCGAGGCGCTTTCGCCCGACCAACTCTCCCGTCTCGACACCTGCTGGTCTGCCGCGGTGGGCCTCGGTCTCATCGACTTCGTGCGAGGCAGCGACTTCCAGACGCGGCACCTGCTCCTGGCACTGGAGGCAGGCGAGCCCTACCGCTTGGCGCGCGCCTTCGCGCTCGAGGCCGGCTATCTCGCCGCCGAGGGCCCCAAGACCGCCGCGCGCGTCGCACGCACCGTGGCTTTGGCCGAAGCCATCCTCCAGCGACACCCGCATCCGCACGCGCAGGCGCTCACCTTCCTGGCGCGCGCGATGGGTGCCTGGCATCTGGGTCGCTGGCAGCAAACGCTGCCGCTGTGCGACGAGGCCGAGCGCATCTTCCGCGACGGCTGCAAGGGTGTGGCCTGGGAGATCGCGACCACGCACGTGTTCGAGGCCGCTGCGCTCTACTACCTCGGCGAGTGGAAGCTGCTGGGCGAGCAATGTATGTTGCACCTGCGCGAAGCGATCGAGCGCGGTGATCTCTACGCGGCGTCCGACTTGCAGACCGGCGTGAACCTCGTGCCGCAGCTCGCGAGCCACGACGTGGCCACGGCGCGCGCCGTGCTCGCCGAGGAGAAGGCACGCTGGTCCACGGCGGGGTTCCACCTGCAACACTGGAATCAGCTGCTCGCCGAGAACCTGATCGACTTCTATGACGGCCGCGGCGTCGACGCGCACGCGCGTGTCTTGAAGACCTGGCCCGCGCTCACTCGATCGCTGGTGCTCAACGTGCACGTGATCGGCATCGAGGCGCTGTGCCTGCGGGCGTGCAGCGCGCTCGCGGCAGCGCTCGACGCGCCCC
Source organism: Polyangiales bacterium (assembly GCA_036382515.1). GTDB lineage: Bacteria > Myxococcota_A > Polyangia > Polyangiales > JAFGIB01 > JADGRF01. The sequence goes on along the minus strand of DASVHQ010000342.1, from coordinate 19,372 downwards.
AGCGCCGCACTGCGTTGCTGCGCGAGGCCACGCGTGATGCGCAGCGCATCGCCAAGGCAGGGCAACCCTGGTCCGATCCGCTGGCTGCGCTGCTCTTGGGCCTTTGCGCGCAACAAGCGCTCGACCCCGAGTCGGCGGCTGCGCAGCTGCGGGCTGCCGCAGCAGGCTTCGATGCCGCCCAGATGAAGCTGCACGCCGCGGCTGCGCGCTACCGCCTGGGCCAGGTGGTCGGAGGCGACGAGGGCCGGCGGTTGACCGCAGCCGCCACCTCACTTGCGCTGATGCAAGGCGCGCACCATCCGCAAAACATGCTTAGCATCCTGGCGCCGGGCCCGAGCTAGCTGCGTTGCGCCGGAGCCGGCCTGCGCTCACGGCCCCGCCGAAAACACCAATGATTGCTTCAGGCTTCGGCCGCAATCACGGTCCAGACGGCCGTCCCGTTCGTCCAAACGCCGAGGGTTCGGCTGCCATTATGTGTGAGCTGAAACACCCAACCAGGCAGCCTCTTGAGGCTAACGCTACCCCCCTTGATCGGCATCCATTTCATTCGTGTCATCCTCCCACAGTGCAAGCATAGGCTGGCCCTTTGTGACAGCAAGCGGCAAACTACGTGTGGTGCTCACGTTACGGCGTGTTGGTTCTTGCGGCTCGATCGAAACAGCTTGCAGCTCGGTTGCAGTAGCGTGGACCAGACTATCGACATAGCAAGAGCGCACCGCGAGGTGGAGACCCTCACCGCTGCGCCCACGTCCGGACAGGCGGTGGCGGCAGGTGCACCGTGCGAGCATTGCACAGTGCCGATCGGCGACACGTACTTCACCGTGAACGGCCACGCGACCTGCCCCAAGTGCGAGGCGGACCTCGGTGGCTCGCTGCGCGTCGCGCTCGCGCTCGGCCTGGGCGCCGCGCTGCTCAACGTCGCCGCCTACCACGCCATCTACTGGTTGCTGCACATGCGCTTCGCGCTGGTGTCGGTGACGGCGGGCGTGCTGATCGGTGAAGCCGTGCGCAGGGGCGCCAAAGCGAGCAAGTCACTCGGCTATCGCTGGCTCGCGGTCACGCTCACGTATCTCACCGCGGTCACGACCTATGCGCTCGCACTGATGGACTCGACGGGTAGCGACAACCCTGCGGCCACCATGCTCCGCTCGCTGGTCTTGCCGTTCGTGATGCTGGCCGCGCGCGAGAACATCGTGACGCTGATTCTCTTGGGCTTCGGTCTGCACGAGGCCTGGAAGTTCAGCGCGCCGCCCTACGCGCACATCGAAGGTCCGTTCAAGACCTCGACCACGTAGCCTTCCTGGTCAATCGTGGCAGGTCAATCGTGCTTGGCGCCGGCGGCGATCCAGGCGCGCACCAGTGCGATCTGTGCTGTGCTCGCGTGCGGGTAGGGCGTGGGCGGCATGTGCAGGCCGCAAACCGGTGGGTCGGCCGAGAGTTTGCTGTACATGAGACTCTGCTCGGGCTTGCCGGGAGTGACGCGCTGCAGGCCGGCCTTGCCCTTGCACGGGTCGCCGGTGGGCGTCTTGCCGACCAGCGCGTTGTAGGCAGCATCCGCGGTCGGAGTCAGGACCAGGCCCCCGGCTTGGGCCTCTGCGTGGCAGAACTGGTTGTTGCAGGAGTTGGCGACGATGACTTCGCTGTACACGCGGGTCCAAGTCGGAGCGTCGCTGCCGCCTGCGTCGCTCGAGGCCGTGGTGCTCTTGCTCGTGCTGCTGCCACAACCCACGGCGCACACGCACACCACGATCGCCAGCGCGATCGTAGCGGCCGTCGCGACCGGCCACAGAATCGCATCCATACGTTCCATTGCGGCCTCTTTCTCGAAGCCCTCGGTCCGGCTTTCTCCGACAGGCTCCTAGCATCGCTCACCCGGGGTGCAAGGAGGCGCATCGCGTGCCGCCGCCGTGAGCAGCACGTACTCGTTGAGTTGCTCGCCGCGACCGTCGGCACGGAAGCGATCGAGCACGCGCAACCCAGTGCAGGCGATCAGCTCCGAGATCTCGGCTGCGTCGGCGAAGTGGCAGTAACGCGGGGGTGCCGTGCCACGGCCCCAGCGCAACAGCGTGTCGCCGGGCTCGAGCTGTGTGAGGTCCAAGGGTTGCGGCGCGCTGGCGTTGTAGCTCTCCCAGGAGAGCACGCGGCGCGCGAAGCGAGCGTCTTCCGGCAGCCGCCAGAACGTCATGGCGAGGACGCCGCCGGGCGCAAGCCGCGCACCAAGCGTCGCGAGCAGCTCCCTGCGCAGCGCGAGACTCGGCAGGTGATGCAGCACGCCGAAGAGCACGATCAGCGCGTGCTCGCCGCTCGGCAGGCTGCGCTGCGCATCACCCTCGACGACGTCGAGCTGCTCGAAACGGTACGCCGGACCCAGGCCGCGTGCGCGTGCGTGGTCCAGCAAGGCCGTCGACAGGTCGACGCCCAGGTAGTCCAGTGCCGGCAGTTGCTGCCGAGCGAGGTACGCAGCGAATCGGCCGTCGCCCGCACCCACGTCGAGCACGCGCAGGGGTGTGCGCTCGCCACGGCCTGGGTGCGGCAAGCACGAGATCACGCGACCAAAGCCATCCCACGGCGCCTTGCGCGTGTCGCTCCACTCGCGGGCGATGGCCGCGTAGAAGGCGCGGTTGAGCTGGTTGAGCGCACACACGCAGGCTTGGTTCACGCCCCGGAGCATGCCACAAAGTTGCAGGCGAGCGCCGCGCGCGGCCTTGCCGTAAGCTACCGGCGGCGGTCGCGCTCGCAGCGGCTCGCTCGCGTTGATGAGCTCCACCACTTCACGGCCGCCGCGTGGCCCGCGGCCCTTCGACCCCGAGGCGCACAGGCAGCCGTTGCTCGCCGTGTTGCGCGACCTCGAGTCTCTCCTTCTACAACGCAGTGTTGTCGATACGACGCCTCTGGCCCCGGCCGAGCTGCACCGCATTCTGCGCCGGCACCCGCGCGACGGCAGCGGCTTCTTCTCGCGCAGCGAATTGATCGCCGGCTACCGGGCCTTTGCGCACGACGAGGTGTTCGCCATACCCCAGGCACGCTTCGTCGCGCACCTGCAGCTGCGTCCGGTGCGCACCCAGAGCGGCGTCACGCCGGTGACGGTGCTGACCAAGCCGTTCCCTTGCCCCGGCAAGTGCGTGTTCTGCCCGAACGACGTGCGCATGCCCAAGAGCTACCTGTCGGAGGAGCCGGGGTGCCAGCGCGCCGAGGGCAACGGCTTCGATCCGTACCTGCAGACCTATCAGCGTCTCTCGGCGTTCCGGGCGATCGGGCATGCGACCGACAAGGCGGAGCTCATCGTGCTCGGGGGCACGTTCTCGTTCTACCCCGAGCCCTACCAGATCTGGTTCGTCAAGCGTTGCTTCGACGCCATGAACGACTTCGGTGCCGGCGTCGACCGTACGGCCGAGGCTTCTGTCCATCGCTTGTCGGTGCGGGAGCAAGAGACGCGCCTTGATGGTCGCGAGCTGGGCGTGGGCTACAACAAAGTGGTGTCGACCTTCCTGTTGCAAAAGTCGGGGCCCGACCTGTTGCGCGAGTTCGAGCACGCGAGCTTTGCGCAGCTGCAAGCGGCGCAGCGCGAAAACGAGCACAGCGGCACGCGCAACGTCGGGCTCGTGCTCGAGACGCGTCCCGATCACGTGGATGCCGCCGAGATCGTGCGCTTGCGCCTCCTTGGCTGCACCAAGGTGCAGGTGGGCGTGCAGAGCTTGTCGGACGAGGTGCTCGCGCTGAACAAGCGCGGCCACGACGTCGAGGCGTCGCGGCAGGCCCTGCATATGCTGCGGCGCGCGGGCTTCAAGCTGATGCTGCACTTCATGCCGAATTTGCTCGGCGCAACTGCCCAGACGGACGCGCGCGACTTCGCGCGCTTGTTCGAGGACCCGGCCTTCATGCCGGACGAGCTCAAGGTGTATCCGTGCTCGCTGATCGAGAGCGCCGAGCTGATGCGTTTCTACGAGGCTGGGCAGTGGCGACCTTACACGCACGACGAGCTGCTCTCGGTGCTGCAGGTGGTGCTGGCGGCCACGCCTCGCTACTGCCGACTGTCGCGCGTGGTGCGCGACATCTCGTCCGGCGACATCGTCACCGGCAACCGTTTGTCGAATTTCCGCGAGCTCGCCGAGCGCGCGCTCGCGGCGCGCGGCGAGCGTGTCATCGACATCCGCGCTCGCGAGATCCGTGGCGCAGCGTTCGCCGACCACGCGCTCGAGCTCTCCACCACGCGCTACGCGACCAGCGGCGGCGAGGAATGTTTCATCGAGTTCCTCACGCCCGATGATCGCTTGCTAGGCTTCTGTCGGTTGTCACTGCCAGCCGAGGCGGGCTTGCTCCGTGAGCTTTCGCGCAGCGCGCTCATCCGCGAGCTGCATGTCTATGGCAGCTCGCTCGGCCTCGGTGAGCGGCAGGCCGACCGCGCCCAGCACACGGGCCTCGGCACGCGATTGCTCGACGAGGCCCGACGCCAGGCGAGCGCCGCGGGATTCGCCGACCTGGCCGTGATCTCGGCGGTCGGCACGCGCGCCTACTACCGCATGCGCGGCTTCGTGGACGGCGCGCTGTACCAGCACCTCGCGCTCACCGAGGCGTCGCGCCCGGTCATTTAGCTGGCGTCTGCGGTGCTGCCGGCGTCCGTGACGATCGGGCTGCCGGCATCCGGCGCGGTCGACTGTCCCGCATCCAGCATGGGTTTGCCGGCATCCTGCTCGGGGCACGCGCAGTCGAAGGTGCCGTCTTGCAGGCACACGGCGGTGCGCGGTTTGGTTTCGCCGGCGCACATCTGACACGGGATCAGCTGCCCCGCGGAGCACACGGAGCCATCCGGCAGGCCACCGGGGCAGAAGCAGGCTTGCCAGATCTTGTCGGCCCCGCAGGCTCGGTGGCCGATGCCGCCGCCCGTGCAACCGCAGCCCGTCTCCGCCTGGCCGGGCGAGATGCACGCCTCGCCTGCCGGGCCCGCATCGGTGGGTGCTGCCTTGTCGCTCTTGCAGCTGACGACCAGTGCGACGGTCGCCGCAAGGATCAGGGTGAGAGTATTGCGCGCTCGCACTGGCATCTTGCACCTCCGAGGGGATGCAACCATATCACGACCACGGCGGTCGCCGATCCCGGTGGTCTGGACATACGTTCACCCGCGGACCGACGCAGCCTCTGGCACGGCGTGCGGTTGAATTGCAGCGACTCGACCCGCCATAATTCGAGACCTAGCGTAGCCTTGGCCGTGACCTCCGCATGAGCCCCGACGAACACGACTCTGCTGGTTCGCCCTCCCAGGACGGCGTGGTGGTTCCGACTGCAGTGACGACGCGCTCCGAGCCGCCGGTCGTACGTCTGCGCCGCGAGCTCGAGGCCGTGATGGACATCGCACGCGCCGTCAGCTCAAGCCTCGATATCGAGGAGCTCTTGCCACGTATCGTGGAGCGCACCACGCAGCTGATGAACGCCGACCGCTCGACGCTGTTCATCGTCGATGAGGCGCGGGGCGAGCTCTGGTCGAAAGTGATCCAGGGCGAAAGACCGCAGCGCATCCAACTGCGCGTCGGAGAAGGCATCGCGGGCTGGGTTGCGCAGCATGGCCACGCGGTCAACCTCATCGATGCCTATGGCGACGCGCGCTTCGACAAGACCTGGGACGAGAAGAGCGGCTACCGCACGCGCTCACTCTTGTGCGTGCCCATCCGCAACAAGGAGGGGCGGGTCGTCGCGGTGATCCAGTGCCTGAACAAGCAGCAGCGTGCCTTCGATGTCGAGGACGAGCTGCTCTTGCAGTGCATCGGCGGCCAGTGTGCCGTGGCCATCGAGAATGCCTTCCTGTACGCGTCGCTGCTGGAGAAGAACCGTGCGCTCGCCGACGCCGAAGGGCGCGTGCGCAAGGCGCATGCCGAGCTCGAGGTGCTCTACGAGGTCGAGCGGCAGATCGCCGCGGCGCACGACCTTCCCGGCATGATCGCCGGTGTGCTCGAACGGGTTCAGAGCCTGATGAAGGTCGAGGTGGCTGCGCTCCTGCTCGTCAACGACGCTGGCGCCGAAGTGCACGCGCGCTATCGCGACGCAACGCAGCTGTGCTCACGCACGCTCGAGCCGCGCAGCGCGCAGGCGTTGCTCTTGCGCGCACGCTTCCCCATCCTGCGCACGGCCGACGCGGGCGGCGGTGTGGCCGACCTGCTCCTGCCCGACGCTTCCGGCGTAAGCGCACGCGAGACCTGCAGCGCCCCGCTCTCCGACGGCCGCAGCCAGATCGGGATCTTGCAGGTCGTCAATCGGATCGAGGCGCGCGACGACGAAGAAGCGCTGCTGAGGCTTCTGGGCCTGGTGGCTGGCCAGCTCGCGCGCGGTCTCGTGGTGGGTCGTGAACGCGAGGCAGGCCAGCGGGCCGAGCGGCTGGCGCTGCTCGGTCACTCCGTGGGTGCCATCTTGCACGACCTGCGCACGCCGCTGACGGCGGTGGGCGGCTACGTCGAGTTGATGACCGACGAGGACACGCGTGAGGTGCGGCGCGAGCACGCTGCGCGCGTTGGCCGGGCGCTCGAGCACATGGAGACCATGACCCAGGAGGTGCTCGCCTTCGCACGCGGTCAGCGCGAAGTGCTGATCGGTCGTGTGTATCTCGATCGCTTCATCTCCGAGGTGCGCGAGATGCTGGTGCCCGAGCTCGCGAGCTTCGGCATCCAGCTCGAGATCGACGTCCGCTACGACGGCGCGGCGCGTTTCGACGCGGGCAAGCTCAAGCGCGTGATCTTCAATCTCGCGCGCAACGCAGGCCAGTCGATGGGCGGCGGTGGCGGCGGCGGTGGCGGCAGCGGCAGCGGCGGCAAATTTCGCTGGACGATCGACCGGACGGGCGATTATCTCGTCTTCGAGTGTGCCGACACAGGCCCCGGCATCCCCAAGGATATGGAAGGGCGGCTGTTCGAGTCGTTCGCGACCCACGGCAAGGTGGGCGGTACCGGGCTCGGCCTCGCCATGGCCAAAAAGATCGTGGATGCTCACTGCGGACAGATCAGCGCACGCTCCACGCCCGGCCACGGAGCCACGTTCCGCATCGAGATTCCCATCTGACCGAGGGCTGCGCGCAAGTATGTCGAAGACTCGTTCGTGCCTGGGTATGCCTGCGTTCGCCGTGATCGCGCTGGGGCTCGTCACGGGTTGCAACTTCAACCGCATCGCAGTGGACACCACAGCGAGCGTGCTGGTCGAGGCGCAAGACACCACGCGCGCCTACTTCGACTGGGAGAGCGGCGGCTATGCGGCGGCGTCGGGCATCATGCAGCTCGAGGGCTTGCACGCCGTCAGCCCTGACAACGAAGAGTTGTCGTTGATGCTGGCAAAGGCCTACATGGCGTACGCCTATGGCTGGGTCATGGACGCGCACGACCTGGCCGAGCTGCGTGGCGACTTCGTCGAATCCGAGCATCACCAGCAGCGCGCGTACCTCATGTACTCGCGCGCGCGCGACCTGGCGATGCGCGTGATGGCACGGCGCGATCCGAGCTTCCCGAGCGTCGTTCAGCAGGACCCAAGAGCGCTGCGCAAGTACCTCGAGAAGCACTTCCACGATGCCAAGCGCGACGTGCCGCCGCTCTTCTGGTTGGTGATGTCGTGGAGCACGGCGGTCAACAACAGTCCCGATTCCACCGAGTTCGTGGACATGCCCGCGATTCGCACCATCGCCGAGTGGATCGCCAAGCTCGACGAGGGCTACGAGGACGCGGGAACCCTCGTGTTTCTCGGAGGCTTTTCCTCGTCGTACCCCAAGCAAGTTGGCGGCGACCCGGTGAAGGGCAAGCAATACTTCGAGCGCGCGGCCCAGCTCACGCAGCGCAAGAACCACATCCTGTTGGTCAATTACGCGGTGTTCTACGCGATCAGCGTGCAGGATCGCGCGCTCTTCTTGTCGTTGCTGCACGAAGTGGTCGAGGCGGGCGACCAGGGCCCGCGCTTCCGTCTCGGCAACAAGGTCGCGCGGCGTCGCGCGCAGCGCTACCTGCAGCGCGTGGACGAGTTCTTCATCCAGTGAGCTGACGCAGGCGCTCCACGGCCACTGCGGCCATCGCGGCTTGCAGGTTGTACGACGGCACGAAGCCCGCCATCGGCACACGCACGACGGCGTCGCAGGCCGTCAGCAGCACGGGATCGATCCCGTCGCGCTCGCCGCCGATCACGCACACGCACTTCTCGCGCAGATCCACCTGCCACGGCGCGTTGTCGCCCACGTCCTCGATGGCGACGACCCGCACGTCGTGCGCGTGCGCACGCTCGACGACGTGCTGCCAGCTATCGAAGATCACCGGCAAGAGCAGCGACGCGCCCATCGAGACGTGGCGCACGCGTGATCGATCCTGATGATTCCACTGCGCGTCGATCACCACGCCGTCCGCACCCGAGACCTCCGCCGTGCGCACCACGAAGCCGGCGTTGCTCGGATAGCTGGCGCGGTGCAAGAGCCAGCTGATCCCGCCACGCGTGAGCAAGTCGTCGAGCTCGGCCTCGGGCTTTGCTCCGAGCAGCGCCATCACGCTCTGCGGCTCGCGGCTGCGACTCATGCGTCGCAGGTCGCCGGGCCCGCCGCGCCAGACGCGCGCGGCGTGGTCTTCCGCCAGCCGCACCAGCTGGCCGGTCGCAGCGCTGTGATCCTCGACGCCGACGAGCAGCACGCGTACCGGCTCGCCCTGCGCAAACGCTCGCTCGATCGCTTCGTGGCCCGCCAGGTAGGTGCGCGGCGCGCCGCTCACCGCGGTCCTCTGCGCCGTCGCAGCGTCGCTCCGATCAGGCTGAGGGCGATGAGCACCACCAGAGGCGAGATATCCACGTTGCCCGTGTACGGGCCGAAGAGCGCACGCAGTGGCCGGTAGATGGGCTGCAGGATCGGGTTGGTGAGGCTGCGTGGAAACTGCGATTCGCGCAGCAGCCAGGTGGAGAGCGCGTCCACGAGCACGAGCATGCGCACTGCGTTGAGGACGTAAGAAACCAGTGACACTCGATCACCCTTGGTCAGCGTTTGCGCGAATGCAGTGTCGGCCCACCGAAACAAAGGCGTGTCGGTGGACCGACGGTCAGTGCAACTAGCTAGAAGGCTTGCAGGATCGCCACCGTCGCGGCGCGACCTGCAGCGGCTTCCGAGTGCGCCGCATCAGCCGTAGATGAGGCGAGTCAGTGTCTCGGCCACGCAGCCCGGCTTCGGCTCGCCTTCGATCTCGATGGTGATCTTCTGTTTGAGCTGGATCGTGCTGGGGTTCACGAGCTCCGCGCTGATGAGGTCGCGGTGTGCGCGCACGCGGGAGTTCACCTTGACCGGCGCGGGGAAGCGGACCTTGTCCAGGCCGTAGTTGATTCCCATCATGATGCCCGCATAGGCCTGGGGATCCGCCATCGGGATGGCGCCCTGCAGGAATGGGACCAGCGACAGGGTCAGGTAGCCGTGGGCGATCGTGACCTTGAACGGCGAGAGAAGCGCGGCCTTCTCCGGGTCGACGTGGATGAACTGGTGGTCACCGGTCGCGTCCGCGAAGGTGTTGATCCGGCTCTGTTCAACCTTGAGCCAGTCACCGGTTCCCTCCGGCTTTCCTTCCAAGCGCTTCCAGATCTCCATGGCCTTTTCGGCATTCGTCGGCATCTTTGTCTCCTCCACTGCAAAAGCCAGAGCCCGTAACTACTCCATGGCCTGCGGCGCTTCAACTGTGTTGGCGACCGCCTGCCTGGCCTGCGTGTGGCACTGTGCCGTGCCGCAAAGCGCCGCATCGCTCCGGTTTGGTTTCTGCCACCTCGTGAGCTACAGTGGCATGTCTCAACCCTCGGAGTGGACCATGCTGCGCAACCTAGGCCTTGGCGAGCTGCTCGTCATTCTCGTCATCGTCATGCTGCTGTTCGGATCCAAGAAGCTCCCGGAGCTCGCCGATGGCATGGGGAAGGCCATCCGTAACTTCAAGCGCGGCATGAACGCAGAGGACACCGACGTGACGCCGCCCACCGACAACAAGCAGGTGCCGCCACACTCCGGCGCGTCGGAGCTGAAGTCCGAGGCGCGTGACGTGAAAGACGTGACGCCTGCCGAACGCAAGTCGTGAGGCGCCCGTCGTCCGTGATCTTCAGCCCATGCTGCTGATCTTCTCGACCTCGATCTTGTAGAGCACACGCTTCTCGGTCGGCGTGCGGTACGGGTAGCTGTCCTTGCCCATGTACTTCTTTGCCATGCGATCGATGTGCGCCTCCGCGCCTTCGGTCGTGATGGCCACGACGCGGCCGCGGACCATGAACGCCGAATAGGCGTTGTCCGGAGCCGTGACGGAGAGCGCGACGCGCGCGTCCTTGCGCATGTTGGTGTCCTTGACGCGGCCCTCGGCCGAGTTGACGAGGATGGTGTCGCCGTCGACGTCGACCCACACCGGGCTCACCTGCGGACTGCCATCGGGCATCAGGGTGGCCAGGTGCGCGAACACTTGCTGCTTGAGGAGCGCGCTGAGTTTCTCGGGCAGTTTTCGCATGTCGGGTCTCCGCGGGGTTGAAATGAGCTGCGGAGCATAGCGCATTTACGCAGCGGGTTCACCGCGGCTCACTTGCGCTCGCGCCTAGAGCAGGACTTCGACCTCGATTTCGTCATCCACGACCTGCGGCTCGTCCGGGACGGCGTGGAGGCGCAGGTCCATCAGCCGGTCTTCACTCAGGCGTTGCAGGTAGGCGTGGAGCTCGGGCACGGCCTGCATCAAGCGGTCGAAGTAGTCGCGACTGAGGAAGAGCACCGCCGCTCCGCGTTCGCTGGCGCGCACGCTGGCGGTGGTTGGCTCGCGGGTGATCAGCGCGATCTCGCCGAACATCTCGCCCGGCCCAAGGCGCGCGAGCTCTGCGGCTTGCGCGCCCTGGCCGCGGCTGACCGTGACCTCGCCGCGCAGCACTACGTACAGTCCTTGACCCGCTTCGCCTTCACGGATCACCACGGCCCCTGGGTCGAGGTTTTCGCCGACGAAGCGGCGCATGAGATCCTCGCGCTGCCTGGGATCGAGCGGCCGGAAGATCGGCGAGGTGGAGACGACGTTGCTGAGCAGCCGCTCCTGCGCGAAGGTCGTGAGCGCAGCTGCCAGGTGCGCGAGCGTGCTCGAGGCGTTCGAGAGCGCGGCGCTGTCGAATTCGAGCAGGTCGCAGTCGGTGCGCGCCGTGACAGTGGCTGCGCGCGGTCCCGCGGACAGCAGCGCCATCTCGCCGAAGATGGCGCTTTCGTGCAGCTTCGCGAGCGACTTCGTCTCGCCGTCGCGGGTGGTCGTGACCTCCACGCTACCGCGCGCGAGCACGAAGAAGCTGCGACCCGGCTCGCCCTCGCGCAGGATGATCGTGTCCGGACGCGTGCGCACAAGACGCAGCGCGGACAGCACACCGGCGAACTCCTCGGCAGGCAAGAGCGACAAGAGCGGGATCGGCATCAACTTGTCGGGGTAGACCAGGCCGGCGCTCTCGTAGTTGGCCGCGAGCGCTTGCGCGTGGGCGGGCCACTCGGCCGCGCTGCGCACGGCTGCACCTGGGGTTGCAGTCAGAAGCTGCGTGGCGTCCGGCGGGGCGCGACGCACGCTGCGGCCCAGCCGCGTGCTGTCACGTGCATACAGCGACGCGATGTCGTGCAGCAGGACGCCGAGCTTGGGCTCGAGCGTCGACACGATCTTGAGCGCCAAAAGCGCGCGCAGTGGATAGCCCGAGAGCGCCGCGTGTCGAGACAGTGACGTGTAGACGACCGCGGCGCGCTGAAGCTCGCCCAGGGCCATCAAAGCGTCGCCGACCCGCAAGCGTGCATCGAGGTTGTCGGGTTGGACCTCGACGATGCGCGTGTAGGCTGCGAGGGCATCGGTATAGCGGCCTGCGAAGAGCGCAGAGTCCGCGTGTGCTTTCAGGTCGGCAACTGTTCGCATCGGGGGTTCCTTCCACGGTGGCGTCAGGCCGACGGCTCGCCAGCGCGCTGGGTGCTTCTTAGCAGAGGCGCCGTCCTGCCCGGAAGCTCCTGGCCAGCGGCAGTCGCGTGATTCTACGCTCGTTGTCCACCGAGCTCCTCCCCACCTCGCAGCGCGCGGCCGCCACGGGCATGTACAGCGTGACGCAGACGCTCGGCGCGGTGTCCGGTCTGTGGCTCGTGTACGCCTACGGAACGCACGACATCGACGAGCTCGCGCGTGCCGTGCCGGCCGTAGCCTGCGGCGTGCTCGGCGCAGCGTGCTTGCTACCGCTGTTCCCCGAGACGCGGCACCGCGAGCTCGAAGAGCTGAGTGCGAGCGAACACGCCTAGGTGCGCGGCGCGTATGCGCGGTGCCGGCAGGCGCTCAGCCACTGATGGTCGTGGCCGTGCCGCTGCGCCGCGAGACCTGCCCGAGCGCGCTCACGTCGAAGCTGAAGCTGCGCGCGGGGCCGCTCACGGTCACTTGAATCAGGCTTGCGCTGACGCGCTGAAACTCGAGCGTGAGTGTCTTGCCGTACGGCGTGTCGAGCACGTAGGAGCCTGCTTGCGGCACGGGGTCGATCCAGCGCAGCTCGATGCCGTTGATGTCGAGGCTGAAGTGACCGCGCTCACCATCCCAGGCGCGCGTGCCGTCGATGCGGATGCCCTCACGTACCCCGCCCGCGAGCGCGGTCTGCGCGCGATCGCCGCTGCCGGTGCCGGTGCGGTCTTTGTACAGGCCGGTGAGCACCGTCCAGGTGATCTGATGAACCACGCGACGGCTCTTGTTCTGCAGGCTCCACGTCACATCGGCCTTGCCGTCGACCGCCACCTTGCCGTTGTTGAAGTCCACCCACTCGTGGTGCACGAGCACCTCGGCGTTGTCGTTGCGCATCACGCTGATGGTGTGCTTGCCGCCGAAGCTGTGGCCGTTGTAGACGCAGCTGCCCGGGTTCTTGCCGTACTCGATGCTGAGCGTGGCATCGGTGAGCGTGAGCTGTGCGCACGGCAGCTGCGACGCCACGAAGGTACGCAGCTCTTGCGCCGCCCTCTGCACGGCCTGACCGATCGTGAAATTGGTGCTGATCTCGACCCCGTTGGCCATCAGCGACTCGGCTTGCGACGAGGTTGACGACTCGATGAGGGCGTCCTCGGCTTCGCTCACAGTGAGCGTGTCCTTGGGTCGACAGCTCAGGGCCAGCAGCGAGCAGGCGAACAGCAGGTGGACGTGACGCATGGGGATCACCTCGAGGCAGGGCGGGCAAGCGACGCAACGGGCGCGCGCACCCGCCGTCGACGAGTCTAACCGGCGCGCCGCGACGAAGTTACTGGAGCTGCGTTCCGGACCGGCCGGTATGTCGGTCCGATCGCAGCAAGTGCCGCGGTTTCGGCAGCTTTCGGCCACCGCCGTGGCTCGAAGCGCACGCCGAGCGGGGACAAACCGGCCCGCCGGCTAACTTACAATCTCGTAGGCAAGGCTAGCGTCCGGTATACGCATGTGTATACTTACTAGCAGTGGACGTTCTGGCGCGCGCAGGGCCAGTGCCCGCGCGACGCCGGCCTCTACAGCGTGAGCCTCACGACGACGCTAGCTTTGGGTTCGCGCACACACGGAGAGTCATGACCGAGCAGCCCGCCAACCCCATCTTCGATCTCACCCTGACCGAAGAGCAGCAGCTGATGCGCGACACGGTCCGCAAGTTCGCACAGCTGCAGCTGCGCGCCGCTTCGCGCAAGGCCGACGAGGCCGCCGCCGCGCCCGAGGGCTTCTACGACAAGACACTCGAGCTCGGCTTCAACGCCGTGCAGATCCCCGAGGCGCTTGGTGGCTATGGAGCCGCGCGCTCGCCGGTGTCGAACCTGCTGATCGCCGAAGACCTCGCGTACGGCGACATGTCTCTCGCGATCGGCGCGCTCTCCACGCTCTCGTTCATCAACACCGTGCTCGATCAGGGCAGCTCCCAGCAGCACGAGGCGCTGTTGCCGCGCTTCACGCAGGACGGCTTTCATCCCGCTGCGGTGGCGCTGCTGGAGCCGGGTGCGCGCTTCGATCCGAGCAAGCTGAAGACCAAGGCGATCAAGCAGGGCGAGCGCTACGTGCTGAGCGGCGACAAGACCATGGTGCCGTTCGGCAAGGACGCCGAGCAGCTGCTGGTGATCGCCACGCTCGAGGGCGAGGGTCCGGCGGCGTTCGTCGTGGCTGGCGCCGACGTGCGGCTGTCGGCGCAGCGCGAGAGCTTCATGGGGCTGCGCCCGCTGACGCTGTGTCGCGTGAAGCTCGATGGCGTCTCGGTGCCGATCAGCGCGCGGCTCGGCGGCGACAAGCCGTTCGACTTGCAGCGCTTACTCGATCTCTCGCGCATCGGCGCCGCAGCGCTCGCGGTGGGGGTCGGTCAAGCGGTGCTCGACTACGTGAAGGTCTACTGCACCGAGCGCGTCGCGTTCGGTGAGCCGATCGCCAACCGGCAATCGGTGGCGTTCATGATCGCCGACATCGCGATCGAGCTCGATGGCATGCGCTTGCTCGCGTACCGCGCGGCGGCGCGAGCCGAGCGCGGCCTGCCGTTCCACCGTGAAGCTTATCTCGCGCGCGTGCAGGCGGCCGAGAAGGGCATGAAGATCGGCTCCGACGGTGTGCAGCTGCTGGGTGGCCACGGCTTCATCCGCGAGCACCTCGTCGAGCTCTGGTATCGCAACTTGCGCGCGATCGCCTTGCTCGAAGGCTTCGTTTCCATCTGACCGGCTACGCGTTCACCCATTCTCCGCCACGATCGAAGAGGCAATGCCATGATCAACCTAGAGCTCTCGGAACAGCTGGTCGGTCTCGAACAACTCATGCGCTCGGTCGCGACAGGCGTGATGCGGCCGGTGTCGCGCAAGTACGACAAGCAAGAGCACGACGTGCCAGTCGAGCTGCGCGTGCTCGATCGCAGGCCCAAGACGCCGGCAGCGGCGGCTCCACGTGCTGAAAAGAAGCCCGACGCTGCCGCCGAGCCCAAGCCGGCAGGCGCCAAGCGTGAAGTGAAGAACGGCGCGAACATGGCCATGATCGTGTCGATCGAGAACATGTCGTGGGGCGACGTGGGGCTCTTGCTCTCGATTCCCGGCGCCGGTCTGGGCAACGCTGCGATCAACGCGGTGGCCACACCGGCGCAGAAGGAGCGCTTCGGCCATCTCTACGCCGCGATGGCGATCACCGAGCCGGCCTCGGGCTCGGACTCGGGCAGCATCACCACCACGGCGCGTCTCGAGGGCGAAGAGTGGGTGCTCGACGGCGAGAAGATCTTCGTGACCGCAGGCGGTCGCTGCGAAGCGGTGGTGGTGTGGGCGACGCTCGACAAGAGCAAGGGCAAGGCCGCGATCAAGTCCTTCGTGGTCACGGTCGGCACGCCGGGCATGGAAGTGGTCAAGCTCGAGCACAAGCTGGGCATTCGCGCTTCCGACACCGCGACCATCCTGCTGACCAACTGCCGGATT
Source organism: Polyangiales bacterium (assembly GCA_036382515.1). Taxonomy (GTDB): domain Bacteria; phylum Myxococcota_A; class Polyangia; order Polyangiales; family JAFGIB01; genus JADGRF01. The sequence goes on along the minus strand of DASVHQ010000342.1, from coordinate 3,999 downwards.
CCGAAGGACAACCTGCTCGGCAAGCCCGACATCGCGACCGGCGACAAGCGCGGCGCGTTCGGTCAGGTGATGCAGACCTTCGACAACACGCGGCCGGGCGTGGCGGCGATGGCCGTGGGTTGCGCGCGTGCTGCGCTGGACCTCAGCTACGAGCTTCTGCAGAAGGAAGGCATCACGCTCGGCTACGACAAGCCGTTGTGGGAGGCGTCGGCGATCGAGGCCGAGCTGTATCGCATGGAGGCCGACTGGGAAGCCTCACGGCTGCTCACGCTGCGCGCCGCCTGGATGGCTGACAACGGTGAGCCGAACTCGATGGAGGCCAGCATGGCGAAGGCCAAGGCCGGTCGTGTAGGCAACGCTATCACGCTGCGTTGCGTGGAGCTGTGCGGCAGCCTCGGCTACGGCGAAGACACGCTGCTCGAGAAGTTCGCGCGCGACTCCAAGATCCTCGACATCTTCGAGGGCACGCAGCAGATCCAGCAGCTGATCGTGGCGCGTCGCCTGCTCAACAAGTCGTCGGCCGAGCTGAAGTAGCGCTGGCGTTCACGCTGCTTGCCGAACCGGCGTCAGAATACCGTCGGCAGGCAGCAGCCGAGGTGGCAGTAGTAGTCGAGCGGGCAGGGCGTGCTGGCGTCGCAGCGCGCCTCGTGGTTGTCGCAGGCGAAGCCGAGCCCGCCGCCGTCCGCTGCACAGCTCGGATCGAGATCCTGCCGCGTGCGCCCGAGACAAAGCTCGCAGGGGCCGCAGTCGTTCACGCACTGCGTGCTCTGGACGCAGCGCGGGCAGTCTTTCGTGTTGGCGAGCTTGCTCATCGAGCAGCTGTCCGAAAGGCGTACGAACACCGAGCTGCCAGTCTCTTGTTTGACCTCGCAGCAGCCGAAGCAATCGCAGCCGTTCGGGGTACGAGGCTGGCAGCGAGTCACGCACCTGGCGCTCGGCTGGCAGGTCGAGCACATCGGTCCGCCCGCGTTGCCCGGGGGCAGACCATCGAGACAGGCGTTGTTGTAGCGGCAGTCGTCGGCCTGCGCGCTGGCGTTGTAGTCGAAGAAGCAGCCCATGCACTTGGCCTTGTTGCCGGTGCCGGGAATGCCGGTCGCGAACGAGGACTCGTCGTCGTCGTAGGGCCCGGTGCACTCGGGGTCGAAGCCGTCGACCAGGCCATCGCCATCGTTGTCGGCGCCGTCGTCGCACTGACAGCGGCGCGTGCCGCACAACACGTGACCCTGGGCATCCGTCGGAAATGGCACGCTTGCGTCCGTCGTCGCGGTCGTCGCGGCCATTGTGGTCGACGTGGCGGCGTCGATGCTGCTGCTGACGGCGGCATCGTGCGCCGGCGCCTTTGGGTCGCTGACGAGATTCTCCGTCCGCCCACTGCAGCCAGCGAGCCAGCACGCGAGCAGCGCAGCTGCGAGCCTGAGGCCGACGGCGAACGTTTCGCAAGGCACCATCAGCCCAGCATAGCGCAAGGCTCAGTACCAGGTCGCGGTGCCCAGCACCGACAGTGCGAAGAAGCCGTGCGTGCGCGTGTCTTCCGACAACCCCGCAAAGGTGAGCCGCCCGAGCACACCGATGGCCCAGTTGTCCTGCACCGGCCACTCGTAGCCGGCGCCCAGCAAAAGGCCCACGCCCGAGCCCGTCTTCGCGCCGACCGGCACTCCCTGCGCCACCCCCGCTCCGCGTGCGATGCTGAGCACTGCCAGCGTGAGCGCTCCCTGGAAGTGCAAGCCGTCGGTCTCCGGGTGCACGTACCAGTCGCCCATCGCACCGAGCATCGTGAGGTTCGCCGAGTCGAGATCCAGATCGCCCTGACCCGGCGCCTTCAGCGTGGGCTTGCTGGTCCAGTCGAAGAACAGCCCGCCGCCGAGCGCAAGCCCAGGCTTCACGGTGATGCCTGCCGCGAGCTCGCCCGACGCGCCAGCGCCCGCGAGCGACGCGCTCAAGCCTGCGTCACTGACTCCGTCGCGCCGTAGCCCGAGGCCGAGCGCGCCGCGGAAGTACCAGCCATGCCTGCCAGGTTGCCCACCCTTCGGCGGGCCCGGTGCATCGTCCAGCTTCGTCTCGCTCGGAGCAGGCGCGGGTGTGAGCTCGCTGCCGTCGTCGGGCGGCGCAGGCACTGCACCACTGGCTTTCACGCGCTCTTCCAGCGCGCGCACACGGTTTTCGACTTCGCGCCGATTGGCCGCGTCCGGCAGGCGCTCAAGGTACATCTTGAACGCCTTGAGCGCGTCGGCATCCATCCTCAGCCGGTCTGCAGTCTGTCCGATGTTGTAGAGCAGCTCTGGCCGCTTGCTGGCTTTGTACGAGTCGTGGAAAAAGCCCCACGCGTCCCGGTAGCGACCTTCGTCATACGCTGTGCGCCCCTGTTCGAAGAGCGAGCGTGCTTGGGCATCACGCTCACCCGGATCGTCGGGCAAGTACTCGGGCTGCGACTCGACGTTCGGGCGAGGCCCCGTTTGCGCGAACGCGGCTGCTGGCTGCGCCGCGAGCCCGCAGAGCAGCACGGTCGAGCATGCCAGCAGATTCGATTTGGCGCGGCGTTTGGCTTGCATGCTTGGGTCTGGGTGCGCCCGAGTTTACACGATGCTGTCGTGCTGCCGGCAATTCGAGGTCGTGGTCGACGGACGCGGCTACGTGTCGGGCTCTGGGCGGTGCGGCTTGTGGTGTGGTGATCGGTCGCGCTGGGGTGGGTCCTGCGCGCGTTCCGTTCGGGGACCCCTCGGAGCACGCATTCGCGTGCCCCTCTAGACGTGAAGCACGTCCCCCGAACGGTACGTGCTCGGACCCACCCCAGCGCGACCTCACCAAAGCGCTGGCTGCGCGGCGCGGCGGTAGGGCGGATAAACGCGGTGCCCAGTCTGCCAGCCGCCCCATCCCGCGTCATCCGCCTGTGCAGCTACCCCCTGGCGGCGGCGACCGAGGGCGTCGTAGTCGTACGAGGTCGTTGTGCCGCTGGTATTCGCGCTCGTCATCAGCTTGCCATTGATGGTCACGCTGACAGCGTCGTAGCTGGAGTCCGGCACGTCCGTGGTGCGGGTCTCCGTGGCCGTGGTGCGATTGACGGCGACTGTGCTGCGCGCGCGATTGCCCTGCAGGTCGATCGAGACCTGCTCCGACACTACGCCCGACCCGAGGCCCGTCAGGCGCGTGAGCGTGGTCGACGTGACCACCGGTTGTTGCACGTTTGGATCCGCGTATACGCGCTGCTGTGTTTGCTGCCAGACGTCGCCGCTGAGCGGGACGTACAAGGTCTCACTCTCGCTGATCCGATCGTTGCCGATAGGCTCGAGCTTGCCGTTGCCGTCGACGTCCAGGCCGGCGCGCACTTGGCTACCAAGCGGGTCATAGACGTAGAGCGTGTCGGCAAGTCCGGTCGTGCGCGTGTGTTCGACCTGCCCGTTGGCGTTGTAGTAGGTCTGCGCCACTTCCTACGTTCGTAGACGGGTGAGCTGGCGCTACCGACGTGCGTCTCGGAGACTCGCAGACCCGTGGCGGAATCGATCCCGTGGGTGAAGTACTGCGCGACCACAGCGCTGCCGGTCACGCTCTTCTGCTGGCCATCGACGAAGCGGTCGGTGACCTCGGTGAACCCGCCAGGGCGCGTGACGGTGGTCTGCAACCCGCTTGGGCTGTAGGAGTAGCGCGTGGTCAGGCCGTCCTCGCTTGTGCTGGTCAGCAGGCGGCCAGACCCGTCGTAGGTCTTGCCGGTCGCGAGGCTCAGCGCGCCGGCAAAGCGCGTGGCCGTGAGTTCGCGGCCGTCGCCGTCGTACGTATCGCGCGTGTTGAGGCTCACCCCCAGCTTGCACTCGGGCCGACCGCCCTTGAGGTGGCGTGCGCTTGCAGCGTCAGCACGCTTTGCCCGGCTCACGCGCGGTGCTAGCTTCGCGCCGCGGCCATGCCCTCGCAACAGCACGAAGCGCTGCTCGTCTTGTTTCGAAACCACCCGGAGCTTGCGCCCGATCTGTTGCGCATTGCGCTGCATGTCGAGCTGCCGGCCTACAC
>DASVHQ010000341.1:0-8393 GCA_036382515.1 Polyangiales bacterium | reverse complement strand
GGTTGGCGCAGGCGCGGCGGGCGCAGGTGCAACCGGCGCGGCGGGCGCCGGTGCAACCGGCGCGGCGGGCGCAGGTGCAACCGGCGCGGCGGGCGGGGGCGGCGCCGGTGCTGCTGGCGCCGGTGCCTCGGGTGCAGGCGCAGTCGGTGCGACTGGCGTGCTCGGACGCGCTGCAGCAGCGCCGTCTTTGCTTTGCGCGAACGCGACCTCGCCGCAAGTGGAGCCCAGTGCGAGTGCACATACGATGAGTGGAAGCACACGTCTCTGAGTCATCTCAGCCTCTGCTTCTGCGCATGCGCGAGAACGCGAAGCCCAAGGAGCTTCCGCGGGGGCAGCGCATGCCCGGTGCTGACCCTAGCTGCTGCTGCGGGCTCACGCTAGTCCAGGACTGGGTCGTGCGCGCGACCGCTGCGACACGCAGGCAGCCAACGATCATGGCGGACGATCCGCGAGAGCGGCCCGCACTGGCTGCGGAGGTGCTCAGATCTTCGGGATGCGGATCGTGCTGATCATCGCGCTGCCGCTCACGAGGTACATGAGCGAGAGCGGATGCAGCGCGAGCGGGCCGAGGTTCCACACACCAAACAGCAAGCTCGTGCCGATCTGATGGCGCGCGGTGAGCCACGCGATGACGCCGACCAGCAGCACGCTGGTTGGAATCGGCGTGCCCTCGAAGTACTTCACCTTGCCGCTCTCGTCCGAGAGCTGATCGGCCGTGGCGTTGAAGCGTGCGAGTCGGCTGATGCCACAGGCGACGAAGTAGAGCAGCACGGCGACGTCGAGCACGGCGCGCAGGCCGACGGCGAAGCCGAGCGCAGCGGGCGCCATGCCGAAGGAGATCACATCTGCGAGTGAGTCGAGGTCGGCCCCGAGTGCAGACGACTTGCGGCGCCAGCGCGCAAAACGTCCGTCGGCGAAGTCGAAGAAGAGCGCGAACGGCGAGAGGCTCATCGCGATCCACAGCCAGCGCAGCTCGGCGGTGGCGATGTGCTGGAGCAGGGCGAAGATCGTGCCTGCGCCGCAGGAGCCGTTGGCCAGCGTGAGGAAGTCGGCCGCGGCAAACGACCGGATCATCTCGAAGCGTGGAAGGATCCGGCGGCCGGTTTCTGGTTCAGGCATGGGGCTAGTGGTCTGACCGAGGGGTTTTGATTCGAGCTCGTGCTCGAGGTGGTGCTGAGCGTGGCGCTGGTCGACGCGGGAAGGGTCGTGTATTTCGAGGATTTTTTCGAGGACGTAAGCCGCTATGAGCTATTTCTGGACAGCTCTTCAGCTCTACCGACTGACGCCCGTCGTTGCAGGGTTCGGTAGCGTCGGGCAGAGCAGCGCCCTGGCGTCGTGAGGGCCTTGCACGGCCCAGACGCCACCGGATGCGCGCCATCGCTGCGTGGCCGAGTGGGGTGCCATCAAGATCGCGCGCGCACCTTCCGCAGCTCACGGCTGCCAAGAGGCTTTCCACGTGCTGCCGGGCATGCAGCCACCTGGGATACCGGAGATGTCACCGGTGCCGTCGTAGGTCGCGTTGACGAACGAGTGCGTGGTCGCATCGTAGTCGCCGACCAGCGTGCCCTGGGTCTTGCCGGTGGCGCCGTAGGCGACGATGCTGCCGTTCTCGATGTGCGCTGTGAACTTGCGGGTCGAGCAGTCGAGGCTGCCGACCAGGTCGCCCATCTGCACGGTGCCGGCCGCGGAGATCGAGGAGATCTTGCCGTTGCTGATCTCGAGAATCTCGCCGTGCTGAGTCTTGCCCAGCACGAAGTCGAGTGTGGAAGGTAGCGGGCCGATCGGCAGGCCCACCGCCTGGAAGTCGCACGTGGTCTCGCCCACGTAGTGGCCGGCCTCGCAAGTGCCGCTGAGCGGTACGGCCCGATGCCACGAAAACAGGATGTCCGCGCGCCGGTCGCCCGCCGGCTCGCCGAGCACGCCACCGTCGCCTGCGTTTGCGGTGTCGAGCGCGCCGGGTACGCCGCCATCAGCGGCAGGAGCAGCTGCACATTCGCACGCGCTAAAGCCCTGCGCCGTGCACGTGGTTCGGCCCGGCAGGTTGCCGCACGCACACATGCGCGTCTCGTTTAGGGGTGCGCACGAGCTGCTCTGTGCCGGCAGTGCCATTGATGCGTCGGCGCGGGTCGAATGCGGATCGGAGGCGCACGCCATGCCCAACACCCCAACCAAGACGCCGAGCAAGCCGCCGAGTAGGCGGGCACGACCCCAGGCAATGCTGCGGCTGTTCACGGCATGACCTTGGCAGGCTAGACACTGCACTCAACCACGAAGCCGTAGTCCCCGCAATCGAAAACGGTCGCGCAGCGCAGAAGCGAGCTGCAGACCGGGCTCTCGCGCTCAGCCGCGAGCGCCAGAGTCCGTCGTTTTGGCTCTTTTCAGGCCGTCGCGGCCAGCGGGCGATAGTTGTCGAGGTTGTGTCGCGCTTGCTTGCGCACGGCGTTCTTGATGATGGGGGTCCAGCCGAGCAAGCGGCCGCTCGCGCCCAGCGCCATCGACGCCCAGCGCCAGAAGTCGAAGCTGTCGTCGTGCGCGCAGATCAAGCCGTCCTTGAAGCGCAAGCGCGAGTGCACCTCGTTGTGCACGAGCTTGCCCGTCTTGAGGAAGGTGTACGTCGCTTCCCAGTCGGCGCTGCCGCTGTTGGCGTCGGCCTCGCAACGCACGAGCTCGACCTTCAGGTCTTTGCCGCGCGAGCACAGCATGTGCCACATCGCGCGCGTCTGCTGCACGTCCAGCTTGCCGAACACAGGGTCGGAGAAGCTCGCCTCCGGATGGTAGAGGCGTCCCATGGCTTCTGCGTTACGTTCTCGAAACGCAGCGAAGAAGGCTTTGATCACGTCGGTGTTGTCCATCGGTTCCCCCTGGGCGCACGTCGATCCTCGATACGCCACCGCGTCGACAGCACGCGTTGTACTGTATTCCTTACGTAAGCGTCCATATTGAGTTGCGACAGCGTTCCGTGTTTCGTAAGGTGCGGTGGGGTTGAGACGGAGCGAGAGCGAGTCGTGAGCAGGCTCGCAATCGACGCGCGTTCACGCGAGGCGGGATGCCTCACGCGCGGCGGTTGTGAGTGCCTGTAACGAGGCGCACCGACGCATATAGCCATAACGGGTAGGCGCTGGAGAGAGATATGTCGAACATCGCAGGCAAAGCGTACGCAATGAATCTCGTCACGCCGCTGCAGCGCTGGCAGACGCCGGTCAACCGGGCCGCGTTCTGGGCGGTCGGCACACCGCTTTTGGCATTCAGCCTGCGCGGGCTGCTGACGCTGTCGATGATCCACTACGCGCGCTGGGTGTTCCTGCGCGCGCGCGATTTCCCGCGCCTCAGCGACCAACAGCCCGAGGAGTCGCTGCATTACGATTACATGCTGTTTCTCAGCAATTTCAACGGCAGCTGGGCGCAGTACGTGGACTCATTCTCGGTGGCCATCCCGTCCGGGCTGAACCTCTTGTGGTTCATGAACGTCGGCTGGCCAAAGTCGGTCCCCCAGACCCGGTTTCACGAGTATGTCACGCACAATCAAGTCTGGAGCAATCACTACTACAGCGCGTATCCGCTCGCGGCGTCGAACGACGTGAAGGCGGGCTCCAAGGTGCGCAAGCGCCTGGTCGACTTCGTGCGCCAGATGCGGCGCGGCTCGGCCGAGCACTTTGCGCAGAACTACGGGCGCATGTTGCGCGACCTGCAAGGTGAGCTGTCGATGATGGACGTAACGCCCGCGGTGAGCACGGCGGCGCAGGCCATCGCGGACCGAAGCGAAACAAAGGGACCAGCTCATGCCTAACCTCAACGGAAACGCCTACGGATTGACCACGCTCGCGCCGATTCTCAATCGCGACCCGAACGAGCGCTCGTACGCCACGATGCTGAAGGAGCTGCTCGACGCTCTGCCCACCGGCGAGCACAGTCCGATGGCGGCGGTGCCCGAGACCTATCTGTGTCGGTTCTTCGTGCTCGACAACGTCGTCTACCAAGGTCTCGACATCGTGAAGGCGCTGCCGCTTCCGGTGCCCGCGAGCCACGACCGGCTCAAGTCCGCGTACCTGGCATTCACTGCGAACTTCCACGGCCCCGATCTGGATCAATACCTGTGGGGCATGTGGGACGCGGCCGACAGCACGATACGGCAGATCTGGAAGTACTGCGTGGGCTTCGAGCAAGTTCACGACGCTGCTTCATTTGCCAAGTACCTGCGCCGCTGTCAGGTGGAAACCACTTTCTACTTCAACGGTTCCACCGATGAGTCGCTGGCCGAACAGCTCAAAGGGCTGTACCTGAAGCAAGAGCTCGCCAAGTTTGCCTTCGACAATCAGGGCAAGAACGCAGAAGAGTTGCAGGCGGCGTTCTTCGATTTCGTGCGTCGCACGCAGCCGGAGGAGCTCGATGGGCCCAGCTGGCGCGCGGGCGCCACGAGTCTGGAGCGTGCGGTGATCGGTGAGGCGTCGCCCGAGGCGCTACGCGCGGCCACGCCCGGGACGCCGTCGGGTCTGCGACCCACGGCGAAGGAGCCCGTTCAACAGAACGTTGGCAGCGCGGCGGTGACACAATGAACGAGAGACACGAGCTCGACCTGTCGGACATCCAGGGCAACGTCGTGCGCGGCTATCCGCGCTACGGCTTTCCCAAGGCGCGCTACGTCTTCTACCGGATCAACGACGCCGCGGCGGGCCGCGCCTTCCTGCAGCGCGTCTTTCCGCTGGTGACCTCGGCGGCGATGCGCTCGATCGCGGGAGCAACGGGAGCCAAGGCGCGACCCTCTGCCACGACCGACGTCGCGTTCAGCTACGCAGGCCTGCAAGCGCTCGGCCTGCCCGAGGCGTCGTTGCGCCAGTTCCCCGAAGAGTTCGCTGTGGGCATGAAAGCGCGCGCTGCGATCCTGGGCGACGACGGGCCGAGCGCGCCGGTGAACTGGGATCCGATCTGGCAAGACGCCGAACCCGTGCATCTCATGATCGCGATCAACGGTGCCAATGACGACGCGATCGCCGGGCGCTACGACCAGATCAGCACCTTCGTCGCGCAGAGCGCAGGCGGTGTGCAGCTGCGCAAGGGGCACCGCGCGGCAGGTCGCGACGACATGCCGTACCAGGAAGGCTCGGCCCTGTACGAGGACGGAGAGGCCACGCCCAAGGAGCACTTCGGCTACGTCGACGGCATCAGCAATCCGTACTTCGAGGGTTGCGGGGCGCATGACTCGGCCGTGATCGGCGGCGGCAAGCTGGTGCGCAAGGGCTTTGGCAGCGAGCTGGCGTGGGCGCCGCTCGAAACGGGCGAATTTCTGCTCGGTCACAAGGACGAGGCGCAGGAGATTGCGCCGGCGCCGAAGCCCGCGCTCTTGTCCACGAACGGCACGTTCATGGCGTATCGCAAGCTGCACCAGAACGTGAGCGCGTTTCGCGACTACCTCGAGGCGGCGGGGCGAGATTATCCGGGCGGCCAAGAAGCGCTCGCGGCGAAGTTTGCGGGGCGCTGGCGCAACGGCGCACCGGCCGCGAAGTTCCCCACGCAGGCGGAAGCCGATGCGCTCACCGAGCAGTGGCATCAGGCGAAGTTGGACGTCGAGCGTTCGACCACACCGGAGGCGCGGCATGCCGCAGCCGAGCGGCTCTCGAAGCTGAACGTCGAGATGGTCGACTTCCACTACAACGACGACCTCGGTGGCACGCGTTGCCCGATCGGCTCGCACACGCGACGCGCCAATCCGCGCGCGGCGCTCGAGCATGGCCAGACGATGGCCTTCGAGACGCCCTCGGCGTTGTCGAACCGTCGGCGCATCCTGCGGCGCGGCTTGCCGTACGGTGATTCGAGCACGCCCGGCAGCGACGACCACGGCATCATCTTCATGGCGCTCGGTGCGAGCCTCGAGCGTCAGTTCGAGTTTGTGCAGCAGCAGTGGCTCAACTACGGCAACGACTTCCGTCTCGCCAACGAGAAAGATCCGCTGCTCGGCAACCACGGCGTGGACGCCAAGGGCGCGCCGAACGGGCGCATGGTCGTCCCCGCCGGTGAAGGCGCGCGCGACGTGCCGTACTTCTGCAGCAAGCTTCCTCGCTTCGTGGAGACACGCGGTGGCGAATACTTCTTCGTGCCGAGCCTGACCGCGCTGCGCATGATTGGCGCGGGCAGCGTGGACCCGACCTGAAACCCAGCCCTGCAACCTGGTGATGGAGGACGCATGACCCAAGAAGTGAGAAACCTGGTTTTCGGTGGCACCGGCGTGCGAAATCCTGCCTATGCAGGGGCTTTGATGGCGCTCGAGGAGCGCGGCCTGTACCGCGGCATCACGAGCTTCGCGGGCACCTCGGCGGGTTCGATCGTGGCAGCGCTGGCGGGGGTCGGGTTCACACCGGAGGAGGTCCTCACGCGTGTGATCGGCCTGGACTTCTCGCGCATTCCAGGCGGCCACGCGCTCTTGGGCCCGTACCGGTTGCTTCGCAAGTTCGGCTGGTTCAACGCCGATTATCTGGTGGAGCAGCTCGGAAGCATGATCGCCGAGAAGATGGGTGATCCGATGGTGGACATCGCCACCTGCGAGCGCAAGACCGGAAACCGCATTCGAATCGTCGGGGCCAGCCTTTCGCGACGCGAGGCTTGTGTGTTTCCGGACTCGCGCACGCCACGCATCCCGCTGGTCGAGGCGGTGCGCATCTCGATGTCCATTCCGTTGTTCTTTCAAGCCGTGCGCCTGGAGAACGAGCTGTACGTGGACGGGGGCGTGCTGTGGAATCTCCCGCTCGAGGTCTTCGACCACGACGGCGAGCCCGACCCGGGCACGCTCGGCGTGATCGTGCGCGAACCGAATGAGAGCAACCCTCAGTCGATCCGCTCCGTGGGCGAGCACGCAGTCGCAATGTTCCGCACGCTGATCCGATCGCAGGAAGGCAGCCTCGACTATCGGCCGGCGATGGCCGAGCGAGTCGTGCAGATCGACGATCTGGGCATCTCGCCGGTGAACTTCTTCCTGAGCGCGCCCCAGAAGTGGGCGCTGGTGGAGGCCGGCCGCGTGGCCACGCACGCGCTGCTGGAGCAACGTGAGCAAGAAGCACGACCCATCATGAAACTCGTGCCCAGAGAGTCGGTGACCGCATGAATCCCATCGCAGACATCGAGCAGCGCCTCAGCCAATTCGCCCAGTCCCCGATGCTGCTGCGCAACGTCAGCCGCGTGATGCGCGAGCTTGCCCCGGTGGCCAAGGTCGGCAACGCCGTCTTCGTCTTCAAGTACAACGACGTCGTGGAGACCTTGTCGTCCGACACCGACTTCGGTGTGACGCCGAGCTATGCCGAGAAGATGAACCGCACCTCGGGCGCGTTCTTTCTCGGCATGGAAGATGGCATGCGCTACCAGAAGGAGGAGTCGTTCTGCCGGCGCGGCTTTCGCCGCGAGGATGAAGCGCGCATCCGCAGCCTGGTGGCCGACACGGCCAAGGAGCTGCTCGAGCGCAAGCAGGGCGCAGGCCAGCTCGACTTCGTGCGCGACTTCGCCGACGAGATCCCGGTGGCGCTTCTGGCCGGCTACTTCGGCGTGGCCGGGCCCACACCGGACACGCTGCGCCGCTGGCTGTCTTCGCTGTTCTGGGAGCTCTTTCTCAACTTCACGAACGACGCGTCGGTCAGCGCACGCGCCGACGAATCCGCGCGCGACCTGCGGCCGTACCTGCTCGGGCGGATCGCGGAGATCCGCAGTAAAGGCGGCGAAGACACGTTCCTCGGTCGCCTGGTCGCGCTGCAAGCGGCGGAACCCGCGCTGAAGATCGATGATGTCGCGATCGCGCGCAACATCGGCGGGATCGTGATCGGCGCCTTGAGCACGCAAGCCAAGGCGATGACGCTCGCGCTGCAGGAGCTCTTGTCCCGACCCGAGGTGTTGGCACAGGCCCAGGAGCGCGCGCGTGCCGACGACGACGAGGGCCTGGCTGGCTACATCTTCGAAGCCCTGCGTTTCAACCCGCACAACCCCTTGATCGTGCGCCACGCCATGCGTCCCACCGTGGTTGCTCCGCGCACCCCGCACGAGCGTCAGGTGCAAACCGGCACGCCGGTGTTTGCGATGACGATCTCGGCCAGCTTCGATGCCCAGGGCTTCGCCAGGCCGCTGGACTTCGACCCGCGGCGCCCATACGCCGACTACCTGCACTTCGGCTATGGCCTGCACCGCTGTTTCGGCGCCCAGCTCGTGAAGTGGGTGCTCACCGCGGCGCTCAAGCCTGTGCTGCGGCTGGAAGGTCTGCACAGCCTGGTCGCGCCCGCGCGCGCGGTCGCGTATGCAGGGCCGTTCCCTTCCAGCTTCAAGCTGACGTTTTCGCCTGCGGGCTCGTAGCGCACCGCTTGCGCATCAACGGCCGAGCGCGCTCTCGGGATCACGCAGCACGGTCTGAAAGCGCTCGGCGA
>DASVHQ010000340.1:0-4724 GCA_036382515.1 Polyangiales bacterium | reverse complement strand
GCGATCAGACTGGAACGCACGACCAAGTCGCCGATGAAGCGCTCGAGGTAGTCGATCAAGCGCTTCTTGTAGCTCATCAGCATGCCGGCATCGGCGTCCTGCAGATCGATGGTGCGCGCGACCGCGGCCATGAACGCTTGGGAGTTGTCGGCGAGCGAAGTGAAGACGGCGATCAGATCGCGCAAAGCCTCGTGTACCTTGATGCTGTCGAGCAGAGCGGCCTGCGCGAGCACGCGCAGCGTGTCGAGCCGCGCCAGAATGTCTTCGAGCGCGACGCTCTGCAGCTCCGCGCGGCGTCCGAGCGCTTGCACGAACGCGGCCATGCCGGTCTCGACCGCCTCGCCCCGCTCGGACAGCCGATATAGAAAGCGAGCGCGATAGAAGTCCTCGATCGAAGCCACGCGTCCGGTATCGGGCTGCGCGCTCAGGTTGCCCCACTCGTCGAGCTGCGAGAGAGCTTGCTGCACCACCTCGATGGCCGGAGCGATCCCATCCGGCCATTTCGCTTCGACGCGCACCTCGTCGGGGCGCAGATGCAAACGAAACTGGCGCTTGGCCAATGCGAACACCTCCATGATCGCGCGGTAGAGTTCCGCACGCTCGGCGGTGACGTGGCGAAACAGCGCGGACGTTTCGGCGTGTGAGGGGGACATGCTCGGAACCTGCGAGGCACGTGATCATGGCACGCACCGGCGCGCAAGCGTCTGGGTTGTGCGGAGCGAGCTTGGGAGGCCTTCAGCTGCGCGAGGCGGCTTCGCCACTCGACTGCGAGGCGCTCCTACTCGCCCAGCCGCGGGCCAGCAGACCCCGCATTTCGGACCCATCGAAGTCCCCGTTTCAGCCGCAACAACGCGGTACAGCATGCAACGTCCGGCAATAGAGAAGGTCCCGTGAGCAGCCAATTTAGCAATGTTGTCAGCGGCTTAGATCGCTACGCTTGGATCAACGACGAGCTGCTGCGGGCCAGCGCTCGAGATTCCCTCGACCAAGGGCAGCACCAGAGGTTGGTCGCTCGGTTGGTCACGCGCGGACAAGCGCGTGTTGGTGCAGACGAACATCCAAGGCGTCGATGGACTGCTCTTGTGGACGCTCGGTGAAACGAGCGCCACGAGCTTGCGCAATGCCGGCAACGCGAGCCTGGGTACGATGAGCTCGTGGAACTGGTCGTTGCTGCAGCACTGAGCGCGGGAAGCCGTTGGGCGTGCTGAGCGTGTCGATAGCTGCTCGGGGAGCGGCTGCGCAATCACGCGGCCACTTTCGCAGACAGGGCAGCGTGGTCATTGGGTCATTTCCCTCCGACGTCGGCCCGGTAGCGCAGACCGAGCGAGACCATGGGCCCGGCGACGACGATGTCGTCGGTTTCCACGTAGTCATAACGCAAGTTCGGGCGCGTGCGTGTGCCCCATACCCGGGCGCCGCCGGCGGAAGCCATCAGCCCAAACGACCCAGGACCGCCGTTGCCACGCAGCCATCCGAACACCCCGACCGCCCCGTACGCATAGCCCATGACACCACCGCCACCCTCGAGGAAGAGGTCGGCGCGCTGCGCCAAGGGAATGCTGAGCTTGGCGTCTGTGCCGCCCCAAATGAAGCCGCCTTTGGATTGGCTGCCGTCGGCGTTGGCGCTGCCTCCGGGGAAGAACAGCAGCGTGTTGGCCACTGTCAGGTTGAGTCCATCCAGCGTGCCAAGCCGGACTCGCTGGCCCAGAGCAAAAGCGTGCTGCATGTCCTGGGACCAGTGGCCAGTTTCCGGCTGTCCATCTTGCCACGCGCCGTGAGCGGCGGCTGATTTGGCACTACTGGCGGTGAAGTTGAACATCTCCTGCAGGTCGCCGTAGACGGACGTAAAGCCGACCGCCAGACCAATGGCAAAGGGGCGGCTGTTGTATCCGCCCTCAGCTGAAGATGTCTGGGTGAAGGCGGAGCTACCTTGCGTGCGCCCAAATCCGAAGGGTTCATTGCGCAGCCCAAGATAGAAGTCCTCGCCATAATAGGTGAGGTGGTCGTCCATCAGGACACCGAAGCCAGCCGATCCGATGTTGAGTAGCGGGCGAAGGTGCAGTTCGGCTTCGATGAAGCCATGCAGCTGACGCGGATACAGCAGACTCGGATCTGTGTTGCGATCGGCGGCTTCGACGTGGTCTCCGATGGCGACGTCGTCACCGCGCCAGATGCTAGCCCGGGAGCTGTCGTGGCTGAGCGAATTGATGACCAGCACCGCGACCTCGTGCTCGCCGTCGAATGAGCCGCCCCGGTCCACCAACTGTTCACCACGCACGACCTTGAAACGGTCTCCGACACGCAGGCCGGCCGACTTCCCCTGATTGAGCAGCACCTGGCCATCAAAGACCTTCAAGATCTCGAGGCCGGCATAGGCTCGAGCTGACGAGGCTTGCGTCGGGGCGGCGCCGCTGGCCGATGGCGCGGTGAAAGGGTCTTGTGCTGTCGGGATTCCCACGGCTGGCGTGATTGGCGCTGCGACCGAGCCACCGGACAAGCGAATCGCGCTGACAGAACTGAGCTGCATCCACACAGCATCGCCGTCCACCATGAAGCCGGTGACCTCGCCGTGGGACACTGGAACGATCTTTTCGACTACAGCCTTCTGCTCGCCGTCGACAGCCTGCACTCGAACCACCGCGGCTCCGAGCGGCCCCAGTGCAACAAAGGCGCGCTCGCCCACCACGCGCAGGCCGAGCGCCGGCCCAGGCAGGTCCACCGCGACCCGCGCAGCACCGTCCAGCCGATACAGCACGCCGGACGCCAGAGCGAAGCCAGCATGGTCCGCAGCCGTCGGCTGCAGCGCCGCGGCCTGAGCAACCGGGGACGTGGTCTGCGTCGCCGCCTGCGCTTGGACAGCGACCGGATCGCACCAAGCACTCACCATCACCGCCAGCCCAAGAGCGCTGGCAAGACGGTTTCCAAGGCGCACAGGCATGGGCCGTGCAGCCACCAAACGCATCGTTGAAAGCAATTTCATAAGACCTCGCAGGCGTGCCCAGTGTGCCTCGGCATGCCGATCGTGTCACGCACCGTCGCCGCCGGTGGCGAGCCCTGGCGTGCCGGCGGCGGGTTGGCCCGCGAAGCCTTGCGCACCACCGGGCGCGCCACCGGCGCCTTGGCCGAGCGAGTTGCCCGGCTTGGCGCGCGAGCAAGCCTGGCAAACCGTGCACGCCAGGAGCAGCGGCACCAGCCACAGGGTCGACGTTCGCTCCCGCATGCGAGAGATACGCGCTCGGCGCGGGCGCACTGGCTCAGAAATCGGACGCCTTCGAGCAAGAATCGACGTTGGGGTGGAGCGGAGCACGAGGCGCCTGGCAAGGGCCCGAGGTGACGGCCGCGCCACCTTACAGCTGGCGTCCGTAGTGATCGAGCGGCGCAGTTGCCGCGTTGCTGCAATCTGCTTGGCGAACTCTACTTCGTCAGCACGACATGGGTGGCGTGGTCCGTGGAGGCGTGCTCCGTGCACTTGTAGCCGAGGCTCACCGTATCGATTCCGGCGAGCAGGTGCTCTGTAGACGGCCGATTGTTTCCGTAGAAGAGTGACCATCGATGTCGCGATGCTGAGCGGGCATAGTGAGCGGGTTCATCGCTTCTTGGCGGAGCGACTCGGTGGGCTCGGCGGCTTGTCTGGCGAATCGTCGCGCTCGAAGGGATGACTGTCGCGCCAGGAGTCGGCGTCGATGTCGATCTTGTGGCAATGCTGGGCGAAACGATCGACGAGCGCGACGACGCACGCGGCTCCGGGGAAGACAGTGCCCCACTGCTTGAAAGCCAGGTTGGTCGTAATGATGGTCGAGCGTTGCTCGTGCCGACGGCTGATGATGTTGAAGAGGATGTCGGCGGCGCGGCTGCCGCAGGGCAAGTAGCCAAGCTCATCGAGTTATGTGTAGCTCTACATAACTCGACTCATGTTGAGCGCCTCGTAATGTGAAACGTTCACTGCCCGCAAGTGCCGACGATCTACGATGTACTCCTGCTCGGCGAAGCGATCCGCCGCGCGGAGGGGCCAGCGTTTGTACTGGCTAGCCTCCTCGACCCCGCGGAGACTGCGTCGCGCGCGCAGAGCGTACCAGTATGCAAGGCCGATGGCGCGTTGCCGCGTCGTCCACCGCGCGGAGGGGCCAGCGTTTGTCCAATCTGCCCCCTGAGGAGCAATATGCGATGAACGATCGGAGCGCCCGCCACGGCGGTAAGCTCGACTGAACGGGAGCAGGCAATGGACGAGCTGAAAACCATGACCTACGCGGTCACCGACCGCATCGCACGCATCACGCTCAATCGCCCGGCGGGCGGTAGGCCGCGATGAAGATGCGGCCTACCGCTTCCGATTTCTGCAACCGACCCGCGCCGAAACGCGCGAGTGGGTCCGCCTTCTGGTCGGCTACCTCAAAGCCAACCTCGACCGGATGGACTATCCGGCCTACCGCGCTCGAGGTCTGCGCGTCGGAAGCGGCGCTGTGGAGAGCGCCAACTTCCACGTCACCGGCACGCGCCTCAAGCTCCAGGGCATGCGCTGGTCCGACCAGGGCGCCGGCGAGATGGCCGCCCTCCGCGCCGACCTGTTCAACCGCCGACACGAGGCTCGCACGCGACAGATCCTCGCCGCGTAGTCCGATCACCGGGAACCGCGCCCGGGAACCTTGAACCCGCTATCCACCAACGACTATATTGGACGAATGTTCTCCCTTCGGGCTTGCCTCGTCTCTGCGCTTGTTCTCGCC
>DASVHQ010000339.1:0-9425 GCA_036382515.1 Polyangiales bacterium | reverse complement strand
GCCGGCTCGGTCATCGCGAAGCCCGAGCGGATCTCGCCGTCGAGCAGCGGCTTGAGCCAGCGTTCCTTCTGCTCGGGGCTGCCGTAGCGCACCAGCACCTCGGCGTTGCCTGTATCCGGCGCAGCGCAGTTGAACACTTCCGGGGCGATGAAGCTGCGGCCCATGATCTCCGCGAGCGGTGCGTAGTCACGGTTGTCGAGCCCGGCGCCGAGCTCGCTGTCCGGTAGAAACAAGTTCCATAGCCCCGCAGCCTTCGCCTCGGCCTTGAGCTGCTCCATGATCGGCGGGATGCGCCACTGCCGGAAGTCCGGGTTGTGGTTGAGCTGCTCGAAGTAGACGCGCTCGCTGGGCAGGATGCGTTCGCGCATGAAGCGCTCGACGAGGCCGATGTAGTGCGTGGCGCGCTCGGAATGATCGAAATCCATGCTGGCTGCCTCCGTGGCTGTGTGGGCCAAGATACGCCCCGGCCGTACGGCAGGCTATGCATCCCGGGTCGGCCGGAGTTACCATTTTGTGTCGCCTTGAAGCTACAACTCCAGCCCCAGTTCGTGCCCGCTCACATCGACGGCTTCGTCGTGCAGAGCGACTTTCGACTGAGCCGCTTCTCGGCCGTGGGGCTGGGAGCTGCGAGCCCGCGGCGCGTCGCGGAGCACAGCCGCGCCGAGCTGGAGTGCAACCTCGTGTTGCACGGTCGCGCGCAGCTCTTGCTCGGGGAACAACGCGTCACGCTCGATCCACAACAGCTGCTCTGGATCCGTCCGCGCCAGAACCGGCTCGTGATCGACGCCTCCGACGACTTCGTGGCCTGGGTGCTGGCGTTCCGACCACGACTGGTTCGCCGCGTGTGCACCGCCGCGGCCAGCGCTCCGCTCAAGCAAAGTGGTGCACGCGACGTGCTCATGCGTCGGCTCGCGCAACCCGATGCGCGCGCCCTGTCCACGCTCTTTGCATCGCTGCCGGTCGGAGTGGGCCGCGACGTGTTCAACGCCGGCCTGGGCTACGCGCTCACGCGCGCGTGGCTGGCCTTCGTGCATGCCGAGCCCGCAGTCACATCAGCCGAGGTGCATCCTGCGGTGCGCAAGACGGCGTGGCTGTTGCGCGACGGGCACACCGAGCTGTCCAACACGCAACTCGCGGCGCGCGCCGAGCTCAGCGCGCATCGGCTCTCACGTCTGTTCAAGAAGCAGATGGGCACGAGCCTGGTGGAGTTCCGTAATCGGCAGCGCCTCTCGCGCCTCTTGCACGAGCTGGGCGACGGCGAAGCCCACAACCTGCTCGGCCTCGCGCTCGACGCCGGTTTCGGCAGCTACACGCAGTTCCACCGCGTGTTCAAACGCTTCATGGGTTGCTCGCCGGCGCAGTATCAGAAACGCAAGCGCTTGCAGTTGCCGGGGCCGTGAGCTCTGGCGCGGTGCTGGCCGATGGCGCTTGGGGGGCGGGCGAGCGCGCTGGGATGATCGGCCTGCAAGAGTGAGCAGTCAGCGCAACCTGCTGGGGCGTGTTGGGAGGGCCGGTCGCTCCCGGGCTCGGGAGAGTGTCCTCGGCACTACGGCCACGGCTTCGCAAGCGACGCGGCGGGCCTGCGAAACGAGCCCGAGAGCGACCCGCCCTCCCAACACGCTCCAGTAGCGATGTCGAAGTCAGCGTGACCTAGCCCGGCGTGAGCATCGGCAGCGGTCATTGCAAGCAAGTGACCTGGCTGCGCGACATCGTCTTCACCAAGGACGGGCAGATCTGCTCGAGCTCGTCCAACCTGCCGGCCTACGGCATCGAGGACGGGAGCGACGCGTTCTTCTGCCTCGACCCGATCGGCGGCGAGGCCGACCGCAAGGCGATCACGGCGGATGTGGCGAACTGACCGTCGACTGACAGCCAGCTGGGCGCTCGCGCCCCCGCGCGCAGCCGCCATGCGCTTGCGCCAAAGTATTGGCTCGGGCGGGCGGTGCTGGTATACGCGGAGACGACTCGTCCGCTTGGCTTCAGGGGGCAGTATGCACTTCCTTGGTAGCAAAACCTCGCGCGCCGCATGGGCGCTCGCAGTGGCCATGTCGAGCGTGGCCGCGGCCGGCACGGCAGCCGGCCAGACAGCGACCGCAGCTGCGACCCACGTCGCGACCGAGCGGCCGGCCGTCTCGTTCACGAACCTGGTGTTGCGCCTCGAAAACGAGGACGACATCGGCGTCGCGAGCGAGGGCTATCGCATCTTCATCCTGGAAGCGATGCGCAAGGCCGGGTTGCGCGCCGTGGGTGGCGAGGATCTGGTCTTTGGCAAGGATCACAGCGCCAAGGCGGACTTCTTGCTGGGCGGTACGGTTCACGAGCTGCAGTGCCACGACAAGCACTTCGACCCGCGAGCCTGCCGCGTAGGCATCGACTGGGAGCTGCTCGACGTGCGCACTGACAAGGTCGTCTATCGCAAGACCGCGCGCTTCGCATTGCTCGCGATCAGCCCCGACGTGCAGAAGACCCTGGGCAGGCGCTTGGTGCTCGGCGCGCTGGGCCGCGTGCTCGGCGCACAGGCGTTCCTCAGCGCGCTCACCCCGCGTAGCAAGCCCAGCGCGCTGCAGCCGCAGTACGGGGCCGCCACCTTCACCAAGTGCGCAACGACCACGATCGACATGCAGAGCGCAGCGAACGACGCGCTCGACGCAACCGCCATCGTGGAAGCGCATGGCTCCTTCGGCAGCGGGTTCTTCGTATCGAACGACGGCCTGCTGCTGACGGCGGCGCACGTCGCCGACGAGCCGACGCTCACCGTCAAGCTGCGAGATGGAAGCGCGCTGCGGGCGCACGTGGTTCGCATCGAAAAGAACGTGGATGCCGCGCTGCTGCGGGTGGACGACCCACTGCCTGCAGGTCGCGCGCCGCACTGCCTGCCGCTTGGCCTTGAGCCGAAGGTCACCGGGGCCGAGCTGTATGCGATGGGCGCGCCGGTCGCGAAAGACCTGGGGTTCTCGCTGACGCGCGGCATCCTCAGCGGCGTGCGCGAGATCGACGGCGTGCGTTTCCTGCAGACGGATGCCTCGCTCAACCACGGCAACAGTGGCGGGCCGCTGGTGGACGCGCACGGGCGCGTGCTCGGCATCGTGAGCTGGAAGGCCGTCGCCACGAGCGTCGAAGGCCTCGGGTTTGCCGTGCCGATCGAGGACGCGCTGCGGGGTCTGGGGCTGACCGAAGCCAACGAGACCGCGTTGGCGCTCTTGCAGCCAACAGCTGCAACATCGAGCCCGCAGCTCGCCGCCGCGGATGAAACCTTCGTCGATACCGCCGACGCGACCCCGAGCATCGATCCGGAGGGGGACAAGCGGCGAGCCGCGGCCCAGAAGGAAGCCAAGCTCGACGCGCTCACGCCGTGGTACGTGAAGCCGCTGCGCTACGCGGGCGGTTTCTTCGCGATCACCGGTGCGATCACCATCGTGGCAACGGCCGACAAGTACGACAGCGCAGCCACGCCCCGCAAAGCGTACGAGAACCTGCGCCTAGGAAACGACCTTGCCTGGGTGGCAACGGTGGTCGGCGTCAGCGCGTTCGTCGCGTCGTTCGTGCTCGCCCCCGCGGCGCCGTCCGAACACGAGGCCGCGAAGCCAGCCGGGGCGAGCGTCGCGCTGACCGTGTCCCCGCTCGGTGCGATCCAGCTTTCGGGGAGGTACTGAGATGCGTCTGTCGCACGTGTGTATGCTCGGATGGGCGCTGCTGCAGAGCGGCTGCCTGGCGCTACAGGGGCCAGACGGCGGGCACTGGCCTTGCTCCGGTGATCAGGATTGCAGTGCGCAGGAAAAGTGCGCGTTCACGGGCAGTGCGAACGTGTGCATGCCGAAGGACTACTGCCAAAACGACCAGGAGTGCCCGCAACCCGGAGCGTGCGTGAGCGGTCGCTGCGTCAAGGTGCAGTGCACGCCGTCCGACGCGACAGCGTGCGGCGACTTCGCTTGCGACCTGAGCAAGCACACGTGCAAGACGAGCTGCGACAACGCCGTCGACTGCTCGTCCGACCACAGTTGCGTCAAGCATGCGTGCGTGCCCAGCGAGTGCGGCGGCAGCACGAGCGCCGGAGCCTGCCACGGCTACGGCTGCAACTACGAGACCGGGCTGTGCCTGAGCGCGTGCACCGCGTCCACCGGTTGCCAGGCTGGATTCGCCTGCAACACGGCTGGGCGCTGCTTGGCGACGCTCGCGACCCTGCAGCGGTGCGACGTGAGCTGCCCTCTCGGCATGACCTGCAATGCCGAGCTCAAGTGCGTGGCGCCACCTGCCGGCGGATGCTCGGCGGACACCTGCCCGTACAAATGCTGTCCGGACCTCAGCGTCGCCAACGCTTTCCAGTGCCAGGACACCGACGACTGCCCACGGCTGACCGACGG
The DNA here is from genome assembly GCA_036382515.1 of Polyangiales bacterium. Taxonomy (GTDB): domain Bacteria; phylum Myxococcota_A; class Polyangia; order Polyangiales; family JAFGIB01; genus JADGRF01. The sequence goes on along the minus strand of DASVHQ010000339.1, from coordinate 5,064 downwards.
GTACGCCTGCAAGTGGGACGCCGCTTGCACCTCGGGTCATTGCATCGAGAGCCGCTGCGGCACGCCCGGCAGCCTGGCCGGAGGCGCGACTTGCTGGGCCGACCAGCTGTGCAAGAGCAAGAGCTGCATCGGTACTACCTGCAACCTAGGAGCAGCGCCTGGGACCATTTGCATGGCCGGCTACGAGTGCGCGAGCAACGACTGTTGCTCCGACCTGCGTGGAGGAACTGTCTGCGCGACCGAGTTCGGCTGCCCGGGTAGCGACGGAGATGCCTGTCAGCTCGATTCGGACTGCATCTCCGGGACCTGCTTCTACAAGCCTGGCGTCTGCGGCTCGCCATGCTTCTCCGACACCCTGCCGTGCGCCACGACGAACTCCAGTGGCAAGGCCAATCACTGCGTCGATGCCCCGTACGGCAAGACCTATTGCAGTCCCAGCTGCAAGGACGCGAGCGAGTGTCCGAGCGGCTGGGTGTGCAACAATCTCGGTAGCTACACGGCCTGCCAGACGCACTGAAGCGGCGCCGTCCGCCTCGAGGTCGCGCTGAAAGCAGCGCGGTCAGCGCCCGCGCCCGCGCTACTTCTTCGGTGCCTGGTGCAGCGCGAACACCACGCCCTGCGGATCCATGAGCTGTGCGATCCGACCGCCGCCGGGCACGTCCATCGGACCGTTCATGAGCTTGGCGCCACGCTTGGTCGCGCGCTCGACCGCGGCGTCAAGGTCGGAGGTGCCCGCGTAGTAGAGCCAGGTGGGGGGCAGCGGTGCGCCGGCAGGAGTCGTCATCATGCCGCCGAGTTGCGTGTCCCCGATGCCGTAGAGCCGGTACTTCCCCATCGGGCCCATGTCCATCTCGTGCAAGATCTTCCAGCCGAAGAGCTGCGAGTAGAACGCGAACGCGGCGGCGCTGCCGCTGGTCATCAGCTCGCGCCAGCAGAACTCTCCGTCCTTGGAGGCATCGTGCAGCGCCATCGTGCCGCTCGGCTTGAAGACCGAGAGGCCGGCACCTTGCGGGTCGCCGATCTGCGCATGGTCTTCCGCAGCGCAGCCGAGCGTGACGCGGTCGTGGAGAAGTACGGAGCGATCGAAGGCGGCAAGCAAACGCTGGCGCGCCTGGGTGAGCAACTGGCAGCACGCGACGCGCACAAACCGGAGCTTCGCATGACGCGCGTCTTCGATGCGCCCGCTCGCCTCGTGTTCGAAGCGTGGAGCAAGGCGGCGTACGTGCGCCGTTGGTTCACGCCCGCACCGCTGACCACGCCCAGCTGCGAAGTGAACCTGCGGCCAGGCGGCGTGTTTCGCCTCGTGATGCGGATGCCCGATGGCACCGAATTCCCGATGGATGGCAAGTTCATCGAGGTCGTCCCCAACGAGCGCATCGTGTTCGCGGCGCGGGTCCATGGCGGCCTCGACATCCACACCACGGTGACTTTCAGCGAGCACGCAGGCAAGACCACACTGAGCGTTCACCAGGTTTACTCACACGAGTCGGACGCGACGCGCGGAGCCAAGGCCGGCTGGACCATGACCCTCGACCAGCTAGGCGAGCACGTGCGAACAGTCACGGCAGGCGCGTGATGCGAGACGGTGCACATGGTCAGCCCACGGGTTGACAGCGCGCTGCGCTTCGGCCAACTTAGCCGAGTCCATGTACACGCGCGTCCGCTCTCGTGCTCTGCCCCTCGCCGCCTGGCGAGCGTGCATGCATTTGCGGGCGCCTGCACGTCGATCGGCCTGACCAGCCGCATCCACACGAAACCAAGGGAGAGGCGACCCGCGTTGGCCGCCTGCTTGCTTTCGAGCCTGTGGTGGCCCGCGCGGCGAGCCGCACGGACATGTCACACGAACAAAAGTACACGTTTGGCGACTCGACTCTGGCCGCGCAGCGCCTCGGCTGGCTGGCAGAGGTGTTCGAGCCGGGCTCGCAGCAGCTGCTCGGCGAGCTGGCCGCCGTCAGCGGCGGCGCGCTCGACCTGGGGTGCGGACCCGGTTACACGACCGAGCTCCTGCAGACACGGCTGTCACCGGCGTGGACGGTGGGCCTCGACAACTCACCGCGCATGCTCGAGCTGGCACGGGCGCGCGCGTCTGGTGCGGTGCGATTCATCGAGCACGAGGTGAGCGTGCTGCCCTTCCCGGTGTCCGCGGCCGAGCTCGTTTACGCGCGCTTCCTGGTCACGCATCTGGGCGAGCCAGCGCACGTGCTGCGCGGGTGGAGCTCCGTGCTCGCACCCGGGGGTCGGCTCGTGCTCGAGGAGACGGCGTTCATGCGCGCCGAGCATCCCGCGTTCCAGCAGTACTACGCCTGCGTGCAGAGCTTGCAGGCGCACTACGGACAGAACATGTACGTGGGCCAAAAGCTCGCCGGGCTGTGCGAGCAGGCCGGCTACGTTTTGTTGCAGGCGGGAGTGCTCGCGCGCGCGATCCCTGCCGCGCAGATGGCGCGGTTGCACGCAGCGAACCTCGCGACGTGGAGTCAGGACCCGTTCGCGCGCGCGAGCTTCGATCCCGAGATGCTACGCAGGCTCGGCGAAGCCCTGGCGGAGCTCACAACCGGCGGGGAGCAGGCTCCACCGGTGACCGTGGGCATGGGTCAAGTGGTCGCGCAGCGCATCGCGTGAGGCGCGGCCGACGACGGCGATTGCACTGTTGCGCTTGACGCGGTAGCGGGAGACATGACCGCGCTCATCCTGCACCACTACGAGATGTCGCCCTTCTCCGAGAAGGTGCGACGCATCTCGGCATGGAAGCATCTGCGCTGGCAGGACGAGCGAGCGGGCCTGGTCTTCGTGCACTTCCCCCGCATCGGCTACGAGATCGCGGCGCCGAAGTAGCCGCTCAACGTGCAGGCTCGCTCTGGCTGCGCGCGGCGAAGCGCTCGACGTGTTCCGCGATCAGCGCCGCGTGATCGAGCAACGCCGTGTGCGTGCCGGCAGGCAAGCGCAAGAGCTCGCTGCGTCGTGCCAGCTGGTGCAACGGCAGCCCGACGAGCTCGGCGGGTGCAAAGGGATCGATCTCGCCTGCCACGATCAGCACCGGCAGGTTCGTGTTGGCCAGCAAGGGGCGCGCATCGTGGCCCGCCGCCGACAGCAGCATGCTCCGCAGCGAGGCCGGGTCGACGGTGGGAATATGAGCGAGCACCTGCTGCGCGTCCTCTCTCAAGGTCTGTGCACCGATCAGCCGCAGCGCGCGTCCGAGCGCGTCACCGAAGGGCAAGAGCGTTCCCCGCGAGAGCACGCGATAGGCCACGTTGAAGAGCGCTGGCGGAGCATGGCGCGCTGCAAGCTCGATGACACTGCCGTTGACCGGCAGCCGGGCCGTGTCGAGCACTCGCCCACCCGGGCCGAGCAACATCACCAGGCCCGTGCAACGCGAGGCGTGCACCCGCAAGAGCTCGCTCACGATTTGGCAACCCGTGGACCAGCCGATCTGCATCGCGCGCTCGAGCTGCAGCTCGTCCATCAGCCGCGCCACGCACTGCGCTTGCGCCTCGATGCTGGCGGCTTCTGGTGTGCGCGCCGGGCCCGAGCGCCCGTGGCCCGGTAAGTCCCACGTCACCACGGTGTGCTCGCGCGCCCACGCCGGCGACAGGTGCTTCCAGAACACCGTGTTGGTGGTGAGGCCGTTGCTGAGCACGAAGGCCGGGCCCTGCCCCTGCACGCGATACGCGATGGTCGTTCCGTCGTCGAGAATCAGGCTGCATTCGGGCTGTGCGCTCATGCACGCATTCTACCGCCGCACACACGTTTCTGACGGCGAAAATGCGGCGCGGCGGCGCACGCGTCCACACCCAAGCCAGCGTGACCCACAGCACCTTCAACATCGAACGCACCATCGTCGCCGGGTGCGAGCTTGGCCAGCAGACGCTCGGCGTGCTCGCGCAAGATCACGTGCAGCGAGGGGTCGGTGCTGGGCAACTTGGTGTCGTGCCTGACCGCTACGCGGGCGCCGCAGGCCAACCGGCGCCCGGCACGTTCACCTCGACCACGCGGATGCGACCGTTGCCCGGAGTGCACCTGGACGCCTCGAGCGCCCGCGCTTCGAGCAAGAACAGCGGGCGGCGCTCGGGGCCCCCGAGCATGCAGGCGTAGGCGCCGTGGTCTTGCGATTGGCCACTTTGAGCTGCCCGGGCACCTGCTCGGGTGGACGTGGCTGCGCCTGCGGCGTAGCGTCCGGGCCATGTTCAGGCTCGCAGCGCTGCTGGCCTTGCTGCTCGCCGGCTGCGGCACCACGCTCACGGCCGCGCTGCCGCGCAAGACCACGGTCGTGACGGGCTCGCTCGGTGGCCCTGCAGTGCTGTTTGGTGGCGCACCCTTGCCCGTGCCCCTCAGCACAGTCGGCGTCGCCCATGCCCCCAGTGACGCCGTCAGCGTGCGCGGCGCGCTGCATCCTACGGCGGCGGCCTTCGGTGTGGCTGGGCTCGACCTCGGCGTGATCGTGCACCCGCTGCAAGCGCAGCGCGCGGCACTCAGCCTGGGCTGCGACGCCTACGGCTTCGACAACGGCCGCGACGCGGTCTTGCTGGCCGATCCCTGGATCGCCAGCCGCGCCACGCTCTTGCCATGGCTCGCGCTCAGCGGCGGCGCACACCTGCCCATCCGCCTGGCCACCGCCTCAAAAACCTTGCGCGAGCTCTCGCCGTTCGCACCCACGCTCTTCGTGCAACCGGCCTTCCTGGTGGGGCGCTGGGAGCTGGCGGTCGAGTTGCGCTGGTACGCGTTCGCCAGCTGCGGTTCGTGCGTCGCACCCGAATGGGTGAGCCCGGGCGGAGCCGGGGCCCTCGGCGTGGTGCTGGGCGCCAACTATCGAATCGCAGGTGCACCGTGAGAAAGCTCGCGCTGCTGCTGCTGCTGACCGTCACCGTGCTCGCGTTGGCCTGCGCGAAGCTCGACGCGTTTCTCTACAACCCGCTGCACGTGGACCACTACGCGCTCGCCTATGGCCCCACGGTGCCGGCTGGCTGGCGTGTACCTGCGAGCTTGCGCAACGAACTCACGCTGCAGGCCGACGACGGCAGCACGGTCTACGCCGTGATGGCGCTGCAGCCAACAGCTGCGCGCTCGCAC
>DASVHQ010000338.1:0-11735 GCA_036382515.1 Polyangiales bacterium | reverse complement strand
TCGCAAGAGGCGCAACGGGCCTGCGAAACGAGCCCGAGAGCGACCTGCCGACCCCAAGCGCTTCAATGTCATGGCTGAGTGAGCAGGCGGCGCGACGTCGCAGCAAGTGTTGTCGTCTGACGTCGACGACATAGTTGCTCGCTGTGACTGCTGGCGATGCGCGCGCGGAGCTCGGTCACGCTGACGTCGACATGGCGATATGGCTACTGGAGCGTGTTGGGAGGGCGGGTCGCTCTCGGGCTCGTTTCGCAGGCCCGTTGCGCCTCTTGCGAAGCTGTGGCGGTAGTGCCGAGGACACTCTCCGAGCCCGGGAGCGACGCGCCCTCCCAACATGCCCCGGCAGGTTGCGACCACCCGCTCTGTCGCCGGCTTCGCGGCGCATTGCATAACGACGCGCGCTGGCCTATGCCGCGCCTCCCATGAACAAGACCGACTCGCAGCCCGAAGCTCGCGTCGAGCCTTCGCCTCGGCGTTACGTGGCGCTCGCGCCCATGCCCCCCGAGGGGCCGCTCGACCTCGACCGGCTCCTGCCCGGAAGCGGTGAGATCGAGATCGAGATCGGCTTCGGCCGTGGCCAGTTCTTGATCCAGCGCGCCCAAGCGGCCCCGGGCTCCCGCATCCTCGGCATCGAAGTCAAGCGCAAGTGGTCCTACCTCGTGGAGCAGCGCCTGATACGGCTGGGCCTATCGCAGGTGCGCGTGTTCGGGACCGACGCGCGCGAGCTTTTGCCGCGCCTCGGGCCAGCGGGCAGTGTGGCGCGCGTGTTCATGCACTTCCCCGATCCGTGGTGGAAGAAGCGTCACGAGAAGCGCCGGCTGCGCGGCCCGCAGACCTTCGATCCGGTCGCGCGCTTGTTGCGGCCCGGCGGCGAGCTCTTCATCCAGACTGACGTCGAGGACCGCGCAGCGGTGTTCGTGGAGGACCTGCGAGCGCACGGCGGTTTCGAGCTTCCGACGGGCGACTACGTCGAGCACAACCCGTACGGTGCACAGAGCAACCGCGAGACGCGCGCCATCGCCGACGGCCTGCCAGTGTTTCGCATGCTGGCGCGCAAGCGCGTTGACGCTGGCAGCTGACGGCGGCGCGCACAGCCAAGCTGCCTCAGCGCGTGCGCCAGCTCGCCAGCGCCAGCGCCAACACCGCGAGCGCGAACAGCAGGCAGAACGCACTCACGGGCACGAGCCAGATTCCCACGCCCGGGTCCGCCTCCGAGTGGCCGATGGCACCGAGCGAGAATCCGACAGGCTCCTAGACCTGCGCGAGCGTGTCCGTGACCTTTGCGAGCTCGGGCAACCCGAGGCGCTTCATGGTCAGATACGCCTGCGTAAGCGCCTCGCGCGCGCGTGCGGCGAGCCCGCGCTCGATCAAGTGGTAGCCGAGCTCCGCCTGCGTGCGCGCGACCTCGTGCAGGTTGCCGCACTCCTGGAAGATGCGGACCGACTCACGGAACGTGGTCTCCGCATCGCCGCCAACCTGACCGCCGGCCTGACCACCTTGATCGAAGAGGGTGCGCGCGTGCCAGCGCGCGATGCCGCGGTGCGCCAGGGCAATCGCTTCGCGCGTGCCGTACTCGCGCGCCAAGTCGAGCGCCGCGTCGAGCTGCTCCTTGGCCCCGGGATCGCCGCGCTGCAGCGCAACCAGGCCGAGGTTGCGCTGGATCTCCGCCAGCACGCGCTGATCACGCATGCCCAGCGCCAAGCGCCGCGCGTCGAGCAGCATGGCCTGCGCGTCCTCGGTCTTGCCGTCGGCCAGGTACGCCTCGCCCAAGTGGTTGAGCAGGTAGCTCTGGAAGCGCTGGTTATCCATCTCGCGCGCGCCATCCAGCCCGGCCTTGTAGAAGCGCAGTGCGTCGCCGAGCCGGCCTTGATGGTAGGCGAGCTTGCCCAGACCGATGCGCGTCTGCACCGCGCCCTCGTGGTCACCGATGGCCTCACGAATGGTCAGCGCAGCGCTGAAGCGTGCCTGCGCGGCCTCGAAGTTGCCCCGGTCGAGCTCGATGAAACCGATGGTGTTGAGCGAGACCGCCTGACCGCGCTTGTCCTTGATGGCCGTACGAATGTCGAGCGCCTCTTTGGCCGCCACCAGCGAAGGCTCGAGGTTGCCGAGCATGCGATACACCTGCGCCAAGTCGTCGTAGGTGCTTGCAACGCCGCGTTGGTCGTCGGCTGCGCGGAACAATAGGAGCGCGCACTTGAGGTAGTCGAGCGCACGGATGTGCTCGCCGCGCTGGCGGTGGATGCGCGCGATGCGGTTGAGCGCCGCACCGCCCGTGCCGCGGGCGCCCAGGCGCCACGCGAGATCCACGATCTCTTTGAACGACTCGGTGGCTTCGTCGTAGCGGCCAAGCGTGGTGAGCAGCGAGCCGTGCTCGTGCAAGGCCTCGATGCGCGTCGCGACTTCGTCGGCGCCCACCAGTGGCAAAGCCTTCTCCACGTAGCGCAGCGCCATCGTCGTGCGCATGCGCCGGCGCTCGTCGCTGCCGGCCGCGAGGTAAGCTTCCGCAGCGCGCTCCTTCTGCCCAGCGCGTTCGAGGTGCGGCGCCAGGATGGCCGCCAACCCGTCCGACGGGATGCCGGACGCCATGGTCATCCAGCGCGCCACGATGGCGTGGCGATTCACGCGCAGCGCCTCCGGCAGGTCGCTGTAGATCACCGCACGCGCGCCCGCGAAGTGGAACGTGTATTCGTGCAGTCCCGGCACGTCGGCCTCGGCGATGCGCACGATGAAGCGCTTGGCTTCCAGGTGAGTGAGCGCCTCGTTCAGGCGGATCTCGTCGCGGTCCTCGGTCCACAGGCGAATCGGATCGGCGGCCAGCTGGGGACGCTCCCGCTCCGAGCGCTGAATCGCCAGCAGCGCGCCGTCCCAGAACATCTCGCCGACCACAGAGGCTTGCTGCATGACCAGCAGCTCGAACGGCTCGAGCGCCGACAAGCGCGCGCGAATCGCGTCCGCCATGGTGAGCGGCAGATCCCCGCGCTCCAGCTTCTCGACATCGACAGCGATGCCGTTGGCCGTGGTGCGGAACAGACCGCGCTCCTGCAGCGCCTGCAGGAGCTCCTTGAGCGCGCCCGCATTGCCGCGCGAGCGATGCTTGAGTGCCGATACGAACGGCTCCGGCGTGTCGCGCAAGCCGGGGATGAGCGCGATCGCGAGCTCGCTGACCTCCGCGTCAGTCAGCGGCCGAATGCGCGCCACCTCGCTGGTCACGCCTCGCCCGTAACGCGTCACGCGCTCGGCCAGGGCCTCCTGGCCGCTGACGATGAACGACAGCGGTGCGTTCGCCGCAAGCAGCGTCTCGAGCAGCTGCCAGGCGTCGGGCTCGGCTTGATCCAGGTCATCGAGCAGGATCAGCACCGGGCGGTTGCGGGCATCGCCTTCGAGCAAGCGGCGCAGCGCGACGCTGGCGCGCTGGTGCAGCTCGATCGGATCGTTCTCGAGGTTGCCGAGGTACGGGCTGTCGGGGAAGGGCACGCCCGCGATGTGACCCAAGAGGTGCGTGGTCTCGGCGACGTCGGTGGGATCGGTGCTCCCCAGGACCTCGCCCACGGTCGTCGCCATCTGGCCGCGCACGCTCATCGGCGAGGACGTCGGCGTGATGCCGAAGCGCTCGATGAGCAGCCGCGAGAACGGCGCGTAGGCGCCTTCGTCGCGACCTCGGCATGCGGCGTAGAGCACGCGCACGTCGACGTAGTTCCTCGCAGCGAGCTCGCTCGCGCGCTGCAAGAGGCGCGTGCGTCCGGCGCCGCGTGCGCCTTCGATCCCGATCAAGGTCGGCTTGCGATGACCGAACGCATGCTGGATGCCGCGCCGCATCGCCTCGATCGAGGTTTCTTGGCCGATCAACGGACGCGCATCCGTCGACCACTCCGGCGAGCGAAACAGCTTGGTGCGGTCGTCATCGGCCGCCGACGGCGGCGGCCCTTCGGACGGGAACGGGGCTCGGCGCGTCGGGTCGGTGTCCCCGGTGCCGGAGCGGTCGGGGGCCGGCCCTAGCAGCTGCCCGCAGCGTGCGCATGAGACCCAACCCCGAGGGTTCTCGAACACACATGCGCTACACTTCGCGACAAGGGCGGCCACGATCGCAAGCATGTAGGGAGTTTTTCCGCCGCAGTCAATGCGCCCCGTGCCCCAGCTCACGGAGGCCGGGTATGGCGATTTCGGCCACTTCCAGGCCAGAGTGTGGAGCTATTGCGCGCCCGCAGTGGTGTCGTGGGTGGCTTCGGGTGGAACCTCTTCGGGAACAATGGAGTGGAAGCATGATTTGGCGAGTCGTCCGATGCCTGGCGGTCCCTGCGACGTACCTGATGGCGAGCTGCCTCGTGCTGTGCGGCGTCGCCTGCAATGACAAAACGACGAGCAAGCCGTCCGATGCCGGTGCGCCGCTTCCCCCGCCGATCGCCTGCGGCAGCGGCACGTGCGCCGTCACGGCCGGCGACGTGAAGTGGGGCGGGCAAGCCTGCTGCCTCGACCCGAAGGCCGCCGCATGCGGCGTGAAGTCCGACAACCCGACGATCACGGATGCCAACGGCAACCCCATCACGCTCACCGATGTGCTCGTGAGCCTCATGGACGCCGACGGCGGCGCCTTCATCGTGAACACGCATCCCAAGATTCCGTGCTTGCCCAAGAACACGCCGAGCACCAACACCGCGAAGTGCCCCGCCCAGAGCTTCAACGGCCTGTCGACGAGCAGCTCGTCCGACGACGCCGGCGGAGGCAGCCTGCAAGTCGATGGTTGCTGCGGCCCCGACGGCATGTGCGGCTTCCTCGACAACATCACCGGCTTCGGCTGCGTGAAGGTGTCGCAGTCGGTGATCGGTCAGGCCCTTGGCTTGCCCGACAAGAGCTGCGACTGAACGGCTCGCTCGCGCAGCACAGCGTCGGACCGTGTCGGGTCAGAAGCCATCGCTTGCGTTGCAGCGCGTGGTGGCCTCGGCGCGCAGCCGCGCCTGTCGCTCGGCCAGCACGGCAGGGTCGGGGTCGGCCGGCGCGGCGATGAACCCCGCAGGCGCTGCGCCTCGCGGCTGATAGAAGAACGACAGGTCCGGCACGATGTCGTAGAGTTCCTCGCCCTGTGCCAGCAGCCGGCAGTTGCGTGCCCACAGATCGGCCCAGATCAGCTGAAACGCATCGACCGTCCACGGATGGGTGTCGTGCAAGAGCAGGATGCCACCGCGCTCACCGTTCTCGCGTTCGCGCCGCTCGAGCACTCTGCGGAAGGTGTTGAACACGTCCTGCGCGCTACGCACTTGCGGGTCGCCGGCGCTGAGGTTCCACAACACCGTGGTGTAGTGCCGAGCCGCGAGCAACTCGTCGATGCGACTCGAACGCGCACCGCCCGGCGGGCGCAGGAGCGACGGTCGCAAGCCAAGCACGCGGCTGAAAATGTCCTCGGCGCCTGCGACCTGATCGAGCGCCGCAGCGTCGTCGAGCAATGGCAGCTGCAGATGGTCCACGGTATGGCTGCCGATCAGATGTCCGCGCGCAAGTATCTCGCGCGCAAGGTCGGCCTGCGCACGCTCCCGCGCGCCTGTGCCTGCGATGCGGCTCGCCGTCAGGAAGAACACCGCTTTCACGCCGACCGCGTCGAGCCGATCGAGTAAGAGCGGCGTCAGGCGCTGATCGGGGCCATCGTCGAAGCTGAAGAGAATCAAGCGGTGGGCGGTGGCGCCGTCGATGATCAACCCGTCGCGGTAGTCTGCGCTGCCGCGCACGCGGGTTGGCTCGGTCGGCGCGGCACCTGACGGCAGCGCGGCGCTGAGTGCCTGCGCCGGCCGGGCGTGAGCCGGCGCCACGGCTGGCTCACGCGCGCTCGGCTCGGCGGCGGCTGCGTGCGCGAGCTCGGGGCCGAGCGCCGCCGTCAGCGGCACGCCTACACGGCCCCCGGAGCGTGGGCTGCTCGCGCCGTGCGCGGGTCCGGTCAGGTGGGCAAGCAGCGCCCCGCCCGCGAGTGACGCGAGGTAGAACAGGCCACGGGCGAACCTCCGCCCTTGCGGTGCAGTGCGAGCCATCGCGCCGTCATGGTAGCCGCGGCGGCCGCAGCCTCGCGAATAAGCGGCGAGTGCAACGAACCTGACGCGGTCGCAGCGTCGCGCTTGATCACTCAGTGCTGGTGGCTCAGGCGGATCGGGGCGTCAAACGTGATCCCGCTCGCGCCCGGCGGCGGAAAGCGCCAGCGCTCCGCGCCTGTCCGGATGCAGGTCACGAGGTCTTCGGGCACGCCACCGGCGTCGCCACGCGGCGTGACCCGGGTGACCCGGCCAGCGGCGTCGACCGCGATGCGCAGCGTGAGCCGACCGCTGACGTCGGGCCGCTGCTTCAAGCTGAGCTCGTAGCAGCGCTGCAGCCCCGGCAGGCCGGCCTGCACGACGCTCATGATCGCGTCCGGCTTCAGCGTGCCAGCTTCACGCGCCTCGTCGTCGTTGGCTCGCAAGAGCCGCCGCAACACATCTTCCTCGACGCGCAAGCCCTCCGCAGGCACACGCACCAGCGTCTTGCGAAGCCGGCCGTCCGTGAGCTGCGCGGTCAACGTGACGTCACCGGCCGGCACGCGCATCGCCAGCTGGCCGCTGGCGGCGAAGCTGCTGCCGTCCACTTGCCAGGTCGCGACGCTCGGCCACTGCGGCAAGCTGAGCGCGGGCCAAGCCGTGCCGGGCACACCGGCCACACGCGGCTTCACCAACGCAGCGTCGATGCCCGCGCGTGTCCCGGTCGCGACCTCGAACGAGCCGGGCCCGATGACGTCCCCCACGACTCGGTCCTGCGCGTCGGTCACCACGACGTGGCCCTGCTCGACCGCAACGTGCAGCTGGTCGTCGTCCACCGACACCGAGAAGTGCGTGCCCACCACGCTCACGGCGTAGCCGAGCGCGTGCACCACGTAGCGCTCGCCAGGCTGCAGGTGCCGCACCTGGCTCGTCACGCTGCCCTCGAGCAGGTCGATGAAGGTCTCGTGCTCGCGCAAGCGCTGCAGGCCCACGCGCGCGGCTGGACCGAGCGCCATCGCCGTGTCCGTACCAAGGCGCACGTGCACCTCGGCGTCGGCGGCCAGCGCGATGCGCTCGCCCTCGCGCACCGGCCGATCGAGCGTGAGGCGTTGCTCGGAGCCATCCGTACCCACGACGGTCGCCGTTCCGCGCAGCGCCGTCAGCATGGCCACGACGCTTGCGGCCTCGGGCTGCGCCGGGGAAACCTTCTGCACGGCAGCGGGGCGCGCCAGCGGCTGCGGCGTGCGCTGCGTCGGACGCAGCATCAGCACTAGGAGCACGGCCGCCGCCACGGCCACGGCTGCGGCGGGCAGCGCGAAGCGCGTCAGCCGCGAACGCCGTGCGGCCGCGCGAGCGTGCTGACGCATGGCGAGCTCCATGCGTGCAAAGTCGACCTGCGGGGCGCTCGCGCGCACCGCCGCCGTCAGCTGCGTGTGGACTCGCAAGCCGCGCAAGGTCGTCTCACAGAGCTCGCAGCGCTCGAGATGGCGCCGCAGGCGTGCGCGCCCGGCGGCGGACAGGCGCTGCGCCTGAAGCGCTTCGAGCGCCCGCAGCTTCGGCTCGTGTGCGCGCGACGCGATCACGGCTCGCTCCCTGCGCGCTTGCCAGCGTTTGCGCCGCCGGACGCGGCCTCCCGCACTTGCTCCGCAACCTCGGCCAGTACCGGGTCGGTGGCGAGCGCGGCGTACAGCTCCTTGCGGGCGTAGAACAGGCGCGTGCGGACGGTGAGCACGGGGGCCTCGACGATCTCGCCGATCTCGGCCGGCGACAGCCCCTCGAAGTCGTGCAGCACCAGGACCGTGCGCTTCTTCTCGCTCAGCTGATCGAGCTGGCGATACAGCGCACGCAGCCGAGCGTGGCGCTCGGCCTCCTGTTCGGGACCGTCCGCGAGGCTCGCGGGTTTGGCGTCCTCCGGCGCGACGCCACTTGCGATCTGCGGACGCGCGCGCCGGCTGCGCAAGTGCATGCGGGCCACGTTCGTGACCACCCGGTAGAGCCACGTGCTGAACTTCGAGTTGCCGCGAAAGCGCCCGATCGAGCGGAAGATCTGGATGAAGGCGTCCTGGACGACGTCGTCGACGTCGCCGTCCGGGCCCAGCGCCCGGAACACGATGCGCGCCACGTCTTGCCGGTGGCGCACGAACAGCTCGTGCAGCGCGCGCTCGTCGCCGGCTTGGGCGCGCCGCACAAGGGGGTCCAGGGGGTCCATGATGGCTTGCAGCTCTGGCTCTGCCCGCCGGCGCAGCCAGCTGGTCGTGGGCCCCAAAGCCGCTGTGGACGATATCACGCGCACGCTCCAGCCTATCCGTTGCGGCGCTGCGCCCGGGGATTCACAGCCAGATCGTCCGCGGCGCATCAGGGTTCGCGCGCGGCACAGGAATCATTGATGATTCAAAGATCGACTGGACACGCATCAGGAAATTGGCGGGCGCGGAAGCATCGGGCGCCGGCCCGGTTGATCTTGCGCCGTCTGTGAGCATCGGCTACTTCGCCCGCTCGCAGCTCGGGGCCGGCCCGTCTTGTCTGCCTGCCGGCGTTGCCACACGACCACATCGTCCGCGCGGCCGACTGGCAGGCGCGGTACGACCGCCCAAGAGCCTGGAGGCTCGCTCGTGATCGAAGTCGACAACCTCACCAAAGCGTACGGCGACCGCCTGGCGGTCAAGAACATCCGGTTCTCGGTCAAGCAGGGCGAGGTGATCGGCTTCCTCGGCCCCAACGGCGCGGGCAAGAGCACCACGCTGCGCATGCTGACCGGCTACCTGACCCCGACCGACGGAACCATCCGGGTGGGGGGCATCGACGCGATCGAGCACCCGATCGAGGCCCGCCGCTTGATCGGCTACATGCCCGAATCGGTACCGCTCTACGGGGAGATGCGCGTGGACGAGTACCTGCGCTACCGCGCCAGCCTCAAGGGCGTGCGCCGGGCGGCGTTGAAGTCACGCGTGGATGCCTCGCTGCAGCTGGCGAACATCACCGATGTCCGCTACCGCATCATCGGCCAGCTCTCCAAGGGCTACCGGTCGCGCGTGGGCTTGGCCGATGCGCTGGTGGCCGATCCCCCGCTGCTCGTGCTCGACGAGCCGACCGCCGGGCTCGACCCCAACCAGATTCGCCAGGTGCGTGACCTGATCCGTGGCATGGCGGGCCAGAAGACCGTGCTGCTGTCGACGCACATCCTGCCCGAGGTCGAGTCCACCTGCGGCCGCGTGCTGATCATCCACAAGGGGCAGCTGGTGGGTGAGGGCGCGCCCGCGCAGCTACGCATCGCGCAAGAGGGCCGGCAGGCGCTGGTCGTCGAGACCCGCGGGCCCCGTGAGACCCTCGATGCCGCGCTCAAGACTGCCGCCGGCGTGCGAGCCATCCTCGACACCGCCGTGATGGATGGGCAGGGCGGCGCACCGCTCCTGCGCTACCGCCTCGAAGTCGAGAGCGGCGACGTGGCCGAGGCTGTGTTCGCAGCGGTCGCCGCCGTGGGCTGCACGCTGCGCGAGCTGCGTCGTGAACAGACCTCGCTCGAGGATGTGTTCGCGAGCTTGACCACTGCAGATCACGCCGCCGTGGACGCCCAGCCCACGGAGCCAGCGGCGACGCCTTCGAGCCCCGACGCGGGAGTCAGCTCATGAACGCCGTGTGGACCATCGCCAAGCGCGAGGTGTTCTCGTTCTTCGTCTCGCCGATCGCCTACGTCGTCATGACGGTGTGGCTGCTCTTCTTCGGCATCGTATTCTACATCCTGGCGCTGGTGTTCGCGCAGCAGCCGGGCGGTGCCGAGAGCAACCTGCTCACCGCGTTCTTCGGTGGCACCACGCTCTTCTATCTACCGCTGTTGGTCTTCACGCCCGTCATGACCATGCGCTTGCTCGCAGAAGAGCGCTCGTCGGGCACCATCGAGCCGCTGCTCACTGCACCCGTCAGCGAGGTGTCGGTCGTGCTCGGCAAGTACTTCGCGGCGCTGACCTTCTGGTGCGTGCTGTGGGCGCCCACGCTCTCGTACGTGTGGCTCGTCGCACGCGCCGGCAAGAACACGGTCGACTGGGGTGCCATCGGCGCCACCTACCTCGGCTTGTTTTCCGTCGGCGTCTTCTACATGGCCGTCGGGCTGTTCATGAGCGCCATCGCGCGCAACCAGATCGTCGCGGCGATGCTGACGTTCCTGGTGCTCGGCGGGCTCTTCGTGCTCGGCCTGGCCGGCTACGCGAACGTCGGCGACGAGATGCGCGCGATCTTCGAGTACCTCGGCTTGTGGACGCAGATGGCCGCGTTCTCCAAGGGCATCGTCGACACGCGCTATCTGGTCTACGACGCCAGCATCGCCGCAGCAGCGCTCTTCCTGTCCGTGCGGGCACTTTCATCCGGGCGAGGCAACTGATGCAGGTGAAACCACAGACGCCCACGCCGCACGCGGGCTCTTCGGCCGGCGAACGCCGCTTGCTCAAGACCGCAGCCGGCAGCGCTTCGGCGCTGTTCGTGCTGGCCATCGTGGTGATGGTCAACTACCTCGCGTTCCGCCACTACCAGCGCTTCGATTGGACCTCGCAGGGCATGTTCACGCTCTCGCCGAAGTCCAAGGAGGTGCTGCGCGGCCTCGGCAAGGACATCGACATCTACGTGTTCATGTCGCGCGGCGAGCAGAGCTACGCCTCCACCGACGAGCTGCTCAAGCGCTACACCGCGGTCACGCAGCGCGTGCGGGTGCACCACGTGGACCCGGACCGTGACGCTGCACAGTTCAAGCTGCTCGCGCAGCGCTTCGGCATCGCAGCTGGCGTGATCGAGACCGGCGAAGCCCGCGCCGACGTGGCCGCTGTCGTGGTCAGCGGCGACAAGAACTGGCACGTCAACCGCGAAGATCTGGTGGCAACTGACATGAGCCTGCCCGGCGAGCCGGACGGGCAGCAAGAAGTGCACATCAAGTCCGAGCAAGCGCTGACCGGCGCCATCGCTCAGGTCACCGCCGGCCGCGCCACCAAGGTCTGCGTGACGAAGGGCCACGGCGAGTGGAGCCTGGAAGACAGCGCCGAGCGCTCGCTCGCCGGCTTCAAGTCGGGGCTGCACCACGACAACATCACCTGGGATGCGTTCGACACGCTCGGCCAGCGCGCCGTGCCCGCGGGCTGCGACGCCGTGTTCGTGCTCGGCCCATTGCGCGCGTTCAGCGCGGCGGAGGCGAAGACCCTGTTCGATTACCTACGGGCCGGCGGCAATCTCTTGCTCGCGCTCGATCCCGTGATCCAGCTCGATCAAGTCGCGGTCACGGGCTTCGAGGACCCGTTGCACGACCTGGGCGTGCGCGTCGATCGCTCGCTCGTGCTCGAGCTGAGCCAGGATCGCTTGCTCTCGCCGAACGCCGCCGAGTTCGTGGTGACCGAGTTCGGGGATCACGTGACCACCCGCGCCATGCAGCACGCCGCGCGCGTGTTCATGACTCTGGCCCGAAGCGTGGCGCCTACGGGGGAGCACCCCGGTGTCGAGATTCTCATGCGCACCAGCGACAAGGCCTTTGGCGAGACCGCCATCGGCGAGGTGAAGCAGGGCAGCCAGCCACAGCAGGGCCCCGGCGACATCCCCGGCCCCGTGGCGCTGGCCGTGGCGCTGCAAGTCGGCAAGGGCGAGCTCGACACGCAACACAAGACGGGTGGCCGGCTGATCGTGGTGGGCGACAGCGACTTTCTGCAGGGCCCACTGCTCGAGTCTGCGGAGCTCGCCAACTTCCATCTCGCAAGCGCCTGGGCAGGCTGGCTG
>DASVHQ010000337.1:0-3858 GCA_036382515.1 Polyangiales bacterium | reverse complement strand
CTCCTGCAATGTAATCGTGGGCTTTATCATCCCGCGTGCCTCGCTTCTCCCTCAGAATGCCTCCGGCAGGGCCCCTTGGCTCCACGGGCATTACCCCGCTTCGTCGCTACTACGAGCCCATCCGTCAGACGCTGGCCTTCGACGCGCTTCGTCTCTCGACTTGCGCGCCTACCTTGCTTCCGCGAGTTTTCTTCGCGGGGACAGCGTCCTTCCCTGTTTCCATCCATGGCCTTGCACACGTGCTGCCGTCCTTTGCCCCGCCAGGAGATGTCCACCTCAGATCGCTTTCGATGGACACTGTTGCCTTCGCCGTACCGGCGCCGGCTCGGCTCCCGGGGTTCGCTTTTTTCGAGGTCTCTACCGGACGTTCACTCATCGTTGCGGCCCGTGTGCTCGCTCGCCCCGCCTAGCGGGGTTTTGTCGGTGAGCTTCACGCTTGCGCGTGTCACCCAAGCTATGCGGCTTCGATCTTCTACCGCTTCAGGACTTTCACCTTATGGACCCATGGATTCCTCCAGGCATCACGCCCGCACTAACGCTGGCCCCTCCGCGCGGCGGAACAGGCGTGAGCACGGGCAGCGCAGCGATCAACACGTTGATCGTCAACACACTCGCCACCGACAACCTGAACGGCCTGTGGATCACGAGCGGCGCCACGCAAACGGCCGTACGGAACCTCGTGAGCATCGACAACGATGCGGCCGTGCGCGTGGATGGTGACCCAAACAGCTTCGAAGGCACACTCTCCCTCAAAGTCTCGGACGGCTGCATCACGGCGCAGGGCTTGAGCTCGCCGGGCCTCGACACCGGCTGCACCGCGTCAGGCACCTCCACCGCGGCAGTCACGCCTCTGACCACGCTCAGCGGCGCACTGTTCGGGCAGCTCAGCTCGGCCGACGCGGCCAACAGCGGCGCGGTCGATGGCACGGGCTCTATCGACTACTCCGCCATCCAGGATTGGTCCTCATTCAGCGCGTCCGAGCGACACTGGGGACGCGCCGGCCACGGCGGCATCTCTGCGCGCGGTCGCTGCGCATCCGGCGATCGCTGCGCGATCTGGGACTGGAGCGTGACTCTCTCCAGTGTGCTCGCCGATCCGCTCGGCAACCCACCGCTTTCGGAGATGGTCAAAGCGAGCCACGTCCTCACCCACACCTGGTCGGTCGCATCGGCCTACGCATGTCAGTCGCAACTGTTCACCCCGAACTGGGACGGCACCCACTGCAGCTCGCTCTTTCTCGACTACGCATTCGAGACCATCGTGGGCATCCCGACCGAGAACGGCCTGTGCGACGTCGGCGACGACTGCACCCTAGCTCGCAACTACGGAGCCTATGCTGGCGAAGGCCTGCCCGAACAGCTGACACCTGACCCGCTGATGCCAGCCACCACCACCGTGCCGGGCTTTGGGTCGGCGTACGTCGTGCGCTACAAGACGAACGGGCACTGAGCGCGGGCTCGCGGCGGTGCGGTGCGTCGCCGGCCGATGGTTGGCGATGGTCGGCCGGCGATTCGATCGCTTAGCGCGCTAAGCGATCGGCATTGATCCTAGATGCCCCACCTCCCGCCTCCGCCACACGAAGCGCGGCCGCCCGAGGGGCAGCGACGGTCGGCCGACGGTCGGAGTCACGCGTCGCACCATACGCGTGCGCGCGCCCCCGGCGCGCCTGCCAACCGTCGGCGACCATCGCCGACCGTCGGTTGGAAGCCATCAGTCGACTTCCGCGGTGTGTGGACGCGCAGAGCGCGATCGATGCGTAGCGCATGGTGGTGAAGGGTGAAGTCCGAAGTCGTCCGGCGCGGACACCTGCTACCCCGCGTGATCGGCGCGTAGACGCCACGACCCCGTACGAGCGCCGATTGCATCCACGGCGGTGCAAGCGCCGCGCATGCTGCGCATGGGTCATTCTCCGCTGGTTGCAGCAGACGCAGGATCGGGAAGCGAATCACCGACGCGGGCCACGTACGCTGTGGCGTGAAAAGCGCCCTCGTCCATCTGCAGATTCGTGAGCGTGAAGTTGCCGACACGACCGCCGGTGAAGCCGGCGAGGCGCTCCGCGTCGCTGTGGTCTGTCATAGCGATGTCGACGCGGCACAGCTGCGTTGCGCAGTTCACCACTAGCGACTCGGGGCGTACGGACGCCGCTTGCGCGGCATCCGCGAGCTGCGTCTGGAGCTCTTGAGTCCACTGCGGGTCGGGCTCACCGTCGGCCCACACTTGTGCGAGGAATTTGTCGCGCGTCGCGCCCTCGACCAACGGCGGTGGCGCGATGGTCGGCGGCGGAAGCGCAGGGGCCGACGCGTGCCCGCCCAGCAGCGCCGCGCGAACCGGCGTCGGCGCCGGGGCCTTGGTGGACACGGCGACGCGCGGGGCGGGTCCTGAGCGCAGCGGCGGCGCAACGCTCCCTTGGTCCGTCGCTGCGCCGATGGAAGACCGATGCTTTCGCCCCTGCCCATCCGTTGCTGGCGTGCGCTTGTTCGTCGGCCACGCGGCAAGCAGCCAGCACGCGCAGCCAGCGACCAGCGCAACGCGCAGCGTAGCTCCGTGCACGATGCGCGGCGCGCGACTCACTGCGGCGCCAGCGCTGGGCTCGCGTTCGGCCGGTCGTGATGTTGAAGAGAAAGCTGTCATAGGTGCGCTGCGTGACTCAGGCCTGCTGAGCCGGCGCGGCTGCGTGCCGACCTTGCAACAATGATGCCACTGGCTTTCCGCTCGCGACGCGCCGGCTATGCCCTAGCGAGTCGAGCGAGCTGCGCTCATGAGGTGACTGACCCGCAACGGAGATCGATTGACACACCTCCGCGAGGCGACTGACACGTGCGTCGCCCGCTGCGCACAGCCGTAGCTGCCGCCCGGCAGCACGCGAAGCTATCGCTGCGTTCACCGCCACCGTGCGCGGGCTGCCCGCCAGGCGACCCGTGCGGTGCGTCCGTTGCGCCGGCCTGTACATGGTCCGGTTCGTGCATCAGCGGCGGCAAGTGAAACGAGGGATCGGCGCGGCGATGCCAGCATTCGCAGCGATCGTGGCCGGTTCTTGGTTGAGCCAGTTGGCATAAGGGTTGTGAGCATGACAGTCATCGACACGCAAACGCACCGCACTGCGCGTCGCGGCTGGCTTTGCCTCGCGCTGTGCGCAAGCGCCGCGCTGCTTGGCTGCCGTTCCTCGCACGACGTGCTGCCCGCAGCCGCCGCTGCGGGGCAGACGCAGCCGCCGCCAGCTGGAACTGTCGCTCACTACCCGCGAGGCAGATGGCGCTTGGCGACGTTCGACGAGCTTGATCGGGTCGTGCTCTGGGTGTCGCGTATCGTGGTCCTGCATGATCACAGTCAACTCGACGGAGGCATCCCTTCCCCGACTCAGTTGACTTGGGATGTGTCCCGGCCACCGCCCAAGCGATCGCGAACCGAAGCGCTGAAGATCGCGCAGACAGCCGCAGCCGAAGCGGCCCGCGACCCCGATCACTTCGACCAACTGGCTCTGCGCTACTCTGACGATCCCCTGACCCGAGAGCGCGGCGCTTCACTGGGCGGCGTGCGCGCCTCACAGTTCTCGGCGTCGTTCCTAGACGCGCTCCAGGCTGTTGGGCGAGGTAATACCACCGGCGTCATAGAGACCTCTCTCGGCTTCTACGTCTTGAGCTGGCGGCTGCCACCGCGCCCGGAACAACTTGCCGGCCGACACGTCCTGATTCCGTACCTGCCCAGTACCGGCAATACGCCGTGGGCGCCCACTCGACGTACTCGCGAGGAGGCGTTGGTGATCGCGCAACAGGCTCTGGCTGCGCCCAGACCGTTCACTGCGTTGGTGCAGCACTACTCCGAAGCGGCGGATCGCGAACGCGATGGTGATATGGGTG
>DASVHQ010000336.1:0-17812 GCA_036382515.1 Polyangiales bacterium | reverse complement strand
GGACCCGTGCTGGTGAGCGCCGCGCACTGGCACGCCAACCATTTGCCGTTAGTGCAGACCTGGCGACCGGGGGCGTTGGCTTGGTCGGCACAGCTGCATGACTGCGTTACGTTCTCCGGCGCGCACGCAGTGCCTGCCTTTGAACCGACCGCAGCCGCAGCTCCGGCGGTGGTGTGGGCCGCGCTGCACGCTCCGAGTCCGGCCAGCGCAGCCATCGATAGAAGTGCAAGAGCGCCACCCATACGAACTACGCCCATCACGACCTCCCGGCTTGCCTTCCAGCGATGCAGCGTTTGCCGTAGCACGCAGACTACACCCTCGGGATGCTTGAGATCGACACCCACGTTCGGCCGGCCGCGCGCGAGCAGGTCGAGCGATGGCGTTTGCGCGAGCTGCGGGCTCAGCTGGCGCACGCGATCGGCGCGATCGATGCGAATGACCTGCGCACCCATGTCCGAGAGCAACATCGCGGCGAAGGGGCCCGGCCCCAGCCCGACCAACTCTACGACTTTGAGCCCGTGCAGAGGTCCCATGGTGCCCCGCAGTCTACACCGACCCCGCGACTTCGGGCATGGCCAGCAGCACCTTCATCACGCCGGGCTCCTCTGCCTTGCGGAAGGCGGCCACGGCATCGTCGAGCGGGAACACGGCGTCGATCAGGGGCTCCGGCGAAAGGCAGCCGGCGCTCAGCGCCGAGATGGCCGGTTCGAACGGACCGCAGCGCGAGCCGATGACGGTGAGCTCGTCGATCACGATCGGCGCGGCGTCGAGCGACAACTTTCCGTGGTAGGTGCTCTTGAGCACCAGCGTGCCGCGCGGGCGCAAGAGCGA
Source organism: Polyangiales bacterium (assembly GCA_036382515.1). GTDB lineage: Bacteria > Myxococcota_A > Polyangia > Polyangiales > JAFGIB01 > JADGRF01. The sequence continues at coordinate 16,981 of DASVHQ010000336.1, read as the reverse complement.
GAGCGCGAGCTCCATCCCCGAGGCCGAGCCTGTGGCTTCCACCACCGTGTCGAAAGCGTGCGCGGGCAAGTCGGAGGCGCTGGCGGTGGCGATGCCGACTGAGCGCGCCAGCTCGAGCTTGCGCGCATGCTTGCCCACGAGCGTAAGTTCGGCTCCCGCCTCGCGCAGCACACGCGCGACCAGCTGGCCGAGCTTGCCGTCGCCGAGCACGGCGATCCGATCGCGCTGATCGACGAAGACCTGTTCGAGGATCTGATAGCAGGCGGCCACGGGTTCCACGAAGCAGGCCGCGCGGTCTCTCAGCCCATCCGGCAAGCGGTGCAGGTTCTGGATCGGCAGTGTCAGGTACTGCGCGAAGCACCCGTCCTTGCCGAGGATTCCGAGCACGCTGCGTTTGCGGCAGTGGCGTGCCAGGCCGCGCCGACACATGTCGCAGTCGTGGCAAGCGAGATTGATCTCGCCGGCGACGCGCGTGCCGATCAGCGAGCTGTCGTCGGCTTCCTCGACCACGCCGACGAATTCGTGGCCGAGCACGCCGCTCCAGCTCATATACCCGCGCGCGATCTCGAGATCGGTGTTGCAGATGCCTGCCATGCGCACGCGGATCAGCGCTTCGCCCGGGCCGCGCTTGGGCACGGGAAGCTCGCGCAGCTCGAGTCGACCAGCTTCGAAGCACAGCGCTTTCATGGTGGGGACCTCGGGGAGCAGGCTGCCATCGATCGCTGTGCGGCAACAACAGCGCGCGGCGGAGAAAGCTGGGAACGGGAGCGAGCCCGCCCACGCGCAGTGCTTGACGATCCCGCCGGCATCCGCTCTGATCCCTGCCCGAGAACCCGATGGCAACTACGGTAGACGAGCTCATGGCGCTGGCAGCGCGTCGCTTCAAGCGAGACGTGGCCACGCTCGCCGCGGACCGCGACGTGTTCGAGAGCCTCGGCATCGACAGCATGCGTGTGCTCGAGCTGCTCAGCGAGCTCGAGCAGCACTTCGACGTCGAGATCCCCGACTATGAGCTGCGCGACGTCAAGACCTTCGCGCAGCTGGCTGCCTGCATCGACCGGCGCTTGTAGGGCGCGCGACGGCCGCGGTGTCAGCGTGCTGTGCACTGATCGCAACCGGCCGGGGCGTGTCGGGAGGGCGGGTCGCTCCCGGGCTCGTTTCGCAGGCCCGCCGCGCCTTGTGCGAAGCCGTGCGGCAGTAGTGCCGAGGATACTCTCCGAGCCCGGGAGCGACCTGCCGACCCAAGCGCCCCGGCAGCTTGCGATGAATGCTCAGGTCAGCGTGCAGGCAGTCCGCGCGCGCCGCGGTGGATCCAGTCGAGCACGAGCCGGCCGCAGCCTTCGGCGGCCTTGCGCTGGTGCTTGCTCCATTGCTGGCGGCCGCGGCTGCCCACGCTGTTGGTGACTGCCAGCACTGTTGCGAACGGCACGTCGGCCGCGGCACACGCGAGCGCGACCGAGAACGCTTCCAGGTTTTCGGTCTGGCAGCCGCTCTTGCGCCCGAGCCGACTGGCCAGCGCGTCGTCGATGGTGATGGAGAGCGTGGTCGCCACGCAGCCGCGATGCACGTCGTGCTCGCCGGTCGCGAGCCCATGGCAGAGCTCGGAGTCCGGCTCGATCAGGGTCTGCATCGGCGCAGGGAACGCCGCCTTGCCGCCGAGCACCGTCGGGTCGATCAGCGCGATCTTGTCGGGCACGACGAGGTCCAGCGGCGCGTGTTCGCCCTGTTTCGGATAGACCCCGCACGAGCCGATGAGCAGCGCCGCTCTGGGCTTGACCTCGCGCAGCTGACGCATCGCACCTGCGCCGGCCACGGGCATGCCCACGCCCACGGTGGCACAGACCACTCGCAGCCCGCGCACCACGCCCGCGAGCGAGCTGCCCAGCGTGCCGCGCAACCCAACCAGCTCGGGTGCGTGCGCTGCGAGCACGAGCAGGTCGGTGCCTTTGGAGGTGGACACGCTCACAGCCTAGCGGATGGCCTCGCGCTTCTCCACCTCAGCGGCTGTAGCTTCCTGCGCGGGAGCGGCAGCCGCGTGCTAGCCTGGCCACGTGGAGCACCCGGGCACAGCGCTCGGCCGCAGCGTCGACCGCGGCCGCGTGGTCTACCGCTGGGACCTCGACAAGACTTACCTGCGCACCGAGTTCGACACGTTGCGTGATCTGGTCACGCGCGCGTTCGAGCGTGCCAAGGACAAGCACACCGTGCCAGGTGCCGCGGCGCTGCTGCGCGAGCTGCGCGCGACGGGCCCGTTGGGCGTGTACATCCTGTCGGGTAGCCCCGAGCAGATGCGCCGCGTGCTCGAGGCGAAGCTGCGTCTCGATGGCATTCGCTGGGACAGCCTGACCCTCAAGCCGAGCCTCAAGAATCTGCTGCGCGGCCGCTTCGGCTTCCTGCGCGATCAGGTCGGCTACAAGCTCGGCGCGTTGCTGGGCTCGCGCGAGACCATGCCCGCGCAGGCCGACGAGATTCTGTTCGGTGACGACGCCGAGACCGATGCCTTCGTGTACTCGCTCTATGCGGACCTGTGCGCGGGGAGCGTCAGCGTGGATGTGTTGCGGCGCGTGCTGGAGCAAGCGGCGGTCACGGCCGACGAGGCACCGCGCCTCTTGCGTATGGCCGCCAACTTGCCGCACCGCGACCACTGCCTGCGCGTGTTCATTCACCTCGATCGCGTTTCCCCTCTCGACCGCTTCACCGATTACGGTGCGCGCGTGTGTCCGTTCTACAACTACTTTCAGCCCGCGCTCGTGCTGCTCGAGATGGGCGCGATCGATGCGAAGGCCGCGCTGCGCGTGGCGGCCGAGCTCGTGATCGACGAAGCCTTCTCGCCCGAGGCACTGGTCGCGAGCTTCGTGCAACTCGCGCAGCGCGGCTGCGTGAGTCGCGCTGCGGAGCAGTCTCTGGCCGCCGCGCTGGCCTCGGCCACCCGCAGTGAGTTCGCGACCGCCACGCCCACACTCCTGGCGTTCGGCATCGAGCTGCGCAAGCTCGAGCTGCCTGCGCAGCCGCGCTTCGACATGCCGGAGAGCATCGACTACCCGTCGCTCTTGCAGCGTGAGCGCGACCGCGCGCACGCCGCGAAGCTGCGCGCCATCCGGCGGAACTGAGCGTCATGACCGAGCCACCCACACGGCCCGATGCAACGCCCGCAGGCGCAGCCGCGCGCTGTGCAATCCATCCCGACGTCGTCGCGTACGCGACGTGTTCGCGCTGCGGCAACTACACCTGCGAGCGCTGTCGCGAGGCTCAGAGCACCACGCTCTGCCTTTCGTGTCGCGTGCGCACCGCCGCGGCCGGCCCGTTCCCCTATTCGCGCGACCATTGGTCGCTCGACGGGCTGATCAGCCTCAGCCTCTCGCGCTGGAAACAGCACTGGGGGCTGTTCGTGCTGCTGTCAGGCGCTGGGCTGTGTCTGGTCTACGGCAGCATGTTCGCGTTCATCCTGTTTTCCACACGCGCCCCGAGCGTAGGACGAGGTTGGCTTGCGCTTGCGCTGCACCAGGCTGCGCCGCAGGTCGTCACCAGCGTGTTGCAGCTGTGCATGGAGCTGAGCCTCTTCGGCCTGTCGCTCGATGTGCTCGAGGGCAGACCCGCCAGCTTGGTCGCCGCGCTCGCACGCCTGCGCCGGCTGCCCGAGGCGCTGCTGCAGCTCTGCATCACGTACGCCGCGTTCGGTGCGCTGCTCGGGGCGTTCGGGCTCGCAGCCTGGAAAGCCGGTGCCTCGCAGCTGTGGTTCGTCGGGCTGGTTGCGTTGGTCGCAGCGCCGCCCACGGTCTACGTGGGCTTGGGCTTCGTCTTCGCGCAGATCTCGCTCGTCGCCGATCCCAATGCCACGGCCTGGTCTGCGATGCGTAGCTCTTGGACCATCGTCTCCGGGCGGCGCTGGGCAGTGCTCGGCGTCAGCGTCGTCGCGGGCATCTTCGCGTGCCTGGGGCTCTTCGCTTGCGGCGTGGGTTTCGTCGCCAGCTTGCCGCTCGGAACCTTGCTCTACTCGGCGCTCTTCCTGGCGCTCAAGACAGAGACCACCGCGGATCGCAACGTGTTTGCCAGTCCGCAGTGGCCGCTCTGAGCTGCGTCGCAACTGCGTCGTTGCCGTCGGGCGCTCAGTTTTTCAGGCAGTAGGCTGCCTGCACGCCGGGGTCGGTGCACTTGCCGCCCTTGCAGAACAGCGACGCGCACTCGTTGGGGGTCCCGCAGGCGGCGCCTGGTGTTTTGCGCGGCGCGCACTTGCCAAAATTCATGGCCGGGTTGTCGCAGTAGAGGCCATCGGTGCAGTTCAGATCGGTGATGCACGCGCCTCCGCTGCCGTTCCTGCGCGAACATTTCCAGGTGATGGCGTTCGTCGTGAGACACGCGGTGGTCTCGCTGTTCGTGCACGATGCCAGCGCTGCGCCGATCGCGGCGGTATCCTTGAGCGTGGTGCCTGCCGGTGGCGCGCAGTTGCTGCCCTGCGCACGCGTGCCTTTCAGGATACCGCGCAGACCGTTCACTGTCGTGCCCCACGAGGCCACGCTCGGATCGCACATCGAGGCCATCTGCTCGAACTGCGTGAAGCTGGTGGCGGCGTAGGCGGCGTCGAAGCCGGTGATCGGGTCGGACGCGATGGCGTCGAGTGCCACGGTGTTCCTGCAGCCAGCCAGCATGGCGGTCTTGCAGTCGGCTCGACTGCGGCCGGGGTTGTCACAGCAGTGCTCTTCGCCGGCGCACTGAATCTCCGACAGACGGTCGCAGATGTCGCCCGGAGCCACGTTGTTGCGATTGGGCTCGGTGCCTGCGTTGAACGCTGGCTTGCCCGTGGCAGTCGTGCCGGCGTCCGCCATGCCGACGCTGATGCCCGCGCCGCCGCCCGTGCCGGCGTTGCTCGTCGTGCCTGCCTGGCCAGCGTGCCCGCCGCTGCCCGCGACGCTGCTGCCCGCGTGTCCGCCGCTGCCGGCCCCACCGACCCCGGCCGTGCCCCCCGTGCCGGTCTGGTGTCGCGACGTATCGGAGGTGCCGCCGCAGCCGCACATCCACAACGCGACCACGCCCACACTCACCACGCGGAGCATTCCGCGCTGCCGTTCACTTCCAAGCTGATGCATCGTTTGCCCTCTCCCACTAGGGTGCTAGCACGCCGCCCAAGCGGCTCACCTGCGCACCGGCTCCAACCCAAATTCCCGCGATCTTCCTGCGACCTGGCACCGACCTGTCGTTATGACCTACCGCGAGCCGAGCTGGTGCTCAATAGTGCTCGCAGCGGAAATCCGCTTGGAAACGCACTCGCGGCGCGCCCGAGGGCGTAGGGCGGGCCGCACCAGGCCGCGCAGCCTGGCGTCGTCGCGGGCGCGGGCGCGAGGCCGCGGCTGGCTCACTGGCCGAGCGTGTCGATCGCCTCGCGGACCAGCTCGCCGAGCGTGGCGGTGATCTCCTCGTCGCCGTCGTCGATCGTGACCTCGCGGGTGTCGTCCTTGAGCTTGGACAGCGCCGGCACCGCGCTCGGGTCGCCCAAGGACGCCAGTGCCTCGATGGCGGAACCCACCACCTCCGCGTCGGCGTGCGCGAGAAAGCGCTTGAGGAGTGCCGTCGCGCTCGGCTCGGCCACCTCGGCCACCACCCACGGCAGCTCGCGCAGGGCGTTGTTGGCCTGCCCTCGCTCGACCGCGCGCTCGATCGCCCGGGCCACCTCGGCGTAGCGGTCGTAGGCCACGTCGACCAACGCCTCAGCCGCCTGCACGCGCACGCTCGGGCTCTCGTCGTCGAGGATCTGAATCAGTGCCTCCACCATCGCGGCCGATGGCACCTGCGCGCACAGGTCCGCAAGACGGGACAGCCGCATTTCGGCCTCCGGGCGGTCGGACAGCTGCTTGGCGGCCTCGACCGCGCTCGCCAGCAGCCGCGCGACTTGCCCCGGCTCGGAGCGCAGGAGCGAGGTCTCGGAGCTACGCAGCTTGCGATCGGCATCGAAGATCGCGTCGAGGTGTATTTCGAGGGACATGGGGCGTTCCTTTCCAGTTTCGTTCACGCATTCCGTTCACGCATGGCCTACGGGCACGCGTAGCGATAGCAGCTCGGAGAGCACGCTGCGCACCCGATCCACCGCGTCACCGCCGCCGGGCGTGCTGAAGCGACGCGACAGGCGCAGGTCGGGGGTGAACTGATAGCCCTGACCAGCCTGCACCAGCTTGATCACCTTTGCGGGGTCCAGCGGCGTGTCTTGGCTCAGGTGCAGCGTGACGCGGCTTTGCGTGGCTTCACAACCGAGCGCTCGTAGCGCGCGCAGCGGCGGCTTGAGCGCCATGGCGCGCACGAAGGCGAGGGCAGGTGGCGGCGGCGGCCCAAAGCGGTCTTCCATCTCGCTTGCGATGTCGGCCACGGCGTCTTCGTCGTCCGCCGAGGAGAAGCGCTTGTACAAAGACAGGCGCAAGCCGACGTCCGAGACGTAATCGTCGGGCAAATAGTGCTCGAGGTCCAGGGTGAGCTCGGGGTCGAGGTCGTGCACGACGGGCTCGCCGCGCAGCTCGGCCACGGCCTCTTCCAGCATCTGAACGAAGAGCTCGAGGCCCACGGCGGAGACGTTGCCGCTCTGCTCGGCACCCAGGAGGTCGCCCGCGCCGCGCAGCTCCATGTCGAGTGACGCCACCTGAAAGCCGGCGCCCAGCTGCGAGAAGCGCTCGAGGGCCTCGATGCGCGTGCGGGCTTCGTCGGAGAGCTGGCTCTCGGGCGGCGCGATCAAGTAGCAGTAGGCGCGCTCGCGCGAGCGGCCCACGCGCCCGCGCAGCTGGTAGAGCTGCGAGAGGCCGAAGGTGTCGGCGCGGTCGATCAGGATCGTGTTGGCGCGCGGGATGTCGAGGCCGTTCTCCACGATGGCGGTGCAGCACAGGAGGTCGTAGCGGCCGGCGACGAAGTCGGTCATCACGTGCTCGAGTGTGGCTTCGCGCAGGCGGCCGTGCGCGATGGCAATGCGGGCGTCGGGCACGAGCTCTGCGAGCTGCGCGGCGCGCTCGTGCAGGCGCTCGATGCGGTTGTGCACGAAGAACACCTGGCCACCGCGCGAGAGCTCGCGCTTGATGGCCTCGCGGATCACGTGGTCGTCCCAGCGCGTGACGAAGGTGCGTACGGCGCGGCGATCGGTGGGTGGCGTGGCGATGATCGACAGCTCGCGCATACCGGAGACCGCCATCTGCAAGGTGCGCGGGATGGGCGTGGCGCTCAGCGTGAGCACGTCCACCTCGTTCTTGAGCTGCTTCACACGCTCCTTGTGCGTCACGCCGAAGCGCTGCTCTTCGTCGACCACGAGCAGGCCCAGGTTCTTGAAGCGCACATCCTTGGAGAGCAGCCGATGGGTGCCGATCACGATGTCGCAGGCGCCGTCCTTCAGCTTGGCAGCGACCTGCGTCTGTTCTTTCTTGGGCACGAAGCGCGAAAGCACCTCGATGCGTAGCGGGTAGTCGCGCAGACGCTCCTCGAAGCTGAGGAAGTGCTGCTGTGCGAGCACGGTGGTGGGGCACAGCACCGCCACCTGCCGGCCGCTCATGGCCACGCGAAACGCAGCGCGCAAGGCGACCTCGGTCTTGCCGAAGCCGACGTCGCCGCACACCACGCGGTCCATCGGCATCTGGCCGTCGAGATCGCCCATGACTTCGTCGATGGCGCGCGCCTGATCCGGCGTTTCCTCGAAGGGGAAGGTGGCCTCGAACTCGGCGTAGTGGCGATCGAGCGGCGGATACGCGGGCCGGGCCTGCGCCCGGCGTGCGGCATAGAGCGCGAGCAGGTCGTCGGCGAGCTTGCGCACCGCGCTCTTCACGCGCGCCTTGGTACGCTCGAAGGTTTGGCCGCCGAGCCTGTCGAGCTTGGGCACGGCGCCCTCGCTGCTGCCGAACTTCTCGATCTGCCGCAGGCGCGTGACGGGCAAGTACAGCTTGTCGCTGCCCTGATATTCGATCACCAAGACCTCGACGCGCTTGGGCGTGAGGCCTTGCAGCTGCTCGAAGCGCGACACGGGCACTTCTTTGTAGTCGAGGCCGAGGTAGCGGCCGACACCGTGCTCGGCGTGCACCACGTAGTCGCCGGTGCGCAGCTCGCGCAGGTCTTCCACGAACGCTCGCGTCTTGTCGCGACTGCGCTTTTGCGTGCGCGAACGCGACGCGCGCTCACCGAAGATCTCGCGTTCGGTGACGACGGCGAGAGCCTCCGACGGCAGCACGAACCCATCCTCGATCGGACCCACCAAGATCTTGGGCTGGCTCGGCGCCAGGGCGTCGAAGCTCTCTGGCAATGCGGGCTCGGGCTTGCCGATGGACAGGCCGTAGCCGCGCAAGAGCGCAGCCAGGCGCTCGGCCTGTGTGGTGGTCTTGGCGGTGAGCACCACGCGCATGCCCTCGTCGCACAGGCGCTGCACGTACGCGACCAGCGGCGCGAGCGGATCTTCGCCGCTGCGATTGGCACGGCGTGCCTTCAGCTCGGCGGCCAGCGCGCTCTGGTCGGTGGCTGCCAGGCGCAGCACGGTTTCGGTGTCGACCTGCGACAGCGGCGCGAGCGACGGGCTCTCGTCGGGCTCGGGTGCGCCGCCCACGGCGAGCTTGTGGACGACGGCCAGCGGCCCCCGCACCAGCCGTTCGCAGAGCTCGCGCGGCGGTAGGTACAACGCGGCGTGCTCGAACACGGGTGCCTTGGCCTCGAGCTTCGCGCTGCGATCGAGGTCTGCGTGATGCATCTCCTCGTCCAGTGCCGCCGTCAGCTGCGCCGGGTCGATGGCGACGATCTGGGTGTGCGCGGGTATATAGTCGAAGAGGGTGTCCAGCTGCTCGTAGAAGGCCGGCAAAAGCCCCTCGAGCCCGAGGAACGCGCGTCCGGTGCCGAGCTCCTCGACCAGCTGCCTGCGCCGACTCGAGGGCATGTTCAGCGAGTCGCACAGATCGGCCAGGCGGGACTTCGCGCGTTCCAGCTCCGGGCCGCTGACCAGGCTCTCGCGCACCGGGTGGATGCGCACGTCGGCCGCCTCGCCAAGCGTGCGCTGATCGTCCGGGTCGAAGCGCCGGATCGAGACCACCAGCTCGTCGTCGAGCTCGATGCGCGAGGGCTCGCGAGCGTGCGGTGGATACACGTCGACGAGCGAACCGCGCACCGCGAACGTGCCCGGGTCTTCCACGAGCGGCACGCGCAGGTAGCCCCCCTCGCTGAGCGTCTGCAAGAAGCGCTCGCGCGGCAGGTTGCCCAGGGGCTTCACCCACAGCGAGTGATTCGTGATCGCGCTGCGCGGCGTGACTCTACGCGCCAGCGCGGTCACGGGCACCACGAGCGCTGCGAAGGGCAGCTCGTGCGCGAGGTGGAAGAGCACGGAGAGCCGATGCATCGAGGCGCGTCGGTCGGGTGCGACGTCGACGAAGGGCGTGGTTTCGGCGGCGGGGTAGAGCAGCACGCGCGGTGGATCGGCGTCGCCCTCGAAGAAGCGCAGGTCGGCCGCCATGCGCGTGGCGCTCGCCGAATCGGCGGTCACGATCAGCAGTGGCCGGCCGAGGCTCTTGCGCGCCGCGTGGAGCAAGAACGCGAGCACCCCTGACGGCGCGGAGGTGAAGTCGGCGCGCGCCTGCCCCCGCATGCGAGCGATGACGTCCGCGATGGGCGTGGGCGCGCTGCCGAGGCTGCGTTCCAGGGAGAAATGCTGTGCGATCTGCGACATCGCGGCCTGCGGTGTAACGGATCGGACGCGCCCCCGCAACGCGACGGGCCGCTCACTCGGCCTCGGCGCCCGGGGGGTTACGGCCAATGACCCGCAGGTCGCGCAACGGGGGCTTGGGCAGGCGTACCAGCTCGCCCACTTTCGGCATCCGGACGCGGCGCAGGCCCTGCATTGTGGCCTGCAGGAACCACAGCTGCTCGTCGTCGACGGAGCGCTCGAAGCTGAAGCGCACTGTGACGGGATTGCCGAGCAACGTGCGCAGCACCAGCACCTGCAGCCCTGGCAGCTGCACGCGCAGGCCGGTCGGCACCGGGTGGTTCTTGTCGCGGTAGAGTGAGGGTGTCGCGTCGCCGAGCACGTCGCTCGTGAGCACCGTGAGCTCGAGCGTGCGCTCGTCCACGCGCAGCACGTCGAGCGGTTGCGTGCCCGGCATCAGGCGCTGGTAGGAACGCGCCAGCGGCAGCCCGTGCATCAGCCGCAGCCACGGCAGGTTTGCGGCGGTCGTGAAGTCGGGCGCGGCGATCACGTAGACGCGTTGCTCGGAGGCGTGGCTGACGGGTAGGTCGGCGTCGAGCGACCAAACGCGCAAGGCGTCGGACTCGTGGGCGAACCAGCTGCTCTGTGCGCGTGCGCGGTCGATGCTCTGCAAGCCGAGCACCCAGAGCGTCCACAGGCACAAGAGCCCCCGGCCGATCCGCGCGCGCGTCGACAGTGGCATGCGAGCGAACGGCGAGAGCTGCACGACGAGCGTGGCGCCGACGGCACACACGCCGAGGGCCGCGCCTCCCAACAAGCGATCGCCAGGCAGCGCGCCGACGCACGGCAAGAGGGCGAAGAGCATGCCGAGGCCCAGGCACAGCAGCACGGGCCGCTGCGTTTCGGGGACCCGCCGGCTCGCGTGCCGCAACAACCCGGCGTATGCGACGAGCGAGGCCCAGCCGATCAGTGCGTGGCCCGTCGTCCAGTCGGGCAGATTGTGCCAGGCCGCAGGGCTGAACCAGTGGTGCGAGAGCACGTAGCTGCGAAACGGCGAGCCCATGTTGTAGTAGCTGGAGGGGAAGCCGAGCACCAGATCTGCGACCAGCACGGGCACGCGCACGAAGGCTGCCGCCGCGAAGGCGGCCGGGCTCGCCGTGGGGCTGATGTAGTAGCCAGAGCCCACGACGTCGCGACCGAGCACGGCGTGCAAGAGCAGGTACCCGAGCATCGGCAGGGTCAAAGGCGCGCTGGCCCGCAGGCGTGAGCGGAGCTCGCCGGTGCCTGCGAAGAGCTCGTAGGCGAGCGCGTAGGCGAGCGCGGTGAAGCTGTACTCGCCCGAGAGCAGCGCCGCAAGCGTGAGCAGCGGGACGAGCAGCACCGCCCAGCGCAGCCCGCGCGTGCGCATTCTCACGTAGGCTGCGCAGGCTAAAAAGGCGAACGTGGTCGCGATCAGCGGGCTGCGGTTTGCCAGCCAGCCGATCGGTACGCTGTGACCTTCTTCGACAGCGAAGAACACAATCGCCAGCGCCGCGACGGGGCTGGGCAGAAGCTCGCGCAAGAGCAACACCGCCGCCAGCAGCATCGCCACGAACCAGCCGAGCGAGACAATGTGCTGTGGGCGCGCGTGCTCTCCGAAGAGCGCGTGGTCGGCGGCCATCGCGGCGCTGGCGAGCGGGCGCCACATGCGCAGACGCAGCTCGGGCACGCTCCACCAGGGCAGGTAGCCGAAGTCTTGCAGCGCCGCGGTGTCGCTCGGTTGCCCGGAGGCGAAGTCGAAGAGATCCAGCTTGTCGCGGCGGACGCTGAAGTCGCCACGCAGCATCGCCGCCTGCACGTAGTCGTCGCCACGAAAGCCGGAGTCGACCGTGGGCCAGTGCAGCCACACGCCCACAACGACCGCCAGCGCGACCGCAGCCGAGAGTAACCAGTGTCGAAGGAAGCTCACGCGCGGGCCTGCCAGTGCTGCGAGTATACGGGATGAACCGCGCTGTGTATGCTCGGGAAGTGACCACGCAGCACGCACTCGACGCCGTGCGACGGTGCGCGGGCGAGCTCGACGTACGTGGCGTGCTCGAAGCTGCCCGGCCGCACGGCAGCGGGCACATCCACGACAGCTACGTGCTCACGTTCCGGCAAGGCCGTAAGCAGCAGAGGCTGCTCCTGCAGCACTTGAACCAGGGCGTGTTTGCGGACCTCGACGCCGTGATGACCAATCTGCAGCGCGTCACCGAGCAGCTGCGCGCACAGCTCGTTCACGCCGGTGCCGAGGCCGTGGAGCGCAGCGTGTTGCGCATCGTGCCGACGCGGCAAGGCAACGCTTATCTGCGAGCCGAAGCTGGCGCTTGCTACCGCGCGTTCCACTTCATCGAGGACAGCCTCGCGGTCGATCAAGCCGGAAGCGAGAGCGATGCCTTCGAGGCGGGTCGCGCGTTCGCAGGATTTCAAGCTGCGCTGCTCGAGCTGCCGTCTCCAGCGCTCGCGGTCACCATCCCTGGGTTCCACGACACAGCGGCGCGGCTAGCTGCCTTGCGCGCCGCGGTGCGGGCCGATTCGCTCGGGCGTGCGGCGCAGCTGCAACGCGAGCTCGCTTTCGTCGAGGCGCGCGCCGCGCTGGCCTCGCTGCTGTCCGACGCGCGCGCGGCAGGCGAGCTCACGGAGCGCACAGCGCACAACGACGCCAAGCTCAGCAATGTGCTGCTCGATGCGCGCAGCCGGCGCGCGCTGTGCGTCGTCGATCTCGACACCGTGATGCCGGGACTGTGGCTGCACGACTTCGGTGATCTGGTCCGCGTGCTCTCGTGCTCGGGTCGCGAGGATGAGCCCGATCCGGAGCGCATCGTCTTGCGGCACTCGTACTTCGAAGCGCTCGCGCGTGGCTACGTCAGCGGCGTCGGCCCGCAGCTCTCGCCCGGAGACTGGGAGTTGTTGCCGAGCGCGGGTAAGATCATCACGTTCGAGCTCGCCCTGCGTTTCCTCACGGACCATCTGTGTGGCGACCACTACTTCAAGGTGGCGCGCCCGGGACACAACCTCGAGCGAGCGCGCGCCCAATTGCGTGTGGTGCAGGTGCTGGAACGTGGTGAGGATGAGCTGCGCGCCACGGTTGCGGCGCTGCGTGCACGGCTCTGAGCGGGCCCGGGCGATCCGTGCCATAGTCTGAGCTCGTTCGATGTTCGGTCCAGACGTGAGGCGTCTTATCAAGCTCTGCAGGCGCGCCGTGGGCTTGATCGCAGGCTGGGTGACCGTGTGCGTGGTCACGCGCGTGGTCGCGTGCCCGGCGGCGCACGCGCAGGTACTGCAAGCCCCGATTGGCCCTGCCTGCCTGGTTCGAGTCCGACATCACGCGCGACCCCGGGGCCGGCTCGCGCGGCCGCTACGCGTTGATCTTCGGCCCGAGCATCTCGATCGGCAACGTTGGCGTGAATCTCTGAGCCGGTTTGCGGCGCTTGCGGTACCGCACGCGCGCTTGACAGCACCACCACGCATGGCTGTGATGCGGGCATGAAGAACGCGACGTGGTCCTTCGCAGCGTGCGCTGTTTGGTTCTTGCCCGCGTTGGCCTTGGCCGACGCGAGCGTGATCGTCGACCCGAGCGCGGATGCGCATGTCATCTCGCCGCTCATCTATGGCGTGAACTTCGCAAAAGCCGCGCAGCTGGACGCCGGCAAGCTCACTGTCACTCGCCGCGGCGGCAACAGCACCACGCGCTACAACTACGAGATCGACGTTCACAACACCGGCAGCGACTGGTACTTCGAGAACATCTCCGACTGTCAGGGCACGTGCCCGCCGGCCGATGCCAAGGAGTCGAGCTCCGCCAACGCCTTCCTGTCCGACGCGCATGCGCACGGCGTTGCGGCGCTCTTCACGATTCCGACCATCGGCTACACACCCAAGGCTCCTGCCAAGTACGCGCACCCCTACGATTGTGGCTGCCCCAAGAGCGTCACCGCGCAGCAATACAGCTTCGACCAGTGGGACAGTGCGTGCGGCGACGGCAAGGACACGGCCAACAAGAACTGGGTGACCTGTGCGCCGCCGAGCGCGACCAGCACGCCGACGGACCCCGCGTGGGCGAAGACCTGGGTGAGCTATCTGGTCGGCAAGTTCGGCGCGTCGAACGGCCAGCGCATCTACTCGCTCGACAACGAGCCTGCGCTGTGGAGCTCGACGCACCACGACCTGCGGCCGCAGCACCTCGGCTACGACGAGCTGTGGCAACGCATGCGCGACTACGCGGTCGCCATTCTCGAGGCCGATCCCAGTGCGCTCGTGTCGGGCCCGGCCGAGTGGGGCTGGCCCAACTACCTGTGCTCGGACCTCGACGACGTCTCCAAGGGCTGCAGCGCACAGTCGCCTGATCGGAAGGCGCACGGTGGTGAAGAGCTGGTCGCCTGGCTGCTCGATCAGGCCAAGGCCTACGAGCAAGCGCACGGCCAGCGAATCCTGCACTTCCTCGACCTGCACTACTATCCGCAGGGCGGCAACGTGCCCGACAACACGCGCTCGCTCTGGGATCCCAGCTACCCCGATCCGTCGTGGATCAACGACACGATCCGGCTCATCCCCCGGATGCGCGCCTGGGTCGATCAGCACTACCCCGGCACCAAGCTCTCGATCAGCGAGTTCGACTTCGGCGAGCACGACAGCGCGCTCGGCGCCGTGACCTACGCCGAGGTGCTGGGCATCTTCGGCCGCGAAGGTCTCGACATGGCCACCGCCTGGTCGCCTCCGGCCGCCACCGAGAAAGCCTTCTCGGCCTATCGCCTGTATCGCAACTTCGACGGTCAGGGCGGCCACTTCGAGGACGTCGGAGTGAAGACCAGTGTCACGGGCAGCGGCGTGCAGGCCTTCGCCGCCGTCAGCAGCACGCGCGTCACGACCGTGCTCATCAACGAGACCGGCTCATCACAGACAGTGCACGTGTCGTTCGGAAACTTCACGACGGGCAAAAATGCGCAGCTCTACGGCAACGCTAGTGGCGCGACGATCACGAAGCAGCCGGACGTCACGCTGAGCGCGGGCGCGGCGAGCGTGTCGCTACCTGCCAGCTCGATCAGTTTGCTCATCGTCGACGGGACGAACCCGAATGCGCTGCCCGTCGCGACAAGACCGGCTGCGGGCACGGATGCCGGCACGCTGCCTTCGGGCAAACCCCGCGACGCCGGGTCAGCATCGGCAAGCGCCGACGCTGGCCTTGGCCATGCGGTCGACGCGGCCCTGGCGCCAGCGGGCGCCGCGGGAACCGGTGTCTCGGTAGCTCGGGATGGTGGCACCGCCGTGCCAGCGCGGCGCGCCAGCGGTTGCAGCTGTCAGAGCGCGGCGGGCGCCCCCATGCACATGGGTCTTGCGTGGCTGGTCGGCGTGCTGCCGATCATCCTGGTCCGCCGTCGCAGGCTCACCGCAGTGGCTGCGCGTGGCGAAGACCGCACGCACGGCTGACCCCGCAGCTCTTGACTCGATCGCGGCTGGGACGGCTGTCCCGGCCGCGTCGCTTGTGGTGCGGCGGACGGCGCACGAGGCTGCGTGCACTTGCTGCGCTGGACGCCCAACGCGTTCGCTGCCACGCTGAGCGATCATGCAAGCGCGCCTGGGCGATCGCAGCCTGTTCTCTCTGCTCACGGTCGAGATCTACGCGAATCACGCGGGTATCTCCCCACCCTCCGATCCAGTGCGCGAAGCCGCCGCCGCCGTGCTGAACGAGCTCGCCGGCAGCGGCTCGCTCGCCTTCGGTGCGTTCGTCGAGCAGCGCGAGCGCTTGCGCGGCAAGCTGGCCACCCTGCTGGGCGCGCAGGCGGGCGAGATCGCGCTCGTGCCCAACACGATGTACGGGCTGTCCACGGTGGCGCTGAGCGTCCCCTGGACTCGCGGCGATCGCGTCATCGCCTTCTGTGGCGAATACCCAACGAACGTCACACCCTTTCAGCGCGCAGCCGAGCTGTTCGGGTTGCAGCTGACGCTTCTGCCGGTCTCGGACTTCGCCGCGTCGGGTGGGCCCGACTATTCGCGCTTGTCGGCGGAGCTGGCGCGCGGCGGCGTGCGGCTGTGTGCCGTGAGCGCGGTGCAGTTTCAGACGGGCCTGCGCATGCCACTGCGGGAGATCGCAGAGCTGTGCCACGGCTACGGTGCCGAGCTGGTGGTCGATGCCATTCAGGCGGCAGGGGCGGTGCCGCTCGACGTGCGCGCGCTCGAGCTCGACTACCTCGTGGCAGGTGCGCACAAGTGGCTGATGGGCACCGATGGCGCGGGCGTGCTGTACGCGCGGCAAGAGTGTCTGGCGAAGCTACGGCCGGCCATCACCGGGAACATGAGTTACGTGGACGGGCTCGACATGCTGCTCGCGGGTCCGGGCCACTTGCGTTATGACCGTGCGTTGCGCAGCGACGCCAAGGTGTTCGAGGGCGGCATGCTGAGCAGCGCGAACTGCGCGGCGCTCGAGGCGTCGGTCGATCTGCTGCTCGGCCTGGGGGTCGCCGAGATATACGAGCACGTGAACGCCTATCACGACCTCTTGGAGCCGCAGCTCACGCGTCGTGGCTTCGTCTCGCTGCGTGCCAGCGACGCGGCGCGGCGCTCCTGCACGCTTTCGTTGCAGCCCCCCGCGGCCTGGCCTGCGCCGCGGTTGGCCAGCGTTCTCGGCAAGCGCGGAATCGTGTGCTCGTGCCCGGACGGCCTACTGCGCTTCTCGCCGCACTGGCCGAATGCTCACGCCGAGGTCGCGCGCATCGTGAGCGTGGTCGACGACGTGATCGCAGAGCTGGCTACGGCTTGAGGTCGATCACGGCGGCGCGCCGCAGCTCGGCCAGGAAGAGGTCCTGCTGCTTGGCCATCGCCTTGTCGAGCAGCTCGCGGTAGATGATGTCTTTGGCCTGCGCGAACGGGGGAATGGTGTTGCCGCCCGCCTGGCGCTCGCGCAGCCAGAAGACGTGCACGCCCGAGGGCCCACGCACCGGCTCGCTGAGCTGTCCGGGCTCGAGGTTGAGCAGGGCGGTCTCCAGCTCCTCGGGCAGGTCGCCCTGATCGAGCCAGCCGAGGTCGCCGCCCGCGTGCGAGGCGATGGCGGAGTCGAAGTTGTCGGCCGTGAGACCTTTGCGAAGATCCTGCGCGAGCTTGGTCGCCTTCACCACCTCGGTGGCCGTCGCCGTGGCGACCAGTGGCAGAAACACGTGCTCGGCGTGAAAGCGCTGGTGGCGGCGCGCAGCGCGCACGCGGTCGTCGTACTCGTCTTTCACGGTGTCTTCGCCGATGTTGACGCGGCTACGCACCCTTTGGTTCGTGACCTTTAGGCGCAAGAGCTGTTTGCGCACGTCCTCGCGGTACTGCTTCTCGGTGAAGCCCTGG
>DASVHQ010000335.1:0-4541 GCA_036382515.1 Polyangiales bacterium | reverse complement strand
CGGTCGTTATAGCGTTGAGTACGCTCCGAAAGCAGCGTCAGTCGCAAGCGACGAACAGCACTACGGACGTCGCAAGCTGAAGTATCTCGCGCTGATCGCGAGTGACCGCACGCTAAGGCAGTTCGGTTCGACCGGCACAGTCCCCCCGAAATTTGTGGAGGCGGATGGCGAGCTCGTACGCAAAGGCGGCGTGTTTGCGAAGCTGCGCTCGCACGAGCGGCTGGATCTGGAGCTCATGGCTGGGCGTGGCATTGTCACGCGGACCACGGTCGAGATCGATCTCAAGGCCAAGCGCCCTGCGCCTCGTATTGATGTTGCGAGCATCGAAGCGCAAACCATCGCTCTGGCTGCAGAGGCACCCTACGAACACGTTTCAGGTGTGTTCGATATGGACTCGGCGAAGATCGGCGATCGCACCTTCGATCAAGTGATCTCCCGACTCGAGAGCTTGGCGGGCGAGCGAAGCAAGGTGGACTTGGCAGCGCGACGCAATGGCCAGGTCGATAGTACGAAGACACCCGCAGACACCGAACGCGCGCGGGCGTGGGCGGCTGGCAGCCTCCAAGACTTCGTCGCGCTCGCAGCAATGTTTCGGCAGAATCCAGATTACATCGGGCGTGCGATGGCGCATGTGCGTGGCGCATCGCCCGCGGCGTCGGCGATCATGTCTGGCCTCGGCGCTGCGGGAACGGAACCCGCGCAGCTCGCGCTCTTGGAGCTAATGCGTGATGATAAATTTGTGAACGAAACTCTGCGCTACGAAGCCGGCTACAATCTCCTGCGCACAAAAACTCCGACGCGCGCTACCGCGCTCGCCTTGCAAGGCCTGCTGCACGACCCGAGCTGGCGCGAACACGCGGTGCTCGGCCTAGGCACCTTTGTGCGGCACTTCGGCGAAGCCGGCCAGACGGCGGACATGACAGAATTCGGGGATGTGCTCGTTGGTGAACTTCGGCAAAGCAACACGACCAGCGACCGAATCGAAGTGCTGACCGGCATTTCAAATTCTGGTTATGTGCCGGCGCTGGCCGCCATCAAGCCCTACCTCACCGACGCCAATGACGACGTGCGTCTTGCGGCCGTGCAGTCCATTCGACTGATGCAGCATCCGGACGTCGACGCCTTGATGCTCGCCGGGGTGCGCGACGCAACGTCCAGCGCTGTCCGTGTCGGAGCTGTCGAGGCCCTGAACAATCGCAACTACACCGCTGCGTTGGCACAAGCGCTCACCGAACGATTGCAGTCGGAAACCGACGCGAATGCTCGCCAGCGCGTGCTGGAACTGCTGGTGCGGTGGAGCGACAAACAACCAGCGCTGTTCACAGCTATCAAACAAGCGGCAGTGAACGACAAATCGGAGATGGTACGGGCGTCGGCGCAGCAAGCGTTGGCGGCGCGGAGCAAGGGTTGAGCCACTGGCAGAGTGCCCCAGGCTTGCCCTCGATCCGCGGCTCGGCTACGATCCACGCGCTGTGTTCATGATAGCGAACGCACTCGCGCTTTCTGTGGGAACCATGTCATGCAACGGATTCGATCGGTAGTTGGCGCTACTTGGCTGTGCGCACTCTTCTGCGTGGGTTGCTCGAACGCTACAGGAGCTTCTGAGCGATCTCCGGTGCACGCGGTAGCGGTCACGCCAGCAGCCGCGGTCGCTGCCCCTGCGGAGCCTGAAGAACCTGCCGCTCCGAAGTCAGCTGCGCCAGGCCCAGCGTCGCCGCAGAATCTCGCAGCGATCAAGCAGTGCGCTGAGATTTGCGCCCGCTCGACGCAGCTCAAATGCGCGCATGCTTCTGAGTGCGAGGCGTTGTGCATCGACTCGTTGGAAAGCGCGACCTGCATGCCGCAGATGAAAAGCGCGACCGATTGTATGCTCGCGAAGCCTATCGCAAGCTGGCAGTGCAGCGAAGACGGTGTAGCGGCGATCAAACCCGGCATTTGCGATGCTGAGCAGCAGGCCTTTGTTTCGTGCGTCGGCCCGCATGCTCGGTAACATGCGGCGGGAGAGCGTTAATGAGAACATCATTTGTTTGTCGTCGTAGCCGCGCACTGACTGTCTTGACGCTGGCGTTGGCGCTCGATGCGTGCGGCGCAGCTACAAAGGCGCCGCATGCAGGCATCGGAGCGGCTGGCAGTGCAGGCGTCAGTGCAGGTACTGGCGGTCGAGGTGGCGCCGGTCTGGACGCCGCTGATGGCGGCGGCGCCAGCGGCGCGAGTGGGGTGAGTGGCGGTGCTGGTGCGGGAGCGAGCGCCGATGGGGGTGGCGGGAGCGGGGGACTCAGTATACCGCTGGTCTTGCTGCAAGTTGCAGTGGGTTCGATCGACTCGTGTGGTGTGCGTACCAACGGTTCGATCTGGTGTTGGGGAAGCAACCGCGCCGGTTCGTTAGTGGGCGGCGATCCGTCCATGGGCGGCCTCGTGGCACCGACGCAAGTGGGCACGGACACAGACTGGGTCTCGGTCGCCACCACTGGCGACGAAAACGGCTCCTATGTCCAGCATTGCGCGATCAAGCGAAATGGTCAGCTGTCGTGTTGGGGCTGGCAGGATGCATATCCACCAGCACCGTTGGCAGTCGCGGGCCCCTGGAGCTCGGTATCGGCGCACGGTGATCAGGTGTGTGGCATTCGCCAGGGCGCGATCTACTGTTGGGGCAGGCGGCTGGATGTGACCGGACCGTCGAACATGCCGCAACAGATCGGCGTCGATACAGATTGGAAGTCAATGTCGAGCGGAGACTTTCACGCATGCGCACTCAAGCAATCCGGCGGCCTCTATTGTTGGGGTGCCAGTCGGATGGGTCAGCTGGGCCAAGGTGGCGCTGCTCCGACCAGTGACATGCATCCATTCGATCCCATCCGTGTTGGTACAGACTCGGATTGGTCGGCCGTGGAGTCGGGCTTGCTGCATAGCTGTGGGCTAAAGACCAGTGGCGCAGTCTATTGCTGGGGCAACAACGACTACGGCGCGCTCGGTGACGCAACCTCCATGATGCAGACGGGACCGGTACGCGCGGGCGCTGCAACCAACTGGACACAACTGGCACTCGGCAACCGCAGCACGTGCGCGATCAACAAAGACAAGCAGCTGTGGTGTTGGGGTCAGATCGCGAGCTTCCTGCGTACAGGAAGCCAAGCGACTCTTGATGTTCAGCCGCCGTTGCAAATTGGAACGGAACACGTTTGGAAGAGCGTCGCGGTGGGCATCACACACGCCTGCGCTCTGACCGATGCCGGAGCGACGTTCTGTTTTGGCGACCCCAATTCAGGAGGCTTACTGGGCGATGGCACGGGCGCCTCACACATGGGTCCATTCGCGGTCCGCGTGTCGATGTAACGGTTGACCCGCACAGATCCCAGCCAGATCAAGGAACGAACATGAACGTACGTCTACTGCTCTCGGTCATGTTGCTCGCTGCTAGCGCGAGTTGCAGCACCGCAAAACATAACACTGGCGATGCCGGCAACACTGCAGGTACGAGTGGTGGGGCGGCCGGCAGCGCCGGCTTAGGCGTGGACAGTGGCAGTGCTGGTGTTAGCGCCGGCACAGCCGCTGGCGCGGGCTCCGGTGTAGCTGGCGCGAGCGCCGGCGCAGGTACCGGCGCAGGCTCGGGCTTCGATGGCGGCAGTGCTGGGCTAAGTGCTGGTGGAATCGGAGGCGGGGGCGCCGGCGGTAACGGCGGCGCCGGCGGTAACGGCGTGGTCGGCGTGCATTCTGGGGTATGCACTGGGGATTTCGAAGTCAGGACCGTTGCCGATGTCGCAGCCATTGCTGGCTGCACGACAATCTCGGGTACGCTGACGGTCGACAAGACAGGGTTGACCAGCCTAAGCCTACCCAATCTCACGACAGTTGGAGGTGGTATGGATGTCAGCC
This sequence comes from Polyangiales bacterium, assembly GCA_036382515.1. GTDB lineage: Bacteria > Myxococcota_A > Polyangia > Polyangiales > JAFGIB01 > JADGRF01. The sequence continues at coordinate 668 of DASVHQ010000335.1, read as the reverse complement.
ACGACGACGTGCTTGGCTCTGTGAGCCTTCCGGTGCTCACGTCGGTCGGTGCTTCAGCGGCTTCGGCGCTTGGCGGCTACCTAGAAATTGGGACCAACGCACAGCTGACCAATGTGAGCCTTCCGATGCTCGCGTCGGTTGGCGGCGGCGGTGTTGGCGTGGACCATAACACCATCCTGACAAGCCTCAGCCTTCCGGTTTTAGCGAAGTGTGAAGGTGACCTTGTCATCTATTTCAATGAGGCGCTCACCACCTTGGGCCTTCCAGTGCTCGACACGATCGGTGGTTATCTGCAAATCACATCCAACACCCGACTGCCAAACCTGAGTCTTCCTGTGCTCAAGACCGTCGGCGACTACTTCCAGGTTGCGTCCAATCCTCAGCTGACGACGCTGGATTTCACAATGCTGAAGACCGTCAGTGGCCCTTCCTTCGATCTACGCGGCAACGCGAAGCTTCCTACCTGCCGAGCTCAGGCCGTGCTGAGTCAGCTCGTCGGCTTCACTGGGACATCCAATGTCGCCAACGACGATGCAGGCACGTGCGCGGGCGGCTGATGGTTTTGTACAGCTAGGGTCGCAGAAGCTCGCCGCCGTCAAGCAGTGCGCTGAGATCGACGCGTGCTGGACGCATGATTGAATTGCGAACAGCGTCCTGCGAGCGGGGAG
>DASVHQ010000334.1:0-23525 GCA_036382515.1 Polyangiales bacterium | reverse complement strand
ATCGTGAGCAGCATCGACGCCGCGCTGCAGGGACAGCTGCCACTGCGACCGGACTGGGCGCGCGGGCTGTAGGCCACAGCAGCCACGCCGACAGCACAGGCTGGGTGCGCGAAGCGTGACGCGCCTGGCACCGCTCGCAAGAACGCGTCGCCGCGCACGGTCGCGCCGCAAACGCGGTGCTTCAGTAGTCGAGCTTGGTCAGCAGCCCACCTTTAGGGTCCGAGCTTGGGCACCGCGGCACGCGTCAAGGACGTCCCGGCTGCGTTGGTCTGCTGGATGGCGAGCTCGAGCGCCTCGCGCATCTCCTTGGCGGTCTGAAAGCGTGCCGCACGATCGCGCAGCATGCCGCGAGCCACGAAGTCGGACAGCGGCTGGCCGACGTCCGGCCGCAGCGAGTCCACGGGCAGTGCCACTCCCATCATCACGTTCATCAGCACGTCGCCCATGTTGGGTGCATCGAAGGGCGACCGCCCGGTCAGCGCCTCGTAGAGGATCACCGCGACACTGTAGAGGTCGGTGCGCAGGTCGATGTCAGTCAGCCCACGCGCCTGCTCGGGCGACATATACTGCGGTGTCCCGACGATCAGACCGTCCTGAGTCGGCACGACCGAGCGAACCGCGGCAGCATGGGCCACAGCAAGGCGGCGGTGACATAGAAGCCTCGCACTTCCGGTGGGGCCGACACGTGTACACCTTACACGCAAGCGATCGTGATTGGCAGGGCGCTGCGGCGCACGCGCATGTCGACGATGGTCCGCGAGCGCACCGGTTCGACGCCACTCAGCGCTCCGGCATGTTGTCCATTTCCGCGACTCGTTTCGGGACGTCCAACTCGTATGAGTAGCCGTGCTCGGAGCTCGAGCCGGTGGCGATCTCGTAGGTAGCTCCGAAATCTACGTCCCGTACGCGCGCAAAGCCGTACCGCTCGTAGAACGTCCAGCTCATGGTGGAGTCGGTCATCAACACGACCTGTTTCGCTCCCCGCCGGTGAAGCTCACGGACGGCAGCATCCATGAGCAGCTTGCCGACGCCCTTGCGTTGCGCCTCTTCATGGACCGCGAACTCGATGATCTCCGCGTGTGGCTCGTACGAAGGGTGGACTTTTGCCAGCCGGTAGATCGCGCGCAGGAACCGAATCCCGTGCCGGAACGTCTCGCCCTTCCACACCCAGAGGCCGACAAATCCGAACCAGAGCAGCTTCACGATGGAACTGAGCGCTCGACGCACGGCCTTGCCATCCATGGGGTAGCCGGCGAATAGCAAGCCGACGATCCGGCCAGTGTCAGCATCTTCGGCGACGAAGTTCAGGTCACCCAGCATCCCCATGACGCGGACGAAATCTGTCGCGAGGCGGTGGTGGCCCTTCTGCCAGAAAGGCCAGTGGTTGTGTCCGAAGGCGGACACCTGCACCCGAGCGCAGGCGTCCGTGTCTTTCGAGAGATCAGGCGTCCGAAGCCGGTAGCGGGGCGGACCCAATGGCGGACTCAGCGTCAAGATCTACTCCTGCACTCGCCCGTCGAGCAGCGTCGACAAGCGATAGAACGCCAGCCGCATGGCCAGAGCCAGACCTGGTCCAATGAACGCAGCGACGAGCGGAAACTTCCCTGCGTAGAGAATGGTGCCGCCACCGACTGCACTGAACATCGACGGCGAAATGGCCGAGCCGGCGTCGTGGATGGGATAATCCTGGGGCAGCTGGCGCACGTTCGGGCTGACGGAGAAGTCGCCCATGCTGCGCGCTTCCCAGTCCATACCCGTGGTGGGGTAGCGCTCCGGCTTCATCCACGGCCCCTGCTCCAGGCACAGGATGTTCATCCGCGTCTCGGCCAGGCTCCACGCGAAGGCGGCTCCCGACGCGCCCGCACCGACGATCAATACGTCGACCGTTTCCTTTGACGTCATAGTCGGCATCCTCCGAAAGCTAACAGGGTACCCGAGCCGGTGGCGTGCACAGTCAGCGCGGACGCACGGCTCGCGCTGGGCCGCGGTAGACTCGCGCGATCCTCGAGCGCGCGATCCTGGCCGTCAAACCAGGGCACCAGCGCGAGAAGCGCACGGTCGTGCGCGCAGCGGCGCCCGTGACGATGAGATGGTCGCCGCGGTCGAGACCTGCGAGCGTGCTGTTGGTGACCGCTTCCAAAGACATGGGCTTGATGGAGTGCGTGATGGCCTGGTTTTCGGGCGTGCGCCGGTCGTCCAAGCCATCGGTCATCGGCGATGCGAACTCCGGTGGACACACCAGATGCGTGTGCACGCCGCGCGGCACGAGCTCTTGCTCCAGCACCTCTGTCAAGCCGCACAGTGCGTGCTTGGAGGCGCAGTACGCGCTGTACCCGAAGGCGCCCATCAAACCGCCCACCGAGGCCACGTTCACGAGATGTCCCTGGCTACTTTCTAGATCGTCCACGCTCGCACGGCAGACGTTCAGCGCGCCGAAGAAGTTGATGTCGAAGATGTCTCGGAACGCTTGCGCGCTCTGCTCGTGGAAGTAGCCCTCGAGCAGCACGCCAGCCGAGTTGATCACCATCCACGGTGCGCCGAGCTCGCCACGGATCCGTTCGAAGGTGGCGAGCACGCGCGCTTCGTCGGCCACGTCGCAGGGGCACGCGAGCACCTGCGTCGCACCGGTGCGGCGCAGCGCGCTGGCTGTGGCCTCGAGCTTGGTCGCGTCACGCGCGATGATGGCGAGCTTGGCCCCACGTGCTGCGATGCGCTCGGCCAGCGCCGCTCCGAGCCCGGAGGAGCCTCCGGTCACCACCACCACGCGATCGCTGTAGTTGAGCTTCATAGACTGGACTCGCACTCGCTCTCGAAGCGCCGTTCAAGCGCGTTGCAACGTGTCGATGTAGGGTTGCGTCAACGCCAGGCCGTGAGCCAGATGCTCCATGGACAGGTATGTCGACCTCAGTTGACACGCGTGTCAACTGGCCAACCGCACCGCTCACTCCGGAGGGGCAGGAATCGGCGGCACGGGGTCGCCGGGGCCTGCCAGCGTCGCGCCCACGATACGCAGCGCGATCAAGTTGGCCCGCGCGAGCGTGGCGGCGTCCACCTGGGGCTCGAGCAAGAGCGTATCGGCCACGCTCTCCATCGCAGAGATGATGGCGATGACGATCACCGGGTCCACAGCGGGCCGTCCAGCGGCGGCCACCCGTTCGCCCGCGAGCCGCGTCATGGCGCGCAAGGTGGCTTGGCGATGGTGCGCGATGCGGCTGGCCATCGACCACTGTGAGTCGCCATGCCCGCGCAGGTCCGGCGCGATGATCTGGTAGTCGTGGCGCAGCGCCTCGGCGATCCAGTCCCAGTTGCGACCGTGATCGCGATTGCCGTGTACGAGCAGGAGCGGCGGCGCGCCCTCGTTACCCCAGTCGACGTAGTGCAGCCGCAGGCGCTGCGAGAAGTAGCTGTGCGAGCTGGGGCCGATGAGCGACGTGGACGTGCGCCCATCGTCGCACGACTTCCGGCGCGTTTCACGAGCAAGCCGCGGACGGCCGGCGGACGGAGTCGGGATGTCCAGCGCCTCGCGGAGAGTCGTGGACGGGGTCTCCGTTCAGGCACCCTCGCCCGAGCTCGGTGCCCGTCGGCCTCGCTCGAGCAAGCCGTCAGTGCCCGAACTTCGCGGCGCAAACGGCACTAAACCGCACGACCGCGGTGAATGCGTCAGTGCGCCGAATTGTGCCGTTTGCGGCTCGCATACAATCGTATGCGCCGGGCTGTGCCGCAGCAGGACGCTCTCGCACAGCTGGCCGCAGCTCACGCGCAGCTACTTCAGCTGGGCCTTCACCCGCGCGTAGCCTTGCTTGAGTTCATCCACGAGCGAACGAGCCGCCACGCTCAGCTCTTTCACCGGCTGCTTCGTGTGATCGCCAACACGCCTGAGCTCGTTTTCGACCCGGCCCCATGAGTCCTCCAGCTTCTTCCACTCATCCATGGCCTCGGCCTTGGCCAAGTGCAGCTGGACCCGCAGCTCATCACGGGCCTTACGCAGCGACTCCACATCACGTTGCCAAGCTTCCTTGAGATCCTTTGGCTCGCTCATGCTGCTTCTCCCGCGTGCAGACCAAAACCGAGACCAACCGCCCCCTCCCTATAAGCACTTCCCACCCCACCGCCAAGCACCGCCCCCCGCATCGCCGACCGCAAACGCGAGCGGCGCGAACCCGCGCCCGCGCCACCTGAACCACCGCAAACGCAAGCGGCGCGAATTGGCGCCCAGTTCACGCCGCGTCAGCGACCACAAACGCGAGCGGCGCGAATTGGCCCCAGTTCACACCGCGTCAGCCACGACAAACGCAAGCGGCGCGAAGCCGCGTTCAGGAGCGAGCGCGCCCACAGCGACCGAGGGAGCCGTACTCACGTACGGTGACCGAGGAAGCGAGGACGAAAGCCGCTCCTGAACGCGGATCCGCGCCGCGTCACCTAGTACCGGTAGGCGTCGGGCTTGTACGGGCCCTCGACTGGCACACCGAGGTAGTCCGACTGCGCCTTGCTCAAGGTCTCGAGCTTCACGCCGAGCTTGCCCAGGTGCAAACGCGCAACCTTCTCGTCGAGGTGCTTGGGCAACACGTAGACCTTGCCCTTTTGGTACTTGCTGGTCTCGTTCCAGAGCGTCAGCTGCGCCAACACCTGGTTCGTGAACGAGGTCGACATCACGAAGCTCGGGTGACCGGTCGCGCAACCCAGGTTCACCAGGCGGCCGCGAGCGAGCACGATGATCTTCTTGCCATCCGGGAAGATGAAGTGGTCGACCTGGTCCTTGATGTTCTCTTCTTTGATCTCGGGGTTCTTCTCGAGCCACGCGATGTCGATCTCGCAATCGAAGTGACCGATGTTGCAGACGATGGCTTCGTTCTTCATCGCCTTGAGGTGCTCCGCGCGGATGATGTCCTTGCAGCCGGTCGCCGTGACGAACACGTCCGCGCGTGAGGCGGCGTCGTTCATCGTGGTGACTTCGTAGCCTTCCATCGCCGCCTGCAGCGCGCAGATCGGGTCGATCTCGGTGATCAGCACGCGGGCGCCCTGGCCCTTGAGCGCGTGCGCGCAGCCCTTGCCCACGTCGCCGTAGCCCGCGACCGCGCAGACCTTGCCAGCGAACATCACGTCGGTGGCGCGCTTGATTCCGTCGGGCAGCGACTCGCGGCAACCGTAGAGGTTGTCGAATTTGCTCTTGGTCACCGAGTCATTGACGTTGATGGCCGCGCACTTGAGCCTGCCCTCGGCCGCCATCTTCACGAGCGCGTGCACGCCGGTGGTGGTCTCTTCCGACAGGCCGCGGATGCCGTCCGGACCTTCGAAGTATTGCGGGTAGTCCTTGTGGATGATGGTGGTGAGGTCGCCACCGTCGTCGAGGATCATGTTCGGGGCCTTGCCGCCCTTGAACGCCTTGAGCTGCTGGTGGATGCACCAATCGTACTCTTCGAGCGTCTCGCCCTTCCACGCGAACACGGGCACGCCGACCGCCGCGATCGCCGCCGCCGCTTGGTCCTGCGTCGAGTAGATGTTGCAGCTGGTCCAGGTGACCTCGGCGCCGAGCTCCACGAGGGTCTCGATCAGCACCGCGGTCTGGATCGTCATGTGCAAGCAGCCCGCGACGCGCGCGCCGGCCAGCGGCTTCCTGCCTGCGGCCTCGGCCCGCAGAGCCATCAAGCCCGGCATCTCGGTCTCGGCGATCTGGATCTCTTTGCGGCCCCAGGCAGCCAGCTCGATGTTCGCTACTTTGTAGTTGTCAGCCATGTCTCGTCTCCGTCTCTTGTCGTTGGGATGTCCGCAGAGATTTGTTCGGCAACTCACAAAGCGCTCGAACGCAGCCTGCGGGGAGTTGGTCAGTCGCTAGGCCGGCGCGAGGCCGACGAAATCTCGGCGGCGCGACGCGCCACCAGCATGTGCCAAGTCAAGTGAGCATCCGGACCGCCGGGATGGAACGCGGACGGCAAAGCGGTGACCGCCGCATCGACGAGGCCGGCCTCGCGCGCATACGCCAGTAGCTCGTCGCTGGTAAAGCCAAGCCAGAGGTCAGCCTCGGTCTCGCGCATCGACTCGTCGTCGTGGGTCGCGTAGTCGAGCACGACGACCTGACCGCCGGGTCGAACCAACCCGGCCAAGGTGAGGATCGCGTCTTGCGGTCTGGGGGCGTGGTGCAAGACCCGGGACGCGAAGACCACATCCGCCCGGCCGCAAGCGCGCACCGAATCGAGCACAGCGCTGTCGCTCAGATCGCCCTTCAGTAGCTCAACGTTGGCGTAGCCGCGGGTGGCGAGGCGGCTCTTGGCCCGATCGAGCTGGGCCTGCTCACGGTCGATCGCGACCACGCGTTGGAAGACCGGAGCGAGCGCTTCGAGCAAGCGACCGTCGCCGGTGCCGACCTCGACCGCGAGAGCGCGACAGGGAATGAGCGGCGCGAGCGCAGCCAGATACGCGGGGAGCTCGGCCGGGAAGCTCGCCTGATCCGCCCGCCCTGCCGTCTTGGCGAAGAACTCGCGCGCCGGTGCATCACGCCGCCGGATCATCTCGGGCAAACGTGCCAGCGCACCTTCGCTCTCACACAGCGCGCGACCGGAAGCGAACGCGTCGCGCACGACAGGATCCAGCCGCGCCGCTTCGGCCAAGCGCACGAAGACGCGCGTGCCCTGGCGCCGCTCGGACAACAGCCCGAGCTTGCGCAACGCCGTCACGTGCCGAGATACGTTGGGCTGGCCCTCGCCCAGCAGCTCGCCCAGCTCGCCGATGGAGAGTTCTTCCTGACCGGCCAAAGCGAGCAATCGCAACCGCAGGGGCTCGCCAAGAACTCTGTATAATTCCCAGCGCTTATCCGACTCGAGAGCGGGCTGCACGCACGATCTATATGCTTAAATGCGCATGCGAACAAGTATTATTATAGATACATTTTCGGGCTGGCAAGCGGTTGTCACCCTTCATACCTGGTAGGGCGACCAGGGGGGTCTGGTCTTTGGGCGGTCGCTGTGTACCCTTGGGCCTGCCGGCGGGTTGCCGGCCGAGGTTGGCATGGCAGCAGTGGATCACGTTCGCTTCTTCGCATCGCTCGCAACGGCGACGGGGCTGGCAGTTGGCCTGTCGCTCGCGCAACCGGCGCGTGCAGAGGAAGACGGAACCGCGCTGCTGCAGCGCGCGATGCGGACACGCATCACACTGGCGACCGACCCGCGCGATGGCCATGCGGTGGTGATCCCACATTGCCGCCATGCGCCCCAGGGTTGCGATGCGCGACTGCTCGAGTTCGCACGCTACCTGACCGACGCCGGCGACAAGCATGGGGTCGACCCCTGGCTGCTGGCCGCGATGGCCTTCAAGGAGAGCGGCTTCAACCCGTTCGCCATGGGGTCGCTCGGGGAGCTGGGCATCCTGCAGCTGCACCCGAACAACCCCAGGTCCAAGGGCGTGCGCTTCCTTCATGACGAGTGGTACCGGCAGCGTTGCCGCAAACAGGTGGGCGCCTGCCAACGCGAGGTGGTCGACCGGGCGGCTCAGCTGCTGGTCAAGTCGCTGGAGCTGTGCGGCGGGGACATGGACGACGCGCTCGGCGCCTACAACACCGGCCGCTGCGGCGGTAACCGTGTGTACACCAAGCGCATCCTGGGTGAGCGCCAGACCCTGCGCCAAGCCGTCGGTCTGGAGCGCTAGGGTCGGGCCGCCGCGCGCTCTCACTGGACGCGTCTACTAAAACGCCGTAGAAGCGCGGCGTGCGGCTGGAACGAAGTCTCGAAGAGTTGGCCCGGCGAGCGATCGCCGAGGCGTTGGGGGTAGCGGCGCCGGGTATGTTGCGGCCGGCGACCAACGCCGGGCATGGCGACTACCAGGTCAACGGCGTGATGCCGCTGGCCAAAGAGCAGCGCAAGCCACCGCGCGAGCTGGCCGGTCCAGTCGCCGAACGCCTGCGCGCCGCCTCGATGCTGGAGAGCGCCGAGGTGGCTGGGCCGGGCTTCATTAACCTGCGCCTGCGTCCGAGCTGGGTCGCCGAGCAACTGCACGCGATGGCCAGGGACACCGAGCGCGAGGGTGTGCCCGCCGCCGACCAACCCCTGCGCGTGGTCGTCGACTTCTCCGGGCCGAACATCGCCAAGCAGATGCACGTCGGCCACCTGCGCTCGACGATCATCGGCGAGGCCGTCTGCCGGCTCTTGCGCTTCGTCGGCCACGACGTCATCGGTGACAACCACCTGGGCGACTGGGGCACGCAGTTCGGGCTGCTCATCATGGGCATCCGGAACTACGGCTCGGAGCAGGCCCTGGATGCGAGCCCGATCGACGAGCTCGAGCGTGTGTATCGGCTGGCGAGTGCCGCCTCCAAAGAAGACGCGGTCTTCGCAGAAGGCGCACGCGCCGAGCTGGCCAAGCTGCAGAGGGGCGACCCGGACAACCGCGCGCTATGGCAGCGCTTCATCTCGGCCACGCGCGTCGAGCTGGACAAGATCTATGCGCGGCTGGACATCCACTTCGATCACTGGCTCGGGGAGAGCGCCTACGAGGAGATGCTGCCTGGGGTGGTCGAGGACCTGAAGCGGCGCGGCCTGGCTCGCGAGGACCAGGGGGCGATGTGCGTGTTCTTCGACAGCCCGGACGACGCGCCCGAGCTGAGCAAGAGCCCGTTCATCGTGCAGAAGAAGGACGGCGCATACCTCTACGCGACCACCGACATCGCCACGGTGGTCTACCGCCGTGACCACTTCCAGGCCGAGCGCGCGCTCTACTTCGTGGATCCACGCCAGTCGCTGCACTTCAAGCAGCTGTTCGCACTGGTCAAGAAGCTCGGCGTGCGCATGCAGCTCGAGCACATCTCGTTCGGCTCGGTGCTGGGCAAAGACGGCAAGCCGCTCAAGACGCGCGACGGGCAGGTGATCCGTCTTTCGGATCTGCTCGACGAGGCCGAGAACCGTGCGGCCGCTCGGATGCGCGAAGAGGGCCTGGGCCTGAGCGATGAGCAGGTCCAACAGCTCGCTCCGATCGTGGGGATCGGCGCAGTGAAATACGCCGACCTGATGCAGAACCGCCTGAGCGACTACCAGTTCGACTGGGACAAGATGATCTCGTTCAAGGGCAACGCGGGTCCGTACTTGCAGTATGCCCACGCGCGCATCCAGGCGATCTTCCGCAAGGGCGAGGTCGATCCGGCCACGCTGATCGGCAGCACCACGATCTCACTTGCGCACGACGCAGAGCTCGCGCTCGGCAAGCAGCTGCTTCGCTTCGCGGATGTCGTGCATCAAGCGGCCGAGCTGAGCTCGCCGCACCTCCTGTGCGATCACCTGTACGCGCTCGCGCGGCAGTTCTCGGTGTTTTACGAGGCGTGCCCCGTGCTTCGCGCCGACGATCCGGCGCAGCGCTCCGGGCGGCTCGTGTTGTCGTGGCTGGTGGCACGCCAGCTGCGGACGGGGCTGCGGTTGCTCGGCATCCAAGTTCCAGAGCGTATGTAGGGAGCACGCGGCCGCCAACACCAAGGCAGGTGATCCGCGCGCGATCAACGCGCGATCAACGCAGTCACGCGCCGCGAGCGGCGTGTGTGCTACCTTGCACGGGTAGCCTCGATGAGTCCCATACCCGATCCCAAGGCGAACCAAGCCGTGAGCCCCACTCACCGACCGGTCGAAGCGGAAGCCAAAGACGCTGCGCCCGCGGCATTGGGCAGCGCTAGTGCCAGCGCGCCGCCCCAGCGACCGAGCACGGGTGCAGCTGCTGTAGCAGCCGAGATCGTGGCAGGCACCGCGGCGCAAGGTATCGACCACTACATGCGCGCGCTGCACGATCCCAAGGAGAGCGTGTGGACGCACGCCGCGCGTATCGTCGAGGAAGTGGTGAACCAGAAGCCGGAGCTGGCTGCGCCCTACATCGAGAAGTTGTGTGCGCTCTTGCTCTCCGACAAGCCGCGCGTGGTGCAGTGCGCGGCCAACGCACTGCCTGCGTTGGCGAAGGTGGCTCCGGCCAAGGTAGCCAAGCACCTCAAGACCTTGCAGGGCTCGTTCGCGCAGGCCTCGGACGCCGGCAAGGACGGCCTGGTGCGAACCTTCGTGGCGCTGTGTTTGGCTTCCGTGATCTACCAGAAGCGGTTGATCGACGTGTTCGAGCAAGCGCTGCGCGAGGCCGACACCAAGACCCTGCCACGCTGGGTCGAGCTGATCCTGCCGGCACTGAAGGGCGAACCATACGCACAGGCGCGAACGGTGGCTGAGCAGCGCATGACGAACCCGGAGCTTGCGCGTCCGGTCGCCCAACGCATCGCGGACCTGCTCGGCGTGAAGCTGCGCGTCGTGGCGCGCTAGGCCGTCGACCGGCGGTCCGACCGGCGAACGCACGTCGTATGAATATGTGCGCCATGTAGCATACTTGCATGAAAGTCCACGTTCCAGGATGATGGCGTCGGCGGTGGACGGGGTGCTCTCCCCCCCGAGCAGGCCCCTTCCATCGCCACTTTAGCTTTCGGCCCGCGCACGGTGCGCACCGTGTGAGCGCAGCCTCGGCTTCAAAGCGCCAGCAGGCCTGGCTCAAACTGAGCGGGCGGCTCGTAGCCGAGCAGCTGCAACGTCGTCGCCGCGACATTGGCCAACGTGGGCCGGGCAACTTGCTTGGCGATCTGCAGCGCGCCCGCAGCCGGCGCGTAGATATGGAACGGCACCGGGTTGAGCGTGTGGCTGGTCTTGGCCTTGCGCTTGCCGTGCGCATCGACCGCGAAGCTCTTGGTCTTTTTGTCGAGCTCGTACATCTCGTCGGCGTTGCCGTGATCGGCCGTGACGATCAGCGCGCCATGCAACGCGGCGATCACGGGCAGTAGGCGCCCGAGGCACAGGTCGACGGACTCCACCGCGAGCACGGCCGCATCCAGCTTGCCGGTGTGCCCGACCATGTCGCCGTTCGGATAGTTCAGGCGCGCGTGCCGGAACTTGCCGCTGCGCAGCTCGGCGATCAGCGCGTCGGTGATCTCCGCGGCTTTCATCCAGGGGCGCTGATCGAACGAGACGCGGTCGCTCGGAATCTCGATGTACGTCTCGTACGCCGCATCGAACATGCCGCTGCGATTGCCGTTCCAGAAGTAGGTGACGTGTCCAAACTTCTGCGTCTCGCTGATCGCCAGCTGCGCGACGCGGTTCCTGACCAGGTACTCGCCGAGCGTGTGCTGGATCGTGGGGGGCGTGACCAGGTAGTGGCGGGGCACGTGCAGGTCGCCATCGTATTCCATCATGCCGGCGAAGAGCACGTCGGGGCGGCGCTTGCGGTCGAAGGGCGTGAACGACTCCTGCTCGAACGCCTGGCTGAGCTCGATCGCGCGGTCGCCGCGGAAGTTGTAGAGCACGACCGAGGCGCCGTCTTCGATGCGACCGACGGGTTTGCCATCGGGCCCCGCGATCACGAACGCGGGCAGATCCTGATCGATCACGCCCGGCTGCTCGGCGCGAAAAGTTTCGACTGCGGCGCATGTGCTCGGAAACGTGCGCCCTTCCCCGAGCACGTGCGTTTGCCAGCCACGCTCGACGATGCGCCAGTCGGCGCCGTAGCGGTCCATGGTGGTGGTCTGCCGGCCGCCACCCGAGGCGATGCGGTAGTCGCGCCCGGCCACGCTGCTGATGGCTGCGAGCTTCTGCTCGAGGGCATCGACGTAGTCCAGAGCGCTCGTCTCGGAGACGTCGCGGCCGTCGAGCAGAACGTGCACGCGCGCGCGCGCAACCCCGTCGACCGCCGCGCGCTCGAGCAGAGCCAAGAGGTGCTTGATGTGACTGTGCACATTGCCGTCGGACAAGAGACCGATGAAGTGCAGCGGTGTGCCATGCTGCACGCAGCGGGCGACCAGGCGCTTCCACGTGTCACCCGCGAAGAGCGCTCCGCCGCTGATGGCGGCGTCGACGAGCTTGGCACCCTGATCGAAGGTGCGGCCGGCGCCAAGCGCATTGTGGCCGACCTCGCTGTTGCCCATGTCGGCGTCGCTCGGCATACCGACGGCAGTGCCGTGCGCGATGAGCTGTGTCGTCGCGGTGTGCGCCGCGAGGTAGTCGAGGTTGGGCTTGCGTGCCAGCCAGACCGCGTCGCCCTCGTCATGGGCGCCTGCACCCACGCCATCCATCACGCACACCACCACGGGGCCGGGTACGCCAGCGAAACGTGCGTGCTTCTTCAAGGTCCAGTCGGTCATGGGACTCCTGTGGGCTGTGCGCCGGAAGGCAGCGGCGCTCTGGTAGCCCGTCGGGCGCGCGCTTTCAATCCAAGCCTGCCCGGCCCAAGCAAGCCAGGCCCGGCGGGGCGCCGGCGAGAAGTGCGCATCACCCGACACGGAAATGCCGATCGTCGGCCATTCAAACCGGCAGGGAGCGCGTTCTGATCACGGTCCGACGGAGGATTGCATGCGGCCATTGATGGGAAACAAGTCGTGGAAGCTCGGGGTGCTGGGGATCGCTGTCGCGCTTGGCGGCTGCAGCGCCACCACCGGGACGAAGAACGGCCTCGGCGAAACGGGGACCATCATCTCGGGCGCCGGCGCCGCCGGGACCGGTGACGCAGCCGGCAGCGGAGCCGCCACGGCAGGGAACGCCGCGGCCGGCACAGCGCAGAGCGTCGGCTCGGCGGGCGCGGGAAACGCGGGCCAAGGCGCGGGCAGCGCAGGCACGGGGAACGCAGGCACGGGCGCGGCCGGCCAAGGTTCGGCAGGCACGGGAAGCGCGGGCGTGGGAGGCGGGCCAAGCGGCGGCACCGGGGGCAATGCCGGAGCGGCCGGCAGTGCAGGCGCGGCGGGTAGCGCGGGCGCAGCTGGAGCGGGCGGTGCCGGCGGGAGCGCGGGCAGCGCAGGGTCGTCAGCTGGAACGGGTGGCACTGGCGGTGTAGCAGGCGCGGCGGGCAGTGCAGGCACGTCAGCTGGAACGGGTGGCGCTGGCGGCAGAGCAGGCTCGGCGGGCGGCGACGACTGAGCGTGACTCGGCACTGCGGGCCAGCCGCCAATCGGCGCGCGTGAGCTGACGCGCAGCGGCCACGGCGCAGAGGGGGCTACGGCAATTCGAAGGCAACGCTCGGCGCCGGGGTGCCTTCAGGGAACGCAGCGCCGAGCAGCGAGGCGATGCGCACGAAAAGCGTGGCCTTCTCGGCGCTGATGACCACGGCGCACGCTCTCGAACCACACAGTGGCTTGAGCGTGGACGACACTGCGGACGGCTGCGCCACGGCTTCCTGCGCGCGGAACTGGAACGAGGCTTGGTCCGCGGGCGGCGCATCCTCGACGTCCTTGACCACGTCGGTGGGTGCCTTCACGCCTTCCAGCAACTCGGCCTTCGCCTTCTTCTTGGGCTCTTCGGCCGGCGGCGCGCCCACGCGCGAGAAGTCGACGTTCACGCCCTGCCCTGCGGCATGCAGGACGATCTTCAAGTTGCCACCCTCGGCGATCTTCTCGGGCTTGTAGGCACAGCTGCCGGTGGGCGACGCACGACACGCGTTTTGAATGTCGTCCCAGCGTGAGGTGAAGTCGCTCCAGGGTCGCGCGGCCACGCTCTGCAACGCGACCTCCTCGTCGCCCTTGGAGCGCGGTCGAACCAGGAAGTCGTCGATGCTGATCCAGCCGGTGCTGCTGCCACCGCCGGGCGCACGCACCTTCAGCGCCACGCCACGAAAGCCCGCTTGCTTTGCCGTGTTGAGCACCAGCGCCACGGTCTCGTACGGCACCGACGAGCTGACCGAGAGCGCGATGCGCGAGCGCAGCGGCGTCTTGAGCGCGGCGCCGAGCTTGGGCAGATCGGCGCCCTGTCGGTCGGCGGCGCTCACGGTGCCACCGGCCAGGGTGAGCACGGGCTGACCCGCCACGTGGACCTCGCTGGGACTGATCTCGACGTCCGCGAAGTCGGCGGGCTGCGCCATGCTCACACGCAGAGAGATCGGCAACTCGAGCACGCCGACGATCGGAATCGACGGCGGCTTCACCTCTTGCTTGTCGCCACTGCAGCCGGCGAGCGCGAGCGATACGAGAGACAACGCGAAGACGGTACGGTTGCGGCGCATGGGTCGGGACTATACCGATCTTCAGCGGCCGTAGTACACAGAGGCCATGCCCCGTTTTCCTTCGTCGGCCGCCAGCGCACAGGGTTTGTCTGACCGTGTTTTCGGACAGCTCGTGCGCAAGTCGGGCGAGCACGGCGCATGCGTGTTTCCCCTGCACGTTGGCGACACCTACCTCGAGCCGCTCGCGCTGGCGCGCGCCGAAGCCCAGACGACGGAGGCGCGGCCACGCCTGCACAACTATGCGCCGGTGCAGGGCGAACCGGAGCTTCTGCAAGCCATCCTGGACAAGGTCGCGCGACGCAGCGGTGTGCAGCTCGATCCGGCCTGCGTGCAGGTGATGAGCGGAGCGACGGCAGGCCTGGGCGTGATCTGCACGGCGCTGCTGGAACCGGGCGACGAGGTGATCTTGCCAGCGCCGTTTTGGCCGCTGGTCCGCGGCATCATCCGCGCGCGCGGTGCGATCCCGGTCGAGGTGCCGTTCTACACGCGCTTGCACGAGCCAGGGTTCGACCCTATCGCTGCGTTGCAGGCGGCGATCACGCCGCGGACGGCGGCGATCTACGTGAACACGCCGCACAACCCGACGGGCGTGATCCTGCCCGAGGCCGTGCTCTCGGGCATCGCCAGCCTGGCAGCGCGCCACGATCTGTGGGTGCTGTGCGATGAAGTCTACGAAGACGTCTGGTTCGGCGAGCACGCGCCGGACTCGGTGTTTGCGCGTCCCGATTTCGCGCAGCGCACGATCGCGACGCACAGCGTGTCCAAGGCTTACGGGCTGGCAGGCGCGCGCGTGGGCTACTCGCACGGGCCGCGCGAGATCATGGAGGTCGTGCGCGGCGTGCAGACCTTCTACAGCTACTGCGCACCACGACCCATGCAGTTCGGCGCAGCCCACGCGCTCGCCCACGGCGATGCGTGGCTCGCCAACATGCGCGCGGTGTACGGCCGCGCGGCTCGCGCAGCCGCGCAAGCGCTCGAGGTGAGCGAGCCGCAGGGCGGCACGTTCCTGTTCTTCGACTTGCGCCCGTATATGCGTGCGGGCGAGTCTCTGATCCAGGTGCTCGAGCGCTGCCTCGAAGCCGGGGTGATGCTCACGCCGGGGACGGCTTCCGGGAAGCACTACGAGACCTGGGCGCGCCTGTGCTTCACCACGGTGCCCGAGCCGGAGCTGCGGGAGGCGCTGGGGCAGCTGCGCCGGGCGCTCGGGCTTTCCTGAGCCGCCAGCCGGCGCCGACGCCTCGACTTTATCGAGTATTGTTCAGCACTTGGAGACGCGGCGAGCTGCACCGCGGAGGCCTTGCGCAAGTGCCTGCACGGCCGCATCGGCCGGGCATGGACATCGAAGCGGTATCGTTCATAGTGGGGCCCACACTGTGCGCGCACGGCGCACTCGGCACCGGCTGTTATTGGGGAACGTCATGTCTGCACCGAATTCCAGGCCCGGGTCGCGCGGCTGGCGAGCGCCGGGTGAGAACGACTCAAACCAAGGCAAGGGTGTGCGCGACACGCACGATGAGTACCGACCCGCGGTCGACCGCTGCGCGCGCGACCTGATCACGCGCATCCAGCAGAACCCTGGCGACGTCGAGGCGATCCGCGAGTTGGCGGACCACTATGTCAGCCGCGGCGATCACCCCTCGCTCGCCAACCTGATGGAAGGCTGGGGCGACACGCTGACCGACGCGACCGCCGCCGCCAACGCGTACCTCGAGGCAGCCGACGCCACGTTACTCAGCTCGACCGATCGGATACGCGCGCGCATGCTCTACGAGCGCGCGCTCTCCCGCGATGCCGCGCACACCGTGGCGCTCGACCGTGTGCTGCGCCTGCTGGAAGACGCCAGCGACTTCGGGCGCATGAAGCAAGTGCTGAAGTACGTCGCCTATCAGCTGGAACAGCGCGAAGTCGATCCGCTGCAGCTGGCCTCGGTGCAATATCGCCTCGGGCAGGTCTACGAGCTGCGCTTCGACGAAGCAGGCAAGGCCGTCGCTTGCTACCGCAAGGCGATCGAGGCCAACCCCAAGCTCGTGCCTGCCCTCCACGCGGCGCGCCGGATCTACACCCAGGTGGGCAACTCCCAGGCGATCGCCCTGCTCTACGAGCTGGAGATCGATGCCACCCCCGAGCCCGACGACAAGCGCGCGTTGCTCACTGCGCTGGCGGAGCTGCGCCGCGGCGAGCTGGATGATCTGAACGGGGCGATACTCACGCTGCGACGCGCGCTCAAGCTCGCGCCCGACGACGTGCAGGCGCTGCTGGCAGTGGGCGGCGCTTTGGTCGCACGCAGCGAGCGCGCGACCGCGGAAGAACGCGAGATCGATCGCAGGCGTGCCGCCGAGGTGTTCTATCAGCTCGGCCGCAGCGTGCCGCGTGCGCAGGCGCGCCCTCACCTGCTGCGTGCGCTCGAGCTCTCGGCAGACCACGAGAAAGCCGCTGCGTTGCTACGCGAACTCTCGGGACACGCTCGCGACGCACAGCCGAACCATGAGCTGATCGTGCCGAGCGGCAACGAGCCGCAACTCGCCCAGGACAGCCGCGCCACGCTGCGCACCACTGCCGTCGAGGCAGGCGAGGAGAGTTCCGGTGAGGCCCCAGCCGCTGCGCAGGCCGAAGCGACGCCGCAGCAGCTGCCCGAGCACGCTACGGCCGAGGAACCTCGCGCAACCATCGCTGCGCAGGCCGTGCAGCTCGAGTCTGCGGCGGAAGCGCTCGCTGCAGCCGAGCCAGCACCCCAGCCAACCGCACAAGCCCCACACGAGCCGCGCCCCGAGGCGCAAGAGCGGGTGCAGCGCGACTCGGCTGCGGCCTGGCTGGATGATCAGGCGCTCGAGCCGTTCAGCACGCTCGACACGAGCGAGCTGCTGCCGGTCTCCGATGAAACCGGCGAGCAAGTCCTGGGCGCATCGAGTCTGCCACCGGAGCTGCTCTCACTGGACGAGCCGGCCGCGGCGACTTTCCCGTCGCGCGAGCTGCTGCGCGCCCCGAGGCTCCCAGCGCTCGAAGATGACGAAGCAGACCCGATCGCTGCGCATGTCGCGCGATCGACCCCGAGCGTGCCTCCGCCACCGGTCGCGCGCGTCTACCGCGCACGCAGCGCTCCGCCGCCGCCAGCTGCAGCCTCACCGCGCAGCGTTCCAGCTGCGCCACAGGACGCACTGCGCCCTTCGCAGTTGCCGGCCGCGGTGCGTCCGCGCTCGGTGCCGCCGCCAGTTCCAGCCCCTGTCGAAGTGGCACGCGCGCCAGGCTTGCGTACGGCGCCCCCACCCGCCTACGCCGAGATCCCAGGCGCATCCTCCGACGACTTCACCCCCACCGCTGCGGTCCACGAGCTGCAGAACTCCGCCGGTCGCCGCTCGCGCCCCGATCCGACAATAGTCGCCTGGCGCCTTCCGGACGACTCGCAAAGCACGAGCCACCCATCGCGCCAGAGTGACGCGCAGACCGGCGCTGAAAACCAGGTCGGCACTGTTCAGTCAAGCGCGACGCGCGCCGGTGACGCCGCCGCGCCGGCCAGCGAAAATCTGTTGCCGCCGTCCGCTGCAAGCACGCGGGCTCCGGAGCCCGCGGAGCTTGCAAGCAGCGACACGACGGCCGACGCTGCGGCAAGCGCGCGCCCGAGCACACGGGTGCGCGTCACGAGCGAGGCCGTTCGGCGCAAGGTTGCGGCGAGCACATCACACGCCAGCGTTCCGA
Organism: Polyangiales bacterium; assembly: GCA_036382515.1. Lineage (GTDB taxonomy): Bacteria > Myxococcota_A > Polyangia > Polyangiales > JAFGIB01 > JADGRF01. Next base: position 5,852 of record DASVHQ010000334.1, on the reverse strand, counting down.
CCACGCAGGCGGCCCCGCTGACACGCAGCGCGAGCACCGCGCCGGCTGCACGCACGCCCAGCGTCGCGCCGAGTCGGGTGCGCGCCGCCCTCGATGATCGGCTGTCGGCACTGTCGCGCGTGGCGCGCGAGCAGGCCTCGACACGCAGACAGGCGCCGCTCGGCACCGAGGAGCCTCACAGCGGCGAGCGCCGGCTGAGCGTGGCACCGAGCGCGCCGGACACGGCCGCGAAACCCGCAAGCCAGACACACGCGCCCGAGCCTAGCGTTGCGCCTTGCGCCCCGCGCGTGCAGGCACGCGAAGTCGCCGAGTGCGCTGCACATGCGCCGGCTGCCGTGACCAACGCCGCAGCGCCGAGCCCACTGGCAGACGCCGAACCCGCCACTGTGCGCGCCACCATCGTGACCGGCGAGCTGCCGCATGACGGCGCACGCGCGGAGATCGAAGTGAACGTCGGTGCCACCACCGACTCGAACTTCTACGTTGGTTTCTCCAATCGCCTGGCCGACGGCGGTCTGTTCGTGGCGACCTACAGCCCCTCGCTGGCGGGCGCTGCCGTGAGCCTGCTCGTCACGCTGCCCGGCAACTTCCAGGGTCGGGCCCACGGACGGGTTCGCCTGACGCGAGACTCACACGACCCGTTCAGCGACGACGTCCCCGGCATGTGCGTCGAGTTCGAAGCGCTGAGCGACGCTGCGCTGAGCCTCTTCGAGCGTTTCGCCCAGAAGCGTGCTCCGCTCTTCATCGAGGACTGAGTCGCGGTAGCGCGGTGCCTCGAGCTGGGAGCGCGTGCACGCGCCGCTCGCACCCTCGCCTACGCTGCAGGTCGAAACACGTCGGGCTCGAGGAACATCAAGCGCGCGATCGGAACGACGGCGCGCACACGCGCCTCGGCAGCGTCGATCTCCTGCGCGACCTCGCGAAAGCTGAGCGTGTCGTCCAGCTCGATCTTTGCTGCGACCAAGAGATCATCGGGCCCCAGGTGAAGCGTCCGCAGATGGATCACGCGCTTGAGCTTGGGATCGGCGAGCAGCGCCGCGCGGATCTCGGCGATGCGCTCGTCGCTGGCAGACTCGCCGACGAGCAGCGAACGCATCTCGGTCGCGAGCAAGAACCCGATGCCGACCAACAGCACACCAATGGCCACGCTGCCGAGCGCATCGAAGCGTGGCTCGTGCGTGACCACGCTCAGGCCCACGCCCAGGAGCGCAAACGACAAGCCGGCGAGCGCGCCGAGATCTTCGAGCAACACGACCGGCAGCTCGGCCGCCTTGGTCTGCCGCACGAACTGCAGCATCGACTGCCGGCCACGCAGCTTGCGCGCCTCCGCCAGCGCCGTGCGAAACGACCAACCTTCCAGCGCGGCACCGACCAAGAGAATGCCGACCGCCAGCAGCGGCGACTCGATCGGCTGCGGGTGCCACAGCTTGTCGACGCCTTCGTAGATCGCGAACACGCCGCCGAGCAGGAAGATGACGAGCGCCACGACGAAGGACCAGAAGTAGCGCTCCATCGCGTAGCCGAAGGGGTGCTGGTCGCTCGGAGCCCGGCTGGCGCGCCGGCCACCGACGAGCAACAACGCCTGGTTGCCGCAGTCGGCGACCGAATGCACGGCCTCGGCCAGCATCGAGGTCGCGCCCGTGAAGAAGAAGCCAACGAACTTCACGGCCGCGATGCCGAGGTTGGCTGCGAGCGCGGCGAGAACCGCCTTTTGACTGCCTTCGTGCATGAGCGGCGCGCGACTATAGCAGAGCCGGCCAAGTCACGGCGCGCGCTAGCGCGGAACGATCACGCATGTGCATCGCTGCTCGGCATCAAAGCGGCGCAGCACCGGGTCGCCCACGCGCGCCCCGGCTCGGCGTGGCTCACTGGCTCTTCACGAACACGTACTGACCAATGATCTCGCACTGGCTCCAGTAACCATCGCGACAATAGCGCGTGCCTTCGCTACACACGAACGTGCCACCGTCGCCGATGATGGTCGGGGGCTTGCACGTCACGGGCATCGTTCCGGCCTTGCACGGACAATCCTGGCCGGTCGCGGCGCAGCGGCGGCACTGGTCGGTGATCGTCGGATCGGTGTCGTCGCAATCGGCACCGAGCGCGCAGTATCTGCCGTAGCCATCGCCGTCGTGGTCGATGCAGGCCGGTGTGTTGCTGCCGCCATCGTCGCCTGACGACACGCTAGGGCCCGAAGAACCCCCGCCCCGTTTCGCACCGCAGCCCAGGGCGGCGAGCAGCGCGCACGCCAACAAACACTTCGCCACACGCATCGAGCCACCTCGCTAGTGCCAGATCAACCGTCACAGTATCACACAAATATTACAAGCCATCATCCGCACACGGGTCGCCATCCTCCTACATACGCCCGGCTGCGATGGGGTCGCTCGCGTGCGACTTGCGGCTCGAATCCAGGCTTGGAACCGGTGTACAGTGGAGCCGCGGCGTTTCATCGGGCTTGCCTGACGGAAGCGGGCCGCACAATCCACGATGGTAAGCAATCGCATTGGCCGTAAGACAGCTCCGGGCTTCGCCGACCCGCGCGCACCGGTGAGCGCGTCGAGCGCGGCCGGGGCCGTCGGCGCGCCGCCCGCGGTACAACAGGAAGTTGTAGATGCGCGGCGCAGTGTGCCCGAGCCGGTCGCGCAACGGCTGAGCGATCCGAGCAAGTCCAAGCAGACGCCGATGGTGGAGGTCGAAGTGAGCCACGAGCGTGGCTCGGCCCCGCGCGCGGAGCCGGTGCGCCAGGTGTTCGAGATCTGGACGCACAACCACGTCTATGCGCTCGATTCTCGCCTGCATTGCCGCGAGGTTCGCGCGACGGCCGGTGGCAAGGCCGTGGCCGATCATCCCTTCCTCGGCTCGCGGCTGGTCGGTGGCCAGCTGCAGAGCGAACAAGCCGTGGAGATGTCGTACCCGTTGCCGCGACCAGGCGCATTCGCCGTGTTCGAAGCGCGCAAGGGCAATCGCCGGCTGTTCTCCCGCACGTCGGCCGTGGTGCGCGTCGTGCTGCGCTTGCGCGTCGTGACGGTGACCGACCCCACGGCAATCCCGACGTGGGAGCAGGTCGCGGGCGACGGTTGAACGGCATCATGGCCCCGCTCGAGCTGCGCATGTCGTTCCCTGACCTCGCGGCCTTCGAACGGGAGCTTGCCCAGAACCTCACCCACGGGCGTGCGTTGCTGCCGGAGGCCGCAGACTTGGCCGTGCTGAGCGACTGCACCCTGGTGCTTGTGCACCCCGAGCAGGGCGGCGAGTTGCGGTTACCTGCACAGGTCGTGATGGTGAGCGCGAGCGGGCCGATCTGCGGCACGGGCATCGAGCTGCGGCCCTTCGGCCCCGCCGTGCTCGCGCAGATCGAGGCGTTTGCGCGTGCGCAGCCGTTGGCGGCGGTCGCAGAACCGCAAGACGGGTCGAGCGAGGCGCACGGCTCCGAGCTGCAGGCACCGGCCGACACGCCGCTGCTGGAGGAAGCGCAGGACGCGCGGCGGCAGGCCGACGCACCCGCGCAAGACGAGTTGGGGTTCGATGCGACGGCCGATGACGCAGCAGACGACGCAGCGCTCGACGCCGAGGTCAGCCGCGAGCTCGCGGGGAAATCGATACCACCCGACGTGCAGCTGCAGAGCAAGCAAGAGAAGCTGCGCCATCTCACGGCGGCCGACCAAGTGAAGCTGGCGCGCACCGGTGAGCTGTCGGACCGACTGACCATCGAGCGGCTCTACGGCAAGCAAGTCTGGGAAGCACTGCTGCACAACCCGCGCTTGACGATCCCGGAGGTTGCACGCATCGCGCGCAAGGGCACCGTGCCCAAGCCACTGCTAGAGGTGATCCTCGAGAACGCGGGCTGGATCAAGGCGCCGCAAGTGCGGCGGGCGCTGCTCGGCAACCCCAAGGTCAGTGCCGATGCGATCGGCAAGCTGCTGCGCAGCACGCCCAGGCACGAGCTGAAGCTGATCGACAAGGGCACGGCCTACGCGATGCCCGTGCGCGAGGCCGCGCGCAAGCTGCTCAAGCAGTGAGCAGATCGGCCGCGCCCACTTCCACGAAGCGGATGAGTTGTGCTGGCTGGCCGCGCCAGGCAACGGCGATGCGATGGGCGGGCCCGGGCAGGTGGCGACGTATGCACCACGACTGCGCGTCGTCCGCGACGTCCGGATCGAAATGGACGGGGACCGGATCGAGCGCGGCGGCGTCGAAGCTGATGGAGCGCAGCGGCGCGGACAGACCCTTGCCGATGGCCTTGATGTAGGCCTCTTTCAGCGTCCAGAGATCGAAGAAGCGTGTGCGTTGGTCCGGCTCGGGCAAGGCTTGCAGCTGCAGGAGTTCGCGTGCGGAGAACACACGACGTCCCACCGCCTGCAGATCGGTGCGACGATCGACCGTCTCCACATCGACGCCAATGTCGGCGTGCAGCGTGAGCGCACAGGCCACCAGGCCGCGCGTGTGCGAGAGGTTGAAGCGCAGGCTGCGCGCGGCGAGCGGAGCATCGATCTCGGGCCGACCGTGCTCGCCGGCGACGAAGCTGAACGCCGCGGCGGGTAGCCCGCTCTGTGCCGACAACGCGCGCCGCAGCAAGGCGTGCGCGACCACGTAGGTGCGCCGATCGTCTTCGAAGTGAAAGCGCTCGCTGCGTGCTTGCTCGTCGGCGCCCAGCGTTCGAGCGAGAACCGCTTGCTGCTCCGCCAACACGGCTGCGCCCGAATACGCGTACAGGACGAGCACCTCGCAACCCGGAGAATCCAGCGTCGGAAACGTCATGAGCGACCTCAGGACCGCAGCTCGGGCCCGGCCGCTCGGACGCGTGAAAGGGCCTCGGGCGGCTGGCACCGACCAGCCTGGCCAGGATGAACCGGGGAGCCGCGTTCAGGGGTGCGAGGCATGGCCTGCTCGGTCGGAGGCGGGACTCGGGCGCCTTGGCAACGGCAGCTCTTCCACCGACGCGCCATGCGCAATACGATGTCACACCCGAGTGGCACCGGCAAACCCCAGGCAAATCCAACTACTTGCGTGCTGGCGGCAGAGCCGTCGTGGCGCCTCGAGTAAGCTGCGCCTGCAAGGCCCTCGGCTGCGGCTAACGAACCGTCGCAAATGCGCCGCGGAGCTCGCGCTGCGCAGGCTCGGCGGCTGCTGTCTGCCTTTGGCCTTGGGCCTGACACTGTGCTTCAGCCTACCGGCGCTCGCGCAACCAGCGCGCGACCTGACCCTGGAATGGACCGCACCCAACCAGTGCCCACAGCAGGCGCGCGTGCTGCAAGAGGTGAACGACGCGCTCGCCGGCAGCGAGCATCCCGACAGACCGCTGCGCGTGCGAGCCAGCGTGGTGGCGACCGCGGATGGCTTCCGCGCGCAGCTCGAGTTCTCGGACGATGACGACGTTCGCGCGACGCGTACGCTGAGCGATGCGGCCTGCGGTTCGCTCACGAGCGCCAGCGCGCTGGTGATTGCGATCGCGATCGATCCCGGCGTCGCCGAGCGACGAATCGAAGCGCCGGCGCCGAAGCCCGCACCCGCCAAACCCCCGACGACGCCACAGCCCGCGGCAGCTCCAGCGTCACCGCCGCAGCCTACGGCGGCGGTGCCCGAGGAGCCCGCGAGCAACGCGGCGGCCCCGGTGGTCGCGCTGGAGCTGGGGGCGGGCCTCGTGCTGCACTCCGGGATGCTGCCGTTTTTCGCCGAAGGCGCGTTCGGTGCGCTCGGGCTACGGCTGCGCGCGCTGCGCGCGGAGCTCTCGGGCTCGGCGTTGCCCGCGCAGCTGCAACGTGCACCGCAAACCTCGCGCGTCGACACGCACCTGTCGCTGGTCGGCGCGGCCCTGCACGTGGGCTACGACTGGCACTTCGGCGTGCTGT
>DASVHQ010000333.1:0-10796 GCA_036382515.1 Polyangiales bacterium | reverse complement strand
GCTTTGTGTGTGCCTTGAAAAGACGTACCCGCCTCCCCGGTGAAAGTCCGGGCCAGCCAACTGTCGCTCCGGCTGGAAGCACTCGAGGCGGCTCAGGAGGTGACGAATGAGCTGAAGCACTTCGAGAAAAGGCTCCTTGGGAGTCAGCGAGCCGTGCGGGCCGCAGCATGAGCGAACACCGAGCAATCCTCGAAAAGGTCAGATGTAGGAGCCGACCCACTATAAAGCTGGGGAAGGCCGCTGCCGGCGGAGAAGCGAGCGACGAGCGCATCCGACGGTCCTACCGGGGTAGTGGTGGCAGCGCGCACGGCATGGGTTGGTACGGAACAAGGGAAGACTGCGCGTGTGAGAGCTTCGGTGGCACGAGGCTCTCGACGGCGATCCCGCGAGGGGCAGCGCCGGCGCGCGCAGTTGGCGGATGGGCTCGTAGTACCGATGAAGCGGCGTAACGGCTGCGGAGGGAAGGGGCCCTGGTCTCGATTAGCGAACGACGTAGCAAGAACCAGGGGATTGGTGTGAGCCTACAAAACCCAGCAGTAAACGTTCAGAAGCTGCAGACAGCGCTACATGCGAAAGCAAAGGCAGAACCGGACTACCGATTCTACAGTCTATGGGACAAGGTGTGCCGCGATGACGTGCTCCGTGAAGCCTGGCGACGCTGCCGCAAGAACGGCGGCGTCGCTGGAACGGACGGACTCGGATTCGCGGACATCGAAGCCGGTGGACTCGAACGGTGGTTAGGAACACTGCAGCAGGAGATGCGGGCGAAGATGTATCGTCCGCGTCCCCTGCTGCGCGTGTGGATCCCCAAGAGCAGCGGTGGCGAGCGCCCCCTCGGTATCCCAACGATTCGGGATAGGGTGGTGCAAGCCGCAGCCGTCATCGTGCTCACGCCGATCTTCGAAGCCGATCTGCTCGACGAGCAGTACGGCTTCCGACCGGAGCGAGATGCGAAGATGGCGCTGCGAGAGGTCGTCTATCAGCTTCAAAGGTGCAAGCGCACGGAGGTCGTGGATGCCGACTTGTCGGACTACTTCAACACGATCCCGCACGGAGCACTGATGAAGAGCGTTGCACGCCGAGTGGCTGACGGGCAGATACTGTCCGTCATCAAGCAGTGGCTTGCGACGCCGGTAGTCGAGCGCATCGGAGGCGCGACGCGCCAAACGAACGAGGCTCGGCGGACGCACCGTGGAACGCCGCAGGGTGGAGTGATCTCCCCTCTGCTAGCGAACCTCTACTTCCGGCGGTTCCTCCTCGGATGGAAGCGGCAACGCGCACACGTGCGAGACGTGAGTGCGGTCGTGAACTATGCGGACGACTTCGTCATCTGCTGCGCACCTGGAAACGGGACCGCGGCACTTGCCGCCACACGCGAGCTCATGTCGCGTTTGGGTCTGCAGGTCAACGACAACAAGACACGGCTCGTGCGGCTGCCCGAGGAACAGTTCGACTTCCTCGGGTACACAGTCGGGCGCTTCTACTCGAAGGACGGCAAGCCCTATCTGGGCACCGCACCATCGAAGAAAGCGCTCGGCAAGGCGATGCGTCGGATCCACGACGAGACCTCGCGACGGTGGCTCACCAAGACGATCGAAAGCAGGATCGCCGAGATAAATCGGTTCCTACGAGGGTGGTGCGGGTACTTCAATCAAGGCCCCGTACGTAAGCCCTACGAGAAGCTTGCGTGGTACACCCAGCGACGGCTTCAACGGTGGCTAGCGCGCAAGCACAAGAAGCCAGGCAGCGGGTATCGCCAGTACCCGCACGATCTTCTCTACGGGAAGCTCGGCCTATACAGGCCCACGGTGCCAGCGCGAAGCTTGCCGAGAGCGAAGGCATGATGACCGAGATGAGAGCCGGATGCGGGAGATCTGCACGTCCGGTTCGATGAGAGGCCGCTGGAAACGGAGTCACGGCAAGCCGGATTGAGGCGCCGTCCCGAAAGGGTCGGCAGATGCCACCGGGAGCCTAACACCACCGCGCCAGCGGCCTACTCTACCTCGCGGTCGTCCTGCGCGCGCCGGCATCACCGCAGTACCGTAGTGCTGCGCCATCTCCTGGTAGGTGCGCTGGATCCCGGGCTCGTAGCTGCAAGGCGCACGCACGCCGCTGCGAAGCTGATCGGGCACCATCAATCGCGGCGTGCCCCCGATGAAAGCCAGCGCTCGAACATGCGAGCCGATGAAGTCGTGCACGCGCTGCGTGCGCGTCGCCTCGACATAGGTGTAGTTGCTTGCGCCAAGCACCGCGACAAACAACTCGACCTCGATGATCTCGCCGGTCTCTGCATCGACGATGTGCGCCTTCTTGCCCGAGTAGTCGACGAAGAGCTTGTCGCCCACCTCGTGCGTCTGCCGCATCGTCGGCCCCCGGCGTTCGACCCATGTGCGGTAGACCTCGCAGAACTTGGTGTAGCGGTAGCCGCTCGGATGCGATTCCAAGTACTCCAGGTGCAACAGCTGCAACGTCACACCCGTCTTGCGCAGCTCCAGGTGCAGCTTCGCGGCATCGGGCAGCGGTCTGTCGTCGCGGCCGCCGCCGCGCGGACCGTACAATCGCTCGTCGAGCAGGTCGTCGCTCAGCAGCGTGATCGCCGACCAGTCCAACCCAACGGTGTGGGCGCGACTGATCGCGCCCGCCACGGCGCCGGCGCTCACGCCCACGCTGCGCGCCGTCTCGCGGTGGCTGCGTTGCAGCACCAGCTTGTGTCGCAGGATCTCTCTCAGGTTTCTCATCGATAGCCTCTGCGTTGCCACGTGCGCCTCCTTGCGGGGCAGCCGGGCTCGTTGCGGGAGACCATCCAGCGTCGCTTGCGCGTCCGCCCTACGGGGCAGAGCGTCGCCTGCTTCCTGAACATTCGCTCAGCCGTGATCACGATGCGCGAAACAGGTGATCACGATGCCGCGAAATGACTGATCACCATCGCGCGAAACGGGTGATCACGATGCCGCGAAATGGGTGATCACCATCGCGCGTGGCATGCAATCTGATGATGCCCGACGTGACTGGGATGGACTTCCATGGCGAGCTCCAGGGGGTTGCGCCCGAGCTGACCGAGCGGGTGATCTTCGTCACGGGCGGCGCATTCACGGCGAAGGCCCAGGCATTCCTGGACGGGGTTCCGAACGCTCGTCTGGAGAAGCCCATCGACTCCCACAACCTGCAGGCGCTCATCCGGGCGGTTCTGGGAAATCTGGCCGCTTGAAGCGAGCAAGAGATGGGAGGCGTGTCCACGCATGGACGTGATCCCCTCCTGACCCGCCGCCGGGGTAGCTGCTCAGGCGGGTGACGCGGCGCGGGGCGGCTGGCAGACTGGGCACATGCTTAATGCCGGCTATCGCCCGAACTTGCATTGGGCGCAAAAATGTCCCGCCGCACATTGGGTGCGACCCCCAGAAAAGGGCCTCGCTAGGCCGCAATTTGCTTGGCACAGGCGTTGCTTTGTCCGGAGTCGCGGCAACGGCGCAGTCGACCGCCCCCGGGAAAGGAAGAAACATGAAGTCGATTACCGCGATCTGCGTTTGCAGCTGTTCTCGGTTGTGGGGTTGTCCGGACAACAACAACGGCAGCAGCTCGAGCCAAACATCGTGCGTCAAGACGTGCGATGACGAGCAGGTCGCGTGCGCAGGCGGTTGCGAGGACAATACGTGCAAAGGCAGCTGCACCACGACTCATGACGGCTGCAAGAATCGCTGCATCACGATCACCACGACCGTGATGGACGCTGGACACTAGCGCCGGTTTTCGCAGGCGCCGGTGCGTCTGTGTGAACCGGCTTCATGTACGCGCAGAGGAGCAGGTTTTCATGATCAAATATACATTCGGTATGGTTCTCTTCGTGCTCGCGCTCGCGAGCGCAGCCGCTTGCAGTCATAACCAACGCTCGGCCGAGCACAACGGGCCTGTTGCGTCCGGCCCCGCGCGTGAGCTCAGCAGCGCCGTGGACGATCTTACTGCAGCACGCTGCAATCTCGAGCAACGCTGCAAGCACATAGGCGATGGGCAGACCTATGCAAATCGCGAAGCCTGCGAGACGAAGCTGCGCGGCTCGATTGCCGATGAGCTGAATACTAGTGATTGCCCGCACGGCATCAAGGACTCGAAGCTCACCGCCTGCAAGAACGACATCAGGGAGGAGAGCTGTGGCAACCCGATCGATGCCATGAGCCGCTGGAACGCTTGCCGCAAGGGCGAGATTTGCGCCGACTGATTCAGGCGCACGCGCGCAACTGGCAAGCACCGGTGTGCCGGTCGGCATCACACCAATCGCGAATTGCCCAGGCTCGCGGCCCTGCCCTCCGCCATCGCGGGTATCGGGGTGGGACCGCGAGCCGAGGGCTCGCACTACAACTCAAGCCGTTGTCTTACGCACAGACCACGCTCGCGTCAGCGCTGCGCCGAATAGGAAGACCTGTGCTTGGTAGTACGTCCAGACCATGAACACCGCCACAGAGCCGATCGCGCCCTGCAGCCAAGCGGGCGCAACATGGCTGAGGTAGAGCCCCAGTAACCAGGTTCCGAGCAGCATCAGCGCCGACGTGAGCATTCCGCCGACCCAAACATGCGACCAGCCGAGGCGCACGTCCGGAAGCACGCGGTAGAGAATGGTGAACGCGACGGCGCCCAGCACGAAGGTCACGCCCGTCTGCGCCGCGAGCGCTAGCGCAGACGTGACCGAGTTGCCGCCGAGCAGCCCTTGGGTCGCGCTACCGAGCACCGCGGCGACGCCCTGGGCCACGATCGCGACCAGCAAGAGCGCAGCGCAGCCGACGACCATCACAAACGACAGCAAGCGTTTGTGCACAAGACGGCTCAGGGCTTCGCGGGTCGAAGCAGCGGGAGGAATCGTCACGCCCCAGATCAAGTTCAGTGCGTCTTGCACTTGAATGAACAGCCGGCTCGCGGCGATTAGCAGCGCGCAGCCTGCGACGATCGCGGCGACCCGTCCGCCGCCGGCGTTGGCCGCGTCGATCAGCTTGAGCGCCGTATTCTGCAGGTCCGCGTTACCAAGACGTCCGAGCTCCGCGAGCAGCGCGGCGCGCGCGCTCTGTCGACCGAAGACCCAACCTGCGAGCGTCGTTGCGATCACGATCAGTGGGGCCACCGACAAGAGCGCATAGAACGACATGCCCGCGGCGAGCACATCTCCGTGTTCGTTGAACCGTGTCCAGCTGTCAATTAGCACGCGTCGTAGAGATCGCATCGGTCAAGGCTCCCATGTTAAATCGGTGGACCAGCGCTGGCCAGGGCCGTACTGCGCCTGGCCGACCAGGCTGCGCGGGAAGCGCAGCTCGATCAGAACCGCCGCGCCCGTCTGCGAAGCGGCTTGACTGTCGCTGGTGGGCGTTCCGCTGCTGCTCTGGCGCTCGCTCAGGATGCCTTCCACGTACGCATCGACCACGAGCTTGCGCAGAAATCCAGGAATCAAGCGCTGTGCATCGGCGCCGGCGCGCACGCTGGTTGCGCCGCGGCTCTGATCGATCGCGAGCATCGGGACCCAGTCACCGAGCTCCCGCCGCGCGCCCAGCGTCAGCAGCCCTGCAGCGATGCCAGTCGCGACCGAGCCCACCTGCGACTGCAGCGACGCGCCGCCGTCGTTGCCTGTCTGCGTCCCCGTCAGCGCAGCCATGGCATCTGCTGCCGTGACCGAAGCGTCGTCGACGAAGAATGCCAGCACAGGATGGTGCAGCGGACCGGTCGCCTCGAGGCTGACCTTCCTGCCGCTCGGCATGCGGCGGCTTGCACGCAGCTCGAGCACCGGCTCGATCGCGTGGCCTCCGGCGAATTCGATCTTGCCGCGTTCGATGTCGAACAGCTGACCCAGCAGCTCGACGAAGCCGCGCTCGATGTCCACCTGACCACTCACGCTGGGCGGATTGTCCCCGTCGATCTCGAGCCGTAGGTGGGCGCGGAGCCGCGCGGAAAAATCTTTGCGGCGCATCCAGAACGGCTCCGATGCGTCGATCTGCAGCACGAAGCTGCCCGTATCCACCGCGACCTTCTCGCGCTGGGACCGGCCCCGCGCATCGGTCCACACGATCTCCGGGTTGCTCGCGAGCGTTTGCGCGCCCGCAAGGTCGACGTCACTGAGCTCGATCCGAGCGCGGCGCAGCGACAGCGTGAGCTCGGTGCGCGCTGGCGTGACCTTGGCGTGCAGCGTGGCGTTGGAGGTCACGTTCGCGAGCACGGCCCCACTCCGGCGCACGGGGAAGTTGGCGGCGTGAGCGCTCAGCTCGGCTTGCCAGGTGTGCAGGCTCGTCAGCTGCAGCTGGCCCGAGACCTGAGCTTTGCCGGCAAGGTCGCGGACGGTCGTAGGCTCGAGCACCAGGCGATTGTGGTCGATGACGACCTCACCGGTGACGTGCTCGAACGGCTGTCCGAGATCGGCGATCACTCCGCTCACGTCGTGCAGGCGCAGCCTGCCATCGAGCAGCGGGGCGCGCAGAGAGCCTGTCAGCTGTAGCTGCCCGCTCAGCTCGCCGCCGCGCGCGTGCACGATCTCCAGCGGACCGAGCAGCGCGCGCACGTCGATCTTATCGAGCCGAACGAGCGCTCGAATGGGACCGTCGAGTGGGATCGTGGGCATGCGTCCGGCGACGTCGAGCGGGAGCGTGCCCGTGATCCGCGCGAAGCCGGCGCCGAGCGCGATGCGCGCGTCCGCGCTGACCTTCTCGTCCTGCGCTTTGGCCGAGACGCGCAGGTCGTAGCTCGGACCCTTGCCCCAGCGCAGCGCGCTGCCGTGCAGGTCCATGTCCACCCGTGTGCTCTGGTAGAGCGCGCGCGACACGACCACGGTTCCGTCGAGCTGGCCATCCGCGACCTCGCACACCTCGGGGAAGTCCGCCAGCCGCAGCGCTGACACGCGAACCCAGACGTTCACCGGCTGCACGCTGCTCGGCCGCAGCCAGTCGTCGAGCGGCGCCTTGGAGCTCCAATCGAGCGCGAGGACCTCGCGCTTCGCTACGACGACACGGATCTTCGTAGCGAGCGCGCCGTCCTGCATGTCGACGGTTCCCGCGATGCGAGGCTCGGTCCACAGACCGCAGCGCTCGTCGTCGCTATGAGCGGCCGGTGGAGGCCAGACCGCGTCGACCTCGAGCTTGCCAACAGGCTCGGCATGAGGCTCATGACGGATCTGCGCGTTCGCCGACACCTTCGCCGGCCAGAGGCCCGGGCTCAGGTTGAGCGCTTTCGCTGCGGGCAGCTGATCGAGCCGACGCGCCGCGAGTGAGAGCGAGGTCTCCCACGAGCGATCTGCCAGCTGGCCCGCGACTCCGCCCTGCTGCCTCTTGGCGCCGCCAGAGCCTTCCAGCTTCGTGTGCACGCGGGAATGCACGAGCGGTCCTGCGCTATCACTGCCGTCGATCGTGAGGTCCAGCTCCGAGCGCGTGTAACGTCCGGCGAGCGACACCCGAAGCGGCGCGTCATCGCCGGTCCAGCGCAACTGACTTTCCAGCTGACCGTCCAGCACCGGCTCGCCCCAAGTGCCCGCCCCGTGCAGCCGACCCGACACGTCGGCGACACTCGGGGCGAAGGCCGACTTGGGCCACAGGTCGAGCTCCGCCAGCGGGAGATGGTCTAGACGCAGCGTGATCTCGTGCCGCCCGCGTTGCAGAGCGGCGAGCGAAAGGTCGCCGCGCCAGCCACCATGGGCGGCGCCATGCACCGCTGCTCCCCTCGCGTACGCGTCGGTCTGGAGCTCGAGCAGGCGCCGGCGACCGTCCACGCGCAGCGCGAGCACGACTCGGGCATCGCGCAGACCGGCGAGATTGGGAGCTCGATAGCTGGCGTCGAGCGCGAGCTCGGGCTTAGCGGCGCTGCCGCGCAGCGTCGCGGTGGCCAGCGCTGCGCCGGTGATCGGTCGGTCCGTGAACGCGCGCGTGGCTGCGTCGAGATCCGGAACACGAACGTGCAGCGTCAGCTGGGAACCTGACCGCGCGTCGAGCGTGCCAGCGGCATGCAGCGTGGCGCCACAGTACTCGAGATGCGCGCCTTCGAGCGTGAGTCGCCGCGCCCGGTAGCTCAGGCGGCTCACCCCGGCGCGCAGCCAGTCGTGCGGCCGGACCGCCACTGCCGCGCGCACGCTCGCCGTCCACAGTCCGCGCACACGATCGGCGCGCGCCGAGAGCCCACCGCGCGAACCGAAGCCCGCATGCGCTTCGTAGTGGCCCAGAGCGCCGACGACAGTCAGGTCGAGCTGCGGAACTCCTGCGCGCGCGAACTGAAGCTCGTCGGTATGGAGACGCGCAGAGATCCGCCGTGCTCCGAGCGCCGGAAGCGCTGCCTCGACCTCGACACCGAAGCGCGCCGCCGCGACCTGCCCCTTCCCATAGGCCAGGCGACCGAGCGCGCCGAATGCAGCCACGCGGAGCGTGCCGCCCGCTTCGCCCTGCAGGTGAACGGTTGCGTCGGCTCGCCCCGAGAGCCCCGGAGCGACGCGCGCAGCCTGCGACAGCGCGGCGAGCGATGAAACATGCGCGCGCCCATACACCTCGAGCGTCCCGTGTGCGGTGAGCTTGGCTTGGGCGTCGAGCGAGCCCGCACCATTCGGGTACGACGCGTACAGCCGCTCGACCCACAGCACGCGAGCCTCGTTCGCGTGCGCTAGCAGCTGGACGTCCGGAAACGGGACACTCCCGTAGTACGCCCGGTCGAGGTGCAGCCACGCGTCGGCAGCGCGCAGGCTGTCTTTGCCATTCACATGGACGCGCAGGCGCGCGGAGACGGTTGGCAGCGACACACGCAGAAAGCGCTGCAGTTGCAGCTGCACCAGCGTCAGGGTCGCGTCGAGCGTGTTCAGGTCGCGGAGGCTACCTTCGAGCTGCGCTCGGCCGGCCGGCGTTTCGAGCGCCGCAACGTAGCGAATCGTGCTGCGACGTCCCCACGCGCTGACGCGCAGATCGACCGGTGCGGAGAGCGGGCCGGCGCCGAAGCCGAAAGCGCTCCATGTGGTCGGGGACAGGCGCTGCACTTCCAGCTGCGCCCAGACGCGGGCGTCCCGTTTCGTCCAGCCGCGCTGCAAGTCCAGCCCGAGCGTCAGCTGGCACTGCTCCAGATCGATCAACGCGCGACCGTGCAGCTCCGACTCCGCCGCGAGCTGCAGCTGGACGAGGCGAATGTCGCCAAGCGGCTGCCCATCGCGCGATGCGCGCGCGCTCAGCGAGGCCACGCGCAGGCCGAGCTCGGTTGCCGACTCGACCCCTGCGAGAGCTTCGAGCCGGTCCACCCGGAAGCGCGAGCCCGCCAGCGTTGCTTCGACGCTGCCGCGCCGAACGCGCACGTGGCGCAGCTCGACCGTTGGAACGGAGGACGACGACGGCTTCGGCCCGCTCGCGCTCGGCGCCTTGAATAGGCCTGGCAAGCCGCCACCTTCGTCGAGAGGCGCGCCGAGGTCCACGAAAGGCTGCTCCACGAGCGCGCTCGTGATCAGCACACGACCCCGCAGGAGATCCCAAAGCCGGAAGTGCGCGCTCAGCTGCTGTGCGCTCGCGAGCTCGTGGCCGTGCAGGTCCAGGATCCGCACACCCTTCAAGCTCAGGTACGAAAGCGAGAGCGCCTCGATCTCGGCGATTGTCACCCGCGCGTGAAGCGCGTTGCCGATCACCGGCGCTACGCGCTCGCGCAACATTCCTCGCACGGCGGGCGCGCGCGGCGCGAGCGCGAGCGCAAGTACGAGCGCGAGAGGTAGGCCAACGATCAGAGCCGAAACGATCAGCGCTGCGCGGCGCAAGCCAAGCTTCCAGCGGACAGCCATCAGAAGCTCTCTCCGATGGTGAGATGTACAGCCGACGGCAGCGCGCTCGTCTTCAACACAGGCTCTGGCCCGCCGATCACCTGCCAACCGGGGATGCGCCAGCCCGCGTCGAAGCGAATCGGCGCGAACGGCGTAAAATAGCGCAGACCGAGACCGGTCGCTGCGTTCAAATGATCGAAGCGCACGTGGGCGTTGCGGCTGACATCGCCTGCGTCGAAGAAGAGCGCCAGACCGATGTCATGCGTGATCGGAACGCGCAGCTCGAGCGAGCTTTCCCAGCGCCTGATGCCACCGTCGATGCCATCGCCGAGCCGGCCGGCAGCAAAGCCTCGATCGCTGGTCGCGCCACCGCCACGCAGCCGATACGCCTGCGGACCGAGCGCGCTCGACACGCTGTCGAGGCCCGCCGCACGATCCAAGATGAACAGCGCACCGAACGCGAGGCGTTCCGCCAGCACGATCCGCCAGAGCAGACGTTGGTAGGCGCGGGCCTCGGGCAAGACGCGCACGTAGTCCCAAGAACCGTAGCCGAGTCTGACGGCCTCTTGAACTGTGGCCGCGAAGTAGAAGCCGCGAGTGGGTCGCTGCGGATTGTCGCGCAGATCCAGGTGCGCAGCCTGCTCCGCAAAGGGCAGACGATAGCTCGACACGTTGCGGGCCGAGTGCGCGCTGGTGATCTCGTAGAGGTCGTGCTCGAGCGCAACCTGCAACTCCAGGCGCTGGTGATAGAACTTGCGTCGCAGGCCAACCTTCACGGCCAGGTCGTGCCGAAACCAGCCCGTGAACGGGTCAGGTCCGTAGTCCCACTGGTTGTCATTGAAGAAGACCGTTCGGCTCTCGATGAAGCTGGGCTGCTCGAAGCTCGTGATCACGGCGTTGCCGAGCGCGGGGCCACCCTGCGGCACCTGCGGGAAGTCGCGCAGCAAGATCAAACGCGGGCGGTCCTCGAGGCGCAGCTTGCGCATACCGCCGAGGAAGTCGTCGTCGTGGTACGCGAAGCGCAGATGGGCGTCCCACTCGGGAACACTCTGGGTTTCGT
>DASVHQ010000332.1:0-3200 GCA_036382515.1 Polyangiales bacterium | reverse complement strand
CCGGCGGTGCAACCGCTGGCGCAGGCGGTGCGGGCGCTGGCGGCTGAGGCTGCGCGCGGCACAACCAGAACCAGTGCTCACGGAGTTTGCCCGGGCCGCGATCGTGATCGCAGTCCGGGCATGCTCGTTTTCAGGACCCTTGCATCACTGCGGGTCTTCGATCTTCCAGACCCCATCCTCGCGGACGAACTGCACCCGGCGATGCTCGCCATAGGGCATGGTCGCGTGGTCCCCAGCCACATCGATCGGATCGTCCCGATGGTCGTGCAGCGCGGTCAGCATGCGCTCGACTTCGTCGCGCGCCTCACCGGACCAGGCGGCTTCGAGGCGATCGCTGGTCATGCCTTCCTTGTCCGCGTTGGGGATGAGGCGCATGACGACGTCGTAGCGCTTGGCTTCCATCGCGCGCACGAACGCGACCACCGCCGCACGCGGCGTGGATTGATCGTAGAAAGTGGCGACGTCGGAGTCGATGAGCCAGCGTCCGTCGAGCTTAGTCAGCCGCAGCTCTCCGTCGTCGCCGTAGCGCACCACGGACGCGTCGCGGCCAGGCCCCTGCAGGTGTGAGAGCTGGTCGCAGGCCTGCGCGACTTCCTGCGGATTTTCGCTGATCTGCTTCTGCCACTGCGCGAGGCTCACGCGCTGTTTGTAGGCGGGCGACATCAACCCATAAGCCACTTCGGGCTTGCCGTCGCTGAGCGCGCGGGCGAGTGCCATGACAGTGGCCGCCGGGGTTTCCTGCGCCTTCTGCGAGCCGGCACAACCCGTGAGAGCGAGCGCCAGCGCCACGCACAGCACGTGGGCGCGTGCGTGGCCCGATCGGACTCGCGGCGGCTGGCGCGGCTCGGGCGATCGCGTGGCCTGGGTGCGTGGCATGGCCGATCTTCTACACCGAGACGGGCGTGGCTCGATACCGGGATCGCGCGGGGGGTCGGCGCGCGTGCGGGCGTTTCAGCGGCGGTTTGAGGGGAATTTCGGTGTACGATGCGGCCCGTGACCGACACGCAACACGAGCAGGCAGCCCACAGCCTGAACGCTCGGCTCCTGCGCTTCCGCTCGCAGCCGGGGTCCGAAGACGCCTTGGTGCTGGCCGAAGCGCTGCTCGAGGCCAAGCGCTACGGCGATGCACGAGGGGTCGTGGTCGCAGCGCAGCCGGCCGATCACGAGGATGGTGGCTTGCTCGTGCTGGAGGGCCGGGCGTGGTTTCTGGAGCGCGAGCTGGTGCGCGCGCAGGCCACGCTGCTACGGGCGGTACGCGTGGATCCCAACCGTGCCGAGGCCTACCGTTGGCTCGGCGAGGTGCTGTTGAAGCGTGGCGACCCCGCGCGCGCGGCCAAGACACTGCATCGCGCGCTCGAGCTCTCGCCTGGCGACGCCGAGACAGCCAAGCTCGCGGCGCGGGCCCAGTACCTGGTGGATGCGGCCGACGAAGGCTCCGAGCACCCGCCGCCCATGGCGGCGGCTCCCGAAGCCGTAGCGGCGCTGACCGTGACGGCTGCAGCCGCGCGCTTGTCTGAGCCGGCTTCGCGGGCGTCGCAGCCCGCAGCGGAGCCGGTCGTGCAAGCCGAGGCCGCGGCTGCGCTCCCGCGCGTCGAGCCGTCACGCGCGTCGGCGCTGCCTGCAGGGATCGCTTCCACTCCGGCGCCTGCGCCTGCGCCTCTTGCCCCGATCGAGCCGTCGCAGGTTGTTCCCGTGGCGGCGGAGCCCCCGCTTGTTGTTCCCGCGGCGGCGGAGCCCCCGCTTGCGCGACCCCGACCGTCGGCGAGCGTGCCGGCGATCGCAGCCGACCGAGCGCCAGAGATCGCGACCGGCACATCGGCGCGTCCCGAGATCCCGGCACGTAGCAAGCCTTCGCCGTTTCCGCTGCTGCCAGCCGTGAGGGTGGTCGACCGGACCCAGCGCTTCGCTGCGAGCCCGCAGATCTCGTTGGCTGACGACGAGTTGCAGGTCGTGCCGTCGGTCGCGCCCCCGGCGCAGTCGCCGCCCGATGCGCGCGTCGGGCCCGTCGCGGCCCCTGCGAGGCCGGTGGCGTTTGCGCCTGCGGTGCGTGCGGTGCCTGCGCCGCCCACGGCGGCCTCGGTGTCGCGTGCGCCGGCTCCGCCGGTCGCTCCCGCACAGCACAGCGTGACAACACCGCCTGTGCCGCCTCCCGCGTTCGCGCGACCCGCGCCTGCGTCGCAGCGCGTCCCGCCGCCATCAGCGGCCGTTGCGCCGCGCACGGTGCTCTCGCGCCCGCTGCCGGCGAAGCCACCCGTTGCGCCGGCCCCGCCGGCTCCACCAGTCGTGGCGCGTCCCGCCATGCCTGCTCCTGGTCTGTCCGGCGCGCCCGTGCCCGAGATCCCGGCTGCACCGGCGGCGCCAGCGCAAGCATTGATGGCGGCCGTCGGTGCCGAGCGTGTCCAAGCGTCAGTCGCTGCGCCCACTCTGCCGGTGTTGCAGCCAACGGCGGCGGCCTCGCGCTCGTCGGCCGGGAGCGTGTCCTCGCCCGTGACGTCGGCCGGTGCCCTGGCCGCACCCCCGGCGCTCGAGGCCGATCCGCGCACGGCACCGACGTCGCCGGGCGAGTTGCCCGCGGAGGACCTCTGGGATGACGCCGACGTGCTCGCGGTTCCTCGGACCTCGCCAGGCGCCGTGCGTGCGCCGCGCGCGGGCCTGCCAACTCTGCTGTCAGCTGCAACGCGCAGCTCGGCAGGGTCGGTGTCAACGCCGGCTCTCGGCACGGCCCATTCGTCCGCGCCCGAAGCCGCCTGGCCGACGCCTCGCACTTCGCCAGGTGCCGTGCGCGCCCCGAGCGCCGCGCCAGCGCAGGCCACGGCGCAAGGCGCCGCACCGGACCAAGCCACGGCGCCGAGCACGTCGTCCGGTCGCATCTTGTCGCCTGGTCGCATCTCGTCGCCCGGCACCGCGACGTCGCCTGGTCGCATTCCGTCGCCTGCTGCTGCAGCGGCGAGCGTCGCAGCAAGCGCACCCGCACCGCGCACCTCGCCGGGCGGCATCTCGTCGCCGGTCGCGCTGGTCGCCAAGCCAGCGCTCTCCGGAGCGATCACGGCCGACTACGAACCGCTCACCACGCTCTCGGTTGACCACGACGCAGCGCGCGCGGCTGACACGAGCGACGAACCCTCGCTCGCCGAGCCTCCGGCGCCTGCGCCCGACCTGCCGCTCGGAGCCGAGCACGCGGCGCCCGCCGACGCCGACGC
>DASVHQ010000331.1:0-2992 GCA_036382515.1 Polyangiales bacterium | reverse complement strand
GAGTCGAGGCCCGCGCCGGTCGCCGGTCGTGCCTAGGGGTGGGGTCGCGCGGCCTCCGCAGCTGGCGGACCGGCAAATCCCGAGCCTTCGGCGAGGCCAGATCCAGACGAGACCCCGGCGTCGGTCGCCGTGGCGGAGCGGAGCCTAGCCAGCATAAACGATGCCCCCGCGCGGCGGGGCCAGCGTTTGTCCAGGCTACCGCCCTTCATGACGGGCCTCCTGGATAGGAGAACAGCAGATCACGACTCGACGTCGTCTGTCGATCGGGGCGGCCAAGCGATCGAAACTTCTGCGTAATTCAACCTGATCGGCGCTCTAGAAGCAACCCGCTACGGCGCCGCACTTGATCTGCGCGACGCTGTCGCAGCTCGGCGTCCAGTCGGTGCTACAGCACGCGGTCTGGCCCCACTGGCCCGAGCCTGTGCCACACACGCAATCACGCACGCCTGCCTGACAGTACTTTTGCTGGACCAGAAACACGCACTGCTGAGCCCACGACTTCGAGCAACAGGTCGGATCCTTCTCGCACACGCACACCTCCAGGTCCGCGTTACCGCAGCCTGGGGTCGTCTGCACCGCGCAGCAGCTGCCCGTGCCGTGAAGCACTGCTGCATCTGCAGCGCCGCCGCCGTCGGCCGACGCGCTGGTGCCGCCCGCGCCGGCATGGCCCGCCGCGCCCGAGCTACCGCCAACACCACCGCCTGCGCCGGCCTTGCCACCACCGTCAGTTGCACCGCTGTCACTTGCACCAGCGCTGCCGCCGGAGCCCGAGCTGCCGCCCGCGTCTGACTTACCGCCATTGTTCGAGCCGCTCGTACCCGCTTGCGCCGGGCCCGCATCCATGTGGTCAGCTGCTTTGCTTTGGCACGCTGTGCACACCACCACGAGCGCGAGGGACAGACATCTGGAAAGCTGCATAGCGGTTCTCCGTGACTTGCGGACGTTGACGGTCTCTACGAAAACGCCCCCTCACGGACTACCGCGAGGGGGCGCGTACTCACTCACGTCTGAGCGACGTGATCACTTGCAGGTGGCGAGGTCGGCACCGCACTTCAAGAAGTTCAGCGGGTTGCTCGCCAGGCAAACGGTCCACTTCTGCGCGCAGGTCAGCGGCGCCGGAACGTTGATCGACGCAGCCACGTTGGCGGCGCAGGTGTTCAGGCCGTCGGCACATGCAGCCACGTCGTCGATGCTTGCCACATCGAGACCGCAGCTCGCTGCCGTCTGGGCACACTTGACGAGGCTGGAGACAGGCACGTTCGGCAGCGTGACGTTGAGGCTCTTCGCGACGCACGTGGCTTCCGTCTCGGAGCAAGCCGTTACAGCCGCAGGCGTGGTCGCAGCGGTGATGCAGGTCTGGAGGTTGTTCGTGCAGGTACTCACGTCGCCGACGACGGTAGCCACTGGCGCGGGCAGCACAGCCTTGGCCTGCGTGACGGCGCAGTCTTGGAGGGCGGTCGAGCAAGCCGTGAGATCAGCGACCGTCTTGGCCGCGTTGATGCAGTTGACGCTGGTGTCCACGCACGCTGCCGTGCCCGAGACGACCGTCGGCAACTGAGCGCCTACGATGGAGGCCACGCACTGAGCCTCGGTCTCGGCACAGGCGGCTGCCTGAGCGGCTGTGGTCGCGCCGTTGGTACAATCGAGCGCGCCGGCGGTGCAATCTGCAGCGCTCTTGATCGCCGCCGTCACCTGCGCGGGCAGGCCGTTGCTCGCGGTCGCGACGCACTGCGTGTACTGCGCCGGGCACGTGAACAGACCGAAGATGAGATTGGTCGCGAAGCAGGTGTCGCGTTGCGTTGCGCATTGGGCAGAGGTGAGTGCTTCGGAGGACGAAGCAACACCGTCCGGGCCTGGCCCAGGTGCCGCGCAGCCAACCGCCCCAACCGCCCCAACCGAAACGATGAACGCGAGTGCTGTGAGTGAGAGTTTCATGGTGAATGGCTCCTGAGTTGATGTGCGCACACACGTACGCTTCAGAGAGCAAGCTACTCGGAGTTGCTCTCTCTACCGGTTCAATGCCAGCCAGCGACGAATCCGTTACATCTACCTACCAGGTCGGATGAAAAAGCGTCCGTTGCTCGCTGTGCCCCGGCGCCTAAGACAAATAACCCTCGAATTTCCCCTTGCGATGTCAAGCGGCGGCCAGCGCAACCTGCCTGCGTCACCGCCCGGAACCCTCGCGTGGCACTGCACCAGCCGCTGCAAGCGCCTGGTTGGCGTGGCACTGTCACTATGCGCCCCGAGATCAGCGCCTCCAGCGCCACCCGCACGCTCTCGACACCCGTCCCTGCGACCGCCGCGACGCCCTCGGCGGAGAAACGTTCGCCCAGCACGCTCGCCGCGCGCAGGACGCGGCGAAGCTCGGGCTCGAGCTCGGCGAGGCGGGCATGCAGCACGGCCAGCACGTTGGCGGGGAGCTCGTCGCCTCTACCTTCGGCGACGAAGCGCACGAGCTCTTCCGCCGCACGGAGGGGCCAGCGTTTATAGGGACTACCGCCCGCGCACCGTCTAGATAACCTGCGCTCGAAAGTGCGTGGCGCGGTCAGGCTGTGCCGTGGTGTGCCAAAGGCTGAAGCCACCAAGGCAGTCATGTCGACGCCGCGCGAGCGCGCACCGATGGGCGCTGAGCGAGGACGAACAGGCTGCTTGCTCGACTAGCTCACATGGCCTAGCCGTTGAAGCTATCCGCATCGCCTCCCACGGGTGCCGGGCTGGCCCACTCCGTCAATTGTGTCGCCGCCAAACAATTCACCGCGGCAAGACTGTTGCTTCGAGTAGTTGCGGCTGCCCGTGATGCTTGGCGTCAGCGCCCGGCAGATCCGAAGGAACAAGCACGTTTCAGCTCGGTCTGCTTGCACAGCCTGATCCGGCATCTACACAGCAACGTGTCGCCGTGCTGGTCGACCGACGGTCCACGGAATGATTGGTAAGCTGATGCACCGATCTCGCAGTCGCCGAAGTGCGAGTCTTGCGGCACGGGACTTGCGTA
>DASVHQ010000330.1:0-51866 GCA_036382515.1 Polyangiales bacterium | reverse complement strand
CCCGACCGGCTTTGGCACCAGCGTGAGCGTCAGCGTCAACATCTGGGAGCTTGGCGTCGAGGGTGGCTACGATCTGGATGTCGCCGACAAGCTCGTGGTTCGCCCCGAGCTCGGCCTCGGCTTGGCGCACATCGGCAACTCGGCTCCTGGCGCCAAGGGCGAGACCGATGCCTACATCGCCCTGGGCGGCAGCGTGCTCTACGATGTGACCCCCGACATCTTCATTGGCGGCGACCTGCGCTACCAGCACATCTTCATGACGGGTGGCGGCAACGCGCTCATCATCCTCGCGACCGGCGGCATGCGCTTCTAACACCACGCACTGCGTGATGCGCAAGGGCTCGGGTCGACACCCGGGCCCTTGTCATTTAACCCGCAGGGGCATTCACCGCGCGCGCAGACAGCGCAGCCACAGCTCGTGCTAGGCGCGCAGCGCCGCGTCCAGCTCGGTCGTATCGTGCGCGCACAGCACCTGCACCTCGGCGTGCTGATCGCGGATCAGCTCGCGCAAGCGGCGTTGGTTTGCGATGCGGGTGTGTCCGTCGGTCTCCCTGATCGTCTGGAAGAGCGCAAGCCCGGGGCGGGCAGCGCCAGCGGCGGCCGTGCACCTCTTCGTGCGCGAAGTAGGCGTCGCCCGCGTGCAGGAGCCAACCGCGCTCGGTCTTCACCGCGATGCCGGCGTGGCCGCGCGTGTGACCGAGCAGCGGCACGATCAAGATCTCGTCGTCGGTGCCACCCACGGCGCGCACGCTCTCGAAGCCAAACCAGCGCTCACCACCGAGCGCGTACCTCTGCCAGCGCGGGCCGTGCGCCCAGTGCGCCTGGCGGTAGCGCTGGCGTTCGCGTGCGCTGCGCCGTTGCATGGCGGCGGCATGCTCGATCGTGTAGATGTGCACGCTCGTTTCGGGGAAGTCGAGCGAGCCCCCCGGCGTGATCGAGGTCGAGATGCGTGGGCGGGATGTGCCGCAGGTCGGCTGGCGCGAAGCCCAGCGCTTGCACCTGCGCGAGCGCGGTTTCGCTCGCCTGCAACGCCGGTCGTGTGAACGACAGGAACGCGCCGCCCAGGCGTGCGGGGTTGCCGACGTCGAGCGTTCCGAGGCCAGTGTCGACGAGCGCAAGGCCGCTGCTCGTTTCGACGAGCAAGCAGTGACACACCATGTGGCTTCGCCCGACCAGCCCACCGCGGCCGGTCACGAGCCTGGCGAAGGGTGGACACAGCGTGGCGCAGTTCAGATGACGGATTCGCATGATCGCTGGCGCTCGCGACGCGCCACCTGGCTACACGTGCTTGGCTTGCAGCACGCCCTCGAGCACCGTGATCAGATCACCCGAGGTGATGATGCCCACGAGCGCACCGTGCTCCACCACGGGCAAGCTGCTGGCGCGTAGCCGACGCATCACGGCGATCACCGAGAGCAGCGACGCGCCGGGCTCGACGGTCACGGGGTTCTCGATCCAGATCTGATGCACGCGCGTGGCTTCGAGGCTCTTGCGACGTGCGGTGGGGTCGCGCAGCGTCAAGATGGAGGGCAGCGCGTCGCGCAGGTGGCGCTCGGTGAGCAGGCCCGCCAGCTTGCCGTCGCGCACCACCGGTAGGTGCCGGATGCCGGTGCCTTCCATCAGGTCCATCGCCTCCGAGACTCGACTGTCGTGCTCGATCGTACGAGGTGACGCGGTCATCACGTCCCGCACACACAGAGCGTGCAGCGCGGCGGGCGACTTTAGAACCAGACGGCGCATCGGACTCACAGCGCGGCTTAGAAACGAGCCAACGACGCGCTCAGTGTATCGCCTCCCGGTGGGTCCTGACTAAAGCCTTTTGGCCGGCCCACGGGGCATGCGGGGCAGCCTCCGTCGGCGCGTCACGCTCAGAGCAGGGCACCGAGCGCGCGGTTGATGGCCGCCCACAGAGGGTAGGGCCTGCCAAAGCCGATCACGCGGTCAAGGCCGGGCGTGGAGCGCAGGAGCTCGATCGAGTTCGGCCGATGGACCACGCCCGAGGCAGCCTGACAGACTTGTGGTGCCTCGTGCATGGCCCGCTCCTTTGGCAGCTGCAAACAGATCAGCGAGGACTCGGCGCCCGCGTCGTGCCGCGGGTCGCGGTCGACGCTGCACGCGGCCGGGGCGCTCGACTCGGGCGCTTGCGCTTTGCGGTCGTGCCGCGCAAGCGCGACTCGATCGGCCGGCTGGCAAGCTCGGCTTGCAGCGGACCGATCAGCTTCACGAGATAGGCGCGATAGCTGCGCTCCACCTCTGCACCCGAGAGCTGCCATGCGGCCACGCTGCGCAGGAGCTTGCGGTGGAAGCGCACATGCGCTGCTGCGTCCGTGTGCTCATCGACACCGAGCGTCTCGGCCAGTGGTCGCTCGGCGGGCAGGCGCGAGCCCGCCCCGAGCTCGCGCGTGAAGATGCGCGCAATCAGTTG
Source organism: Polyangiales bacterium (assembly GCA_036382515.1). Taxonomy (GTDB): domain Bacteria; phylum Myxococcota_A; class Polyangia; order Polyangiales; family JAFGIB01; genus JADGRF01. The sequence goes on along the minus strand of DASVHQ010000330.1, from coordinate 49,441 downwards.
ATCGGCGATGCGGTCGGGCAGCACATCGTCCGGGGGGCGTGGTCGCTTGGCGATGAGATCGCGAAAGTGGGTAACCCAGTGTCCTGAACTGTGCAAGCGATGGCACGCACGCCGGGGCCCGCCTCGCACCACTCGCTGCACCCGCTGCGGTCCCGTCCCTGGGACGATCGCGGCGAGATGGCGCTATGCCATCCCTGGGCCCTCCGCGCCGCCTCAAGCTTGCGATGGATCAATCGGCTTGGCAGCGCAGGTTGCGTACGTCGCTCAGATCCTGGAGATTGACATACGAGAGCGTATGTGAGGCTCATGTTGGTTGGCGGTTCGGACGGGAGCGGCGAGTGGAAAACACGAATTTTGCGTTTGCATCAAACTTCACCACGGTCTGCGGCCATCGCATGCACTACGTGGACGAGGGCCGCGGCGAGACCCTGCTCTTCCTGCACGGCAACCCCACGTCCACGTATCTGTACCGTCACCTGATCGCCGGGCTGCGCGATAAGTTCCGTTGCGTCGCTTTGGATCACCTCGGCTTCGGGCAATCGGACAAGCCCGCGCACGCCGACTACTCGATGCGCGCGCACGTGATGCGCCTGGAGGCTTTCATCCAGGAGACGGGCCTGCGCGACGTCACGCTGGTGGTTCAGGATTGGGGCGGCATCATCGGGCTGAGCTGGGCCGTGCGCAACAAGGCGCTGGTCAAGCGCCTGGTCGTGATGAACACGGCGGGCTTCATCCCGCAGACGCCGGAAGACTTCCGTCAGCTGAAACCTCTGCCCTGGGGTTTCCTGCTGCTGTGGTCGCTGCGCATCCCGATTCTGGGCGAGCTCTTCGTGCAGGGGCTCAACGGCTTCGCGCGCTGGCTCGTGCCGCTGGGCATTGAGCACCGCGAGCGACTCACGCCCGAGGTGATGCGCGGCTACCTCGATCCCTATCCCACCTGGGGCTCGCGTCGCGCGCACCTGGCGAGCGTGCGACAGGTTCCGATGACCCCGCGTGACTCGGCGTGGCAGCTGCTCGTCGAGACCGGTGCCGAGCTCACGGGTTGGCAGGTGCCGACCCAGATCATCTGGGGCATGCGCGATCCCGTGTTCGTGCCCTGGTTCTGCGACGAATTCGAGCGGCGCTTGCCCAATCACGCGCCGACGCTTCGCATCCCGGATGCGAATCACTTTCTACAAGACGACACACCGGCGCCGATCATCGAGACGATCGAGCGCTTCCTACGGGTGAGCGCCCCCGCGCCCATCCACGCCCAGGCTTGAAGAGGAGCAGCACCATGGACGGCAGCGAGCAGAGCGACCGACTGACCCACGCACGAGTTCTGATCACCAACGCGTACGGCCCGTACGATGTGAAGTGGAACCAGTCACCGAGCGATCTGCTGGGCGCACGCCTGGCGCGAGGGCACGTGATGCTCGAGCGAGCGGCCGAGCTGCCGACCTGGTCGCTCTATCTCTTGGCGGAGAACATCTCGAACCCGACCACGGTGCTCGAGTACCCGCGCTGGGAAGACTTCACGGACGCGGTGCGCGAGGGCTATGACTACATCGCGATCGAGACCAAGACCATCCACGTCCCGCGCATTGCGCGCATGGTCAAGGAGATCCACGCGCTGAGCCCCAAGACCAAGATCATCCTGGGCGGCTACGGCGTCTCCACGCTGCACGAGGGCGTGCCCTGCGATCCGGACAAGCACCGTGACTACCTGCTCGCCAACGTCGATCACTTCTGCCGCAGCGAAGGCGTGCGCTTCCTGCGCGAGCTGCTCGGCGATGCGCCCTTCGACCGGCCGATCACGCAGTACACGCTGCCGCCGGCGCCGATCGTCCCCTACGACGACAAGAAGCTGCACCTGACCGACATGCCCGCGATGCTGATCGCGCTCGGCTGCCCGTCGGCCTGCGACTTCTGCAACACCTCCGCGTTCTTCCATCACAAGAAGGTCGCGATCCTCTCGCCGGCCGAGGTGTATGCCCACATGAAGCATCACCAGAAGAAGCTCGGTCGAGACGAGATCACCTTTATCTTGTTCGACGAGGACATGTTCCTCGACTCGGCCTACGTGCGTGAGCTCGGTCGCTTGATCCGCTCGGACAAGAAGAGCTGGGGTTTCCGCTGGATCTCTTTCGGCTCGATGCGCGCGCTGCAGCAGTACACGCCCGAAGAGCTACGCGAGTGTGGTGTCGAGGGCATCTGGATCGGCGTCGAGTCCGGTCTCACCGACGCGGGCGAGAACAAGGCCACCTACGTCAAGCGCACGACCGAGGTCTCGCCTCCGCAGCTCTTCCAGAGCCTGCGCGAGGTCGGCATCCTCACCATCGGCTCCACGATCCTCGGCTTCGAGTTCCACACGCCGCAGAACATCGCGCAGGACATCGAGTACTTCGTCAACCTGCGGCCGACCTTCTACCAGATCGGCCCCATGCGCCCCTGCCCGGGCACCAAGCTCTACAAGCTGATGCAGAAGAACGAGAAGATCAAACCCAACTACAGCTGGGAAGACTTCCACCTGTGGGAGACCGGCACGCACCACTTCGACCACTTCACGGGCGAAGAGGTGCAGCGCTGGTTCGAGCACGCGCACGAGCGCATGAAGACCGTCAACGGCTCGCCGGTCTTGCAGATCTACGAGACGCACGTGCTGGCGTACGAACGCTTCCGCAACAGCACGAACGCGTTCTTGCGCTACCAGTCCACGCTCGACCGTAAGGCGGTCGAAGGGCTCTTGCCCGTGATCCGCGGGCTCGAGTGGACCGCGCCTTCGAAGCAAGCGGCCAAGCGCGCACACAATCTGGTTGCAGCGGGTCGCAGCGCGCTCGGCGATAGTACCCCGGTGAAGAAGGCGTATCAGCGCGCGCTGGGCGAGTTGATGGGCTTCGGTCTGTGGTACATGGACCGCAAGCACAAGAGCACGCCCAAGCAGTGGGCACCCGACATGCGTCGCACACGCTATCCGTATCGTGAGGCGGCCGCCTGGGTTGGCGTCACAGGCGTCGCAGGCGTCGCACCCGCCGCAGGCGCAGCGGTCGAAGGCGTCGCAGCCGCGTAGCTCGGACGAGTGCCGGGTCGCAGTGGCGGCCCGGCACGACGTCATCTACGGCGTCATGCGGTGAGTTCCGAAGCTCGAGCCGAGCCGTCGATCAGACGAATTCGTGCTTGGCCTTGCCGCGGTAGAACACGCGGATCGGTGTGCCCGTGAAGCCGAAGCGCTCGCGCAGCTGGTTGATCACGTAGCGTCGGTAGCTGAAGTGCACGCGATCGGGATAGTTCGTGGTGATCACGAAGGTGGGCGGCGCGGCCGACACCTGCGTGGCGTAGTAGAGACGCACCGAGCGACTGTCCATCGTGGGCGGCGGGTGATGGGCGAGCACGTCCGCGAAGAAGCGATTGACCTCGCCGGTGGTGACGCGTGACTTGTGCGCCTTGGCGCAGACTCGCACGCTCTGCATCAGCGTGTTCACGCCGCGGCCGGTCTGGGCGCTGAGCAGGTGCACGGGCGCCCAGCTGGCGAAGGTGAAGACGTCGCGCACGTGGTCGAAGGCTTTCTTGCGAGCCTCGGCGTCGAGCAGGTCGCCCTTGTTGAGCGCGATCACGAGCGCGCGGCCGCGCTCGATCGCCAGGCCCGCGATCTTGGCGTCTTGTTCGGACGGGCCTTCGTTGGCGTCGATCATCACGACCACCACGTCGCTGCGTTCGATGGCGCGTACGGCCTGCATCACCGCCAGCGCTTCGAGGCCCGCTTCGACCGCGCGTTTGCGGCGGATGCCTGCGGTGTCGATCAGCACCAGCGGTTGGCCTTCGTAGTCGAGCAGCGTGTCGACGCTGTCCACCGTGGTGCCGGGCCGAGCATCGACGATCTGCCGAACCTCGCCTGCCAGACGATTCACGAGCGAGCTCTTGCCGGCGTTGGGCCGGCCGACGATCGCGACGCGATCGATCTCGTCCTCTTGCGCTTCAGCCTCCACCACGTCTGGGAAGTGCGTGATCAGCGCTTCTTCCAGGTCGCCGATGCCGTGGCCGTGCAGCGCCGAGACCGGGCGCAACTCGTCGATGCCCAGCTCGTAGAGCTTCATGGCGCCGTGCACGAGCGCGGCGTTGTCGGCCTTGTTCGCGAGGTAGAGCACCGGCACGCTGCTCCGGCGCAAGAGCGTGATGGCTTCGCGGTCGGCCGGCAGCGCCTCCTGGGTGGCGTCGAGCACGCAAAGCACCACGTCGGCTTCCTCGATCGCCAGCAGCACCTGCGCGGCGATGCTCTGCTTGAGTGGATCGTCGCTGCCGGGGTCGAAGCCGCCGGTGTCGATCAGCACGTACGGGCGACCGAGCGCGAGCGCCTCGGCGTACAGGCGGTCGCGCGTGACGCCCGGCTGGTCCTCGACGATCGAGATGGGCGCGCCGGCCAAGCGGTTGAAGAGCGCGCTCTTGCCGACGTTCGGACGGCCGACGATCGCGACGATCGGAGCCTGGCCTGCGCTGCCACGCGCACGCTGAGAGCCTGCGGAGTGAGCTGTGTGTCGTCGAGCCATGTCAGCTGTTCCCCAGCGGCTCGCGCACCAGCTGCTGCACCTTGGCGGGGTCGTCCATCCAGCCGTCCACGACCTTCACCCACAGCTCCAGGAACACCTTGCGGCCGAAGAGCGCTTCCATCGCCTTGCGTGCGTCGCTGCCGATCTCCTTGAGCAGGGCGCCGCCGCGGCCGATCACGATGCCCTTGTGGCTGTCCTTGCTGACCACGATGATCGCGCCGATGCGCGTGAGCTTGTCTTCTTCCTCGAAGCGCTCGATCAACACGGCCACGCCGTGCGGCACCTCCTGACGCGTGTGCGTGAGCACCGCCTCGCGGATCAGCTCGCTTGCAAAGAAACGTTGTGGCTTGTCGGTGAGCGTGTCTTCTTCGTAAGACAGCCCCGGGGGCAGGTGCTCGCGGATCGCCTTCACGAGCGCAGCCACGTTGTCGTTGCGCAGCGCCGACAGCGGCACCACGGCTGCGAACGGCAGAACGCGCATCGCTCGCTCCATCACCGGCAAGAGCTTCGCCTTGTCCTTGACCTGGTCGACCTTGTTGATCACCAGGATCACCGGGGTTTTCAGCTCGCGCAGCAGCCCCACGATGTCGGCGTCGGCGCCGCTCAGGAAGCTCTCGGCGTGCACGCTCTTGCCGAGCTCGGTCACCATCACCACGACGTCGGCGCTCTCGAAGCCCGCCTTGGCGTCTTCGACCAGCGCGCGTCCCAGCGCGTTCTTGGGTCGGTGCAGGCCGGGCGTGTCCACGAACGCAATCTGCGTGGGCGGCTCTTTCTGCACGTACACGCCGAGCAAGTTGCTGCGCGTGGTGCCGGGCTTGGGCGTGGCGATCGCCAGCTTCTGGCCCAGAAGCGCGTTGAGCAACGTCGACTTGCCGACGTTGGGCCGACCGATGATGGCGGCGCGACCACTGCGGGGAGCTTGGGGCATGGGCGCGCCATTGTAGTAGCCAAAGCGCGCGCGTCGAGGACTGCTTTGCCCGACGCTTGACCGGGGCCCGGCCAAGGCGGATACAAGCGCGCCATGGCGCTCGCCTCGATCTTGCTCTCGGTGTTGTCGTTTGGCTGCGCCGCCGTGGGCGTCGTGACCACGCCGGTGCCGCGGCTGGGCACGGCCTTTTCCTTCGCGGCACCCCTGCTGGCGCTGCTGGGCGTGACCCTGGCCGGCATCGCGATGTCGAGGCGCAAGCGCCAGGGCGAGCGGACCGACGTGGCGCGGGCCGGCGTGATCCTGAACGTGATCGCCTTCGTGCCGGGCATGCTGGTCGCGCTCACCTGCGGCGTGTGCAATGCCGTGGTTTCGTCAGGCAACATGCACATGCAGCGGCAGGTTCAGTGGTCGAATGGGTCCGCGCAAGCGCCGCTGCCGGACGCAGGGCAGCAACCGCCGCCGCAAGCAGGGCCGGGAACACCCGGTTCGGCGCCCGGCGCGCTGCCGCCACCGCCCTTGCCACCGGGGCCTGCCGCACCGGCCACAGGCCACTGATCCAGCGTCATGCACCCGGTTCTGACCGTCATCGAGTGGGGTGGGCGGCAGCGGCCGCTGGGCAGCTACGGGGCCCTGCTCGCACTCGCGCTCGTGCTCGGTTCCGCGCTGTGCGTGCGCGCGGCGGCGCGCGCCGGCCTCGATGTGGGGGCCACGATCGCCACGCTCGCGATCAGCGTCGGCTGCGCGTTCCTGGGTGCCGACTTGGTGTTCGTCGTCGTCAGCTGGCTGCATGGGGCCAGGCTCGAGGACGCGCTGTGGCATCCGGGCCTGGTGTTCTATGGCGGAGCGGTCGCTGGCTGGCTCGGTGGGTTGGTCGCAGGGCGCGCGCTGGGGCTACCCGTTGCGCGCCTTTTGGACTCGATCGTGCCAGCCCTGCCGGTCGGGCAGGCCATCGGACGCGTCGGCTGCTTGCTCGGAGGCTGTTGCTTCGGTGCGCCGTACGCGGGGCCCTTTGCGGTGAGCTACACCCACCCGCTCGCTCCGGCCGCGCACTGGCCCGGGCCGCGACACCCCTGGCCGCTCTACGAGGCCGGGCTCTTGCTCTTGCTCGCGCTATTCTTCGCCCTTTGGCCGGTGCAGCGCGCGCGTGACGGCGAGCGCTTCGCGCTCTACGTGGTCGCCTATGCGTGCGTGCGCGCCGGGCTCGAACCACTGCGCGGCGATGTCGTGCGCGGCCTGTATCTCGGTGGTGTCGTCTCGACCTCGCAGCTTTTGGCCCTCGCTAGCGGACTGCTCGCGGTCGCGGTCGTGCTCGTGCGGCGACGCGTTGGCTCCAAGCGCGCGGCCGCGAGCCGCGTTGCGCACCTCGCCTCGCGGTGCACTTAGTGCTCTGACCGAGAGGATTTGATCCCGCCTCACGCTCGATCCGACGCCGCCTGCGGCAGCGTCCTCCTCGAAAGGGGAGTCACCCTTCCTTCGTCAGCCGCTGCCGCACTCGGCATCGCCTCAAACGCGATCTGGAATCAAATCCACTCGGTCAGAGCACTAGCTCGTTCATGCGTGGGTTCGCGTCGTGGTCCGTGTCCGACTGATCGAAGCCGGTTGGTTCGAGATGGGCAGCCGCGACGAGCAAGTGGCTGCCGCGCTGTAGTCGTGTGCACAGACCGCGCCCAAAGGCGCCGAGTGCGACGCTGCGCCGCTGTCCGACGAGCGACCACGGTACCCGGTGCATTTGCACGCCTTCGTCATCGACCGCACCGAGGTCGACAATGCGTCGTATCGCCTCTTCGTTGCAGCTGACGAATGCACACCCGCCGAGAGCTCAACGCAGGACCGGCGCATCGGCCTGCCTGACCAGCCGGTCGTGCCGGTCCCCTGGGCCCGCGCTCAGGCCTACTGCGCCTGGGTCGGCGGCTTGCTGCCAACCAAAGCGCAGTGGGAGCGCGCGGCGCACGGCGGCAGTGCCCGCAGCTTTCCTTGGGGCAACGTCTGGAACAGCGGGCGAAGGTGGCGGCAGCCGTGTGCAGCCGCCGGGTCCCGAGATGGGCGCTGATCGCGCGATTCGCGGCGGCCCGTGGCGCACGCCGCCGTGCGTGCTGCGTGCCAGCACCCGCGGCCACCTGCCCGAGCAAGAGCGCAGAGCCGACGTAGGCTTCCGCCGCGCCTACGCGCTTGCGCCAGCCGCCCCGCTCGCGCCCGCCAAACCGTGAACGATGACGTAGCGCGGGCCCACGAACGGCTCTATGCTGCCGCTCCGATTGGTGGGCCCTTTGGCCCCGACGTGGAGGACGAGCCTTGGACCTGACACGCAAACGCGAGCGATCGATTTCTGGCCCGGCATGGCGCGCCGCAGCGCTCGTGGCTCTCTTTGCGTTCGGGGTGCTCGTGGCTGTGGGCTGCTCGCAGTCGGCGGACGAGGACTGTCAGGTGAACCGCGACTGCGTATCGGGCCTGGTTTGCTGCATTTCGGGTCAGGCCGCCCGCGGCTTCTGCGGCCACGCTGGTACCACCGAGTGTGGCGGCGGCCCAGCGCCCAGCACCGGCGACGACGCTGGCGCGACCGACGCGGGCCCCAACATGAGCTTCGCCGACAGCGGCACGAGCGACGACGCAGGCCACGGGGACGGTGGTTGACGCAGATCGGCGGGCACCGTAATTTCGGGGTCCAATGAAGCGCCTGCCGTCCATTCCAGTCGTCGTGATAGTCGCGAGTCTACTGAGTGGCCTGTGCGGCACGGCTGTCGCAGCGCCCAGACGTTCCCACAAGGCTGCGCCGGAACCCCAGGCGGCCGCCGCCGTGCCTGGGCCAACGCCCGAGGCTAAGGAAGCTGCGCGCGCGGCGTACGGTCGCGGGCAGGCTGCGTTCAGCGCGGGCAACTTTGACGAGGCCGCGTCGGCGTTCGAGGCCGCCTACAAAGCCGTCCCGAACCCGATCGTTCTGCTCAGCATCTCGGAATCGCGCGCCAAGCTCGGCCAGATCGACCTGGCGATCGCGGCGCTGCAGAAGTACCTCGAGGTGCGTGCCGACGCGCCTGATCGGGCAGATGTCGAGGGCAAGCTCCAGGCGTTGTCCGCAACGCCCGCGCAGCTGTCCGTGACCAGCGAGCCCAGCGGCGCCGAGCTCGACATGGACGGCGTCCCCACACAGAAGAAGACGCCCGTTCAGCTCGCCATCGCACCCGGCGCCCACGAGCTGCACGCCATGCTGCATGGCCGCCAGAGCGAGACACAGTCGGTGACAGTGAGCCCCGGCGACAAGCAAGAGCTGCATTTCAAGCTGGCGGCGCTGGCGCCAGTGGAGGCGCCCGCGGTGGCCGCCGCGACCACGAGCGAGACGACTCAGGCCGCGCCCCTCTCCGACATCGAGCCTGCTCCCGAGCCTGCCTCCTCCGCTCGCCCAATGACGGCGATCTGGGTCACGGGCGGCATCGGTGCGGCCGCGCTTGTCACCGGCACGGTGCTCGGGTTCCTCGCGGTCAAGGAGCACAGCAACTTCGAGACCCACCCCACCACGGCCACCGCCGATCGCGGCGAGCGCTATGCGTTGTTCGCGGACGTGGGCTTCGGCGTGGGCGTGATGGCGATTGCCACGGCCGCGGTGCTGTATCTCACCTCGAGCGATGCACCGAGCGAGGCGCAGTCGCACGGCCGCCAGCCCGTGCAACACGCGCACTTGCAGCTCGTGCCGGCGCTGTCTCCTTCTTCGGCGTCAGCCACAGCGCGGCTGCAGTTCTGAGTGATCATCGTGGCGAAAAGACGCCTTGCACTTGCGTTCCTGTTCGGTGGCTGGTTCACCGGCCTCACCGGCCTCGGCGGTTGCGAGGCCATTGCGAGCTTCGATCACAGCAAGATCCCCAGTGCGCGCACGGATGCGGGCACGAGCACGCCGAGCGACGCGGGCTTTGATGCGGCCAGCAGCCAAGACGCCATGCTGCCGCCGTCCGATGCCGGCCACGACGCGGCCGTCGATGGCGCAGCGAGCACGCACCACGATGCCGCCGTTGGCGGCGACGATGCCGCGACGCCGGTCGTCCCCACGGATGACGCCAGCGTCGACGCCGGCACGCTCGACGCAGGTTGACGCGACCTACATATCGCTGGCGCGTGAGCGCAGCGCGCGCACCAGCATGATCTCGCTCGCGGCCGTGATGCCGTGGCCGAGGTACGGGTCAGCGTCGATCAGCTTCTCGAGCAGCCAGGTGGAATCCTTGAAGTCGAAGCGCGCCCATGCGGTGACGAGCGACAGGCGCTTGTCTAGCGGCTTGACGTCGAACAGCCAGCGCCCGCCGTGCAGGGCGCCCGAGGTTGCGTCGATCGCGATCACCGGCTTCCGCTCGTCCATGCGCATGCGCCCCGACACGCCGACCAGGGGCAGAGCGATGCTCCAGTCGAAGGTGGTCACGCCGCCTGCTTCGGAGACCACCTGAGCCGAGGCGCCCGGCACCAGCTCCGAGCCGAAGGCCCGCGCGTCACGCAGCGCCTTGTGCACCTTCTCCGAGCGCTCGCAGACCAGGCCGATGACCGACAGCTGGTCGAGTCGATCTCCGGCGAGCTGCATCAGCACCAGGTCGCCGCGGTCGAGCAAGTGTGAGAGCACGTGCATGTCGATCTCGGGTGCCGTCAGCTGCGCGGGCTGCGCGCTCTGCGCGACAGCAGGGTGGGCCAGCTCGGCCTGCTTGCGAAAGTGCAGTGCCATCGAGAAGCCGCGCGCCAGGTTCGCCGTGCGGTTGACGCTGCGCGCAGCCGTCGCCATCTGGCGCGCGATGTAGTTGGCCTGCCGCAGGTCGAGGCGCATGGACAACACCAGCACGCAGCTCTGTGGGCCCTGCGGGTGGATGCGGAACAGCATGCGGCCCTGGCCGAGATCGCCTTCTTGACTGTCGATGACGATTCGGCTGGCGGCGTCGGGGCGATCAGCGGGCGCGCGATAGATCGTCATCACGTTGCGGCCGCGCATGCGCAGCACGGCCAGATCGAAAGCCCAGTCGTAGATGATCGTGGACGCGGTCTTCTCGATCACGCTCACCGAGTCGATCGTGGGCACGAACTTCGGGTACGCGGTGGGATCGCTGACGAGGCCTTCGACCACCGAGGCTGGCGCGTGCACGAGCAGCGCGATGTTGATCGCGGGCAGCTCGTCGACGTCGTCGTTGGCAAACTCCACCAGCGCCACGGGGCCGTGCTGCAGATGCGGCGCAAGACGCGCCAGGTCGTCGCGGCTGAGGCCTTCGAGGCGATCGGTGCGGGCGTCGTGCTTCGGCCCTGCGGGTGCGGCGGGTGCGGCGGTCGTGACAGGCGCGTCGGCGCGCGCGTGGGCTGCACCTAGCAGTAGCGAGAAGCAGACGAAAGGCAGCAGGGATGACCGCATTTGGGGTTTCGACGGGCCAGCTCTCCGACAAGTCAACGCTCACGGCTGGCTGTGTGCAAACCCCCGGCGGCGCGCGGGTTTCGAGGGCTGCATGTGGGGGTAGCATGGCACACAGCAGGCTTGACCCATTTTTGCCGGGATCTTACAACCCAGTGCTGGCACCGTAACCCGCGCGCAAGGATTCAGGCATGAAGATTTTCATCGATTCCGCGGACATCGCCGAGATCCAAGACGCCGCGGCCATGGGCGTCATCGACGGCGTCACCACCAACCCCACTCTGGTCGCCAAAGCCAAGAAGCCGCTGGAGCGCGTGATTCGCGAGATCTGCGAGATCGTCGACGGGCCGATCAGCGCCGAAGTGCTTGCGACCGACGCCGAGGGGATCGTGCGAGAGGGCAAGGTGCTCGCGGCGATCCATCCGAACGTGGTGGTGAAGGTGCCGCTGATCGCCGAAGGCATTCGCGCGGTGCGCACGCTCAGCTCGCAGGGCATCAAGACCAACGTCACGCTGTGCTTCAGCGCGCCGCAAGCGCTGCTCGCGGCCAAAGCCGGCGCCACGTACATCAGTCCGTTCCTCGGTCGCATCGACGACATCGGTGGCGACGGCCTGGAGCTGATCGAGCAGATCTGCACCATCTACAACAACTACGGCTACGAGACCGAGGTGCTCGCGGCGAGCATCCGGCACCCGGTGCACCTGGTGCGCTGTGCCGAGCTGGGCGCGGACGTCGCGACCATCCCGTACAAGGTGATCTTGCAGCTGCTGAAGCATCCGCTCACCGACTCGGGCCTCGCGCAGTTCCTCGAGGACGCCAAGAAGATCCCGAGCTGAGCGTGGCACGCAAGGGCCCAGCACCCGGCGCGCGCGTGCTGGTGATCTACAAGAAGTCGGCCTACCAGATCTACGTGCGCGAGCGCCGGCACGGCTTGATCGAGCGCTTGATCGCGAAGCGTGACCCCACGGTCACGCCGCTCTTGCGTGCGCACGAGGATCACATGCGTGCGCTCGAGCAGGCGCGCGTGGCACTGGCCGAGCTCGGGGCGCGCGCCAGCTTCCGCCATCGCTCCAAGCCCGGCCACGCCCAGGCGTTCGATCTCGTCGTGACGCTCGGCGGCGATGGCACGCTCTTGTGGGCTTCGCACCACGTGGGCGCGACGGTTCCGGTGGTCGCGATCAACACGGCGCCCAAGGACAGCGTCGGTTACTTCTGTGCAGGCACCAAGCCCGAGCTGCACGACGTGCTGGCCGATGCCCTGGCCGGCAAGCTGCCTGCGCTCTCGCTCAGCCGAATGCGCGTGGACGTCGATGGCAAGCTCGTGACCAAACGCGTGCTCAACGACGTGCTCTTCTGTCACAACTCGCCGGCCTCCACCTCGCGCTACTCGATCCGGCTCGGGCGTCGCGAGGAAGAGCAGAAGTCCAGCGGGGTGTGGGTGGGCCCGGCCGCGGGCTCCACGGCTGGCCAGCACTCGGCGGGCGGGAAGATCTTGCCGCTGCGCTCGAAGCTCTTGCAGTTCGTGGCGCGCGAGCCGTACGTCATGCGCCGCTCGGCCTACCAGCTGACGCGAGGGCTGGTGCGCCCGGGACACAGCCTCATCCTGCAGAGTCACATGCGCGCAGGGCGGCTGTACGTGGACGGGCCGCATGCGGCGCACGTGATCCACATGGCCTCGAAGATCGAGTTGCAGCTGTCGGACGAGCCGTTGACGCTGCTCGGGTTTCGCACGGCGGATCGCTTCGCTTGAGAGTGGTGGCGGTCGGGTGACGAACGGGCGGATCGGTGCGGCGGCGCGCACTCCTTGTGCGATTCCGCTCCAGCTCGCGGCGCCCCTGGGTGCCCTGCGCAGCGTTCTGGCCTTCGTCGCGGCGGGCTGTCACGATGCTGCGCGTTCATGTCGAGATCTGGACCCGCTGACGCAAAGCCGCGCGACTGGCCCGTGCTCGCGCACTCCGCGCTGGGCGTCGTGCCGCTTGCGGTCTACGCCTGCTTTCATCTGTGGCAGCAGTGGCCGGCCTTGGTTGCGCGTGAGGCCTGGGTGGATCGCGCCCGCGTTTGGCAGCCCGGCAGGCTCGTGGGCGGTCTCTTGCTGTGCATGATCGCGGCTCATGCCTGGCTCGGGTTACGCAGGTTGCGGCGCAGCCGCGCCACGCAGGCCGATCCAGCGTCGCGCAACTCGCTCGCGGGCTTCCAGGCGTTCACCGGGCTGCTGCTCCTGGGGTTCGTGGGCTTTCACGTGCTGCAGGTCTGGCCGTCCGCTGCGGGTCCACAGGCCAGTGTGCGCGACGCGTACGACGTGCTGTGGACGACGCTGGGCGCGCCCACGGTGCTGGTGTCGTACGTGGTCGGCGTCACGGCGCTGGCGTTCCATTTAGCGACGGGGTTGTCTCGTTTTGCGGAACGCCTCTTGCCGCGGTTCTCGCGGCGCAGCCTGCGTTATGTCGCGGGGCTCCTGGGCCTTTTGCTGTGGCTCGGCTACCTGCAGCTCGTCGGTCGGTTCGCGATCGGCGAGGGCTTGCTCCCGAGGTTCACCCCTGCGTCGGAAATCGCAGCTTCGGCGCCGAGCAGCGTGCGGCCCTCGATGTAGGACAAGGGCATCGGCGCGCCCGGGCCAGCGCGAAGGTGACGGCGCGCTACGGCCTCACTACAATGCGTCCATGCTTCGGATCATGGCGGTGGCCGTCAATACGTTCCGCGAGGCGGTGCGCGATCGCGTGCTCAACGGCGTGCTCGGCGTGGCGCTGTCGGTGCTGGTGCTGACCCTGGCGATGGCGGAGGTTTCGCTCGATCAGCAACGGCGCATCGTGCTCGACATCGGCCTGTCGTCGATCTCTTTCTTCGCGGTGGTGGTGTCGGTGTTTCTCGGCTCCTCGCTGCTCTACAAGGAGATCGAGCGCAAGACGCTGTACGTGATCTTGCCCAAGCCGATTCGTCGCCACGAATTCCTGCTCGGCAAGTACTTCGGCATCGTGTTCACGGCCTTCGTGTTCGTGGCGATCATGGGTGCGGTGCAGCTGTGTGTGACGGCTACGCAGGCAGGTGGCAGCTTGCCGCTGCTGGCTGCGGTCGTGCTTGGCATGCCAGCGCTCCTCGGCCTCGCCATGTACAAGGCTCGCGATCGAACGGCGGTGCTCTTGCCGTGGTCACTGCTCGCGCTGCTCGCAGCGGCAGCGCTGGCGCTGCGCGCCGAGGTCGAAGTGCCCATGATCCTGGCGGCTCTGCTGCTGACCCTGGGCGAGGTGCTCGTGCTCACCGCGGTCGCACTGGTGTTCTCGGCGTTCTCCACCCCGTTCCTGACGGCGTTGTTCACGATCGGCGTGTGGCTGGTGGGGCGCTCGGCGGACACCATGAGCGGCCTCAAGAAGCTCGCGATGGCACCGGCGATCAAGAGCCTGCTGATGAAGCTCGTGCACATCTGGCCCAACTTCAATCTCTTCGTGCCGGGTCACCACACGCTCGAGCGACAGCTCGACGCGCATGCCGGGCCGTTGACCTACGTCGGCGCGACCATGGCGTACGCGGTGCTGTATTCGGCGGTGCTACTCACCTGCGCGTCGCTCATCTTTCGCAAGCGTGACTTCCTGTGAAGCCGACGGCTGCGGGGTTGGCTCGTCTGGCGCGCGGCTTCGCAGTCGCGGGGATCGTGATCTCCGTGCTGGTGTTCCGCGTGTTGTGGTCGGCCCGCGACGAGCTGGGGCAGGCACAGCTGCTCGAGCAGCAAGGCGAGCTGGATGGCGCGATCGTGCACTACCGGCGGGCTGCGCGCTGGTACGCGCCCGGCAGCCCGTACCACGTGCGGGCGCTGGACAAGCTCTCGGGCATCGGTGCCAAGGCCGAAGCTGACGGCGACACGGAGCGCGCGCTGTCTGCGTACCGCGCTGTGCGCGGCTCGATCATGGCTGCCCGAAGCTTCTACGTGCCGGAGCAGGGCCGACTGCGTGCCGCCGACCTGCGCATCGCCGATCTGATGGCCGGCCTGCCGCCACCTGGTATGGACGCGGGCAAGTCCAAGGACCAGCTGCGTGCCGAGCACCTGGCGCTGCTGGAGCACAACCCCGACCCGAGCATCGCGTGGACGCTCGTGCTGCTCGCGGGCTTCGCCGCCTGGGTGTCGGCGGCCTTCGTGTTCAGCGTGCGCGCCATCGACGAGAACGATCGCTTCGTGTGGACCGAGGCGCGCAAGTGGGGTGCTTTGATCGTGCTGGGCTTCGCGCTCTTCGTGATGGGCATGGTGCTCGCTTGAACACCTACTCGCAGCACGATGGCTCGGGGCTTGCTGGCCCAGAGCTTGTGGGCTAACAACCGGCCGTGGATAAGATTCGCGTCCAAGGCGGCCGGCCGCTCAACGGCGTAGTGCAGGTCAGCGGCTCGAAGAACGCTGCGTTGCCCATCCTGTGCTCGGCGTTGCTGGTGCAGGGCGAGTCGACCTTCCGCAACGTTCCGGACCTGCGGGACATCGGCACGACGGCCAAGTTGCTGCGCCACATGGGTCTCATCGTCACCGTGAACCCGCCGCTCGTGACGATCGAGAGCTCGAACGTGGCATCCCACGAGGCCCCCTACGAGCTGGTGCGGCAGATGCGCGCGTCGGTGCTCGTGCTGGGGCCTCTGCTCGCACGCCTGGGACGCGCGCGCGTGTCGCTGCCCGGCGGCTGTGCGATCGGCGCAAGACCGGTGGATCAGCACCTCAAGGGCCTGGAAGCCATGGGTGCGGTGATCGACCTGCACCACGGCTACATCGATGCGCACGTGCCCGGCGGCAGGCTCAAGGGCGCGGATGTCCACTTCGACATGGTGACGGTCACGGGCACCGAGAACCTGATGTGCGCTGCGGCGCTCGCCAAGGGCCGCACCACGCTGCACAACGCGGCGCGCGAGCCCGAGGTGGAAGAGCTCGCGTGCGTGCTCAACAAGATGGGATCGAGCGTGCAGGGCGCGGGCACCGACACGATCGTGATCGAGGGTCGCGACGTCTTGCACGCGGTGGATCACGCGATCATCGCCGACCGCATCGAGGCCGGCACGTACATGGTCGCGGCGGCGGCCACAGCGGGCAACGTGCTGGTGGAAGGCGTGACTCTCGAGCACCTTGCGGCGGTCGCACAGAAGATGCGGCAGGCAGGCGTGATCGTGGAGCGCGAAGGCCGTGGCGTGCGCGTGGTGGGCAAGCCGCCATTCACTCCGACCGACGTGACCACGGCGCCGTATCCTGGCTTTCCGACCGACATGCAGGCGCAGTTCATGGTGCTGATGTGCTTGGCCGACGGGCAGAGCACGCTCACCGAGATGATCTTCGAGAACCGGTTCATGCACGTCAGCGAGCTCAATCGCATGGGCGCACGGATCGAAGTGGACGGCCGGTCCGCGACCGTGCACGGCCCTGCCAGGCTCGATGGTGCGAGCGTGATGGCCACCGACCTGCGCGCCAGCGCCTCGCTGGTGATCGCGGGCCTGATGGCCGAAGGCACCACCGACGTGCTGCGCGTCTATCACATCGATCGCGGCTACGAGCACATCGAGCGCAAGTTCGCCGGTTTGGGCGCGCGCATCGAACGGTTACCCGAAGATGCCTGAGCGCAAACGCAAAGCAGGGACCGCGAAGCTTCATGTTGGGGCGAAGGTTGGGGCGAAGGTTGGCGTGTCGCACAGGGGCGTCTCGCGCGCACGCGCCAGCACTGCGCGCGAGCGTGTCGCGGCTGCGCGCGAGCACGTCGCGACTGCGCGCAGGCGTGACATGCCAGTATCCGAACGCGAGACCGCTGCACCCGAGCGCGTCACGATCGCCATCCCCAAGGGGCGTGTGCTCAAGCAGCTCGCCTCGCGGCTGTCGCCGCTCGGTCTCGATCCGCGCGTGCTGCTCGCCGACGATCGCACTCTCGTGCGCGATGACCCGAAGACAGGTCTGCGTTTTCTGCTACTCAAGCCAGACGACGTGCCGACCTGGGTGGAGTACGGCGCGGCCGACCTCGGTATCGTGGGCCGCGACATCTTGATGGAGCGCGAATACGACCTGTATGCGCCGCTGGATCTCGGCATTGGGCGCTGTCGCATGGCGGTCTGTGGCAAGCGGCAGGAGCGCGCGCCGGGCCGCACGCTGCGCGTTGCGACCAAGTTCACCAACATTGCAAGCCGCTACTTCCTCGCCAAGGGCCAGCAGGTCGACATCGTCTACGTGCAGGGCTCGGTCGAGCTCGCGCCGCTCACGGGCTTGTCCGACCTGATCGTGGATCTCGTCGAGAGTGGCGAGACCTTGCGCCAGAACGGGCTCGAAGAGCTCGAGCTGATCTGCGATATCTCCTCGGTCGTGGTGGCCAATCGTGTGGCGCTCAAGCTCAAGCGCGCGCGCATTGCGCCGCTGTTGGCGGCGCTCGCGTCGTAAGTTGCGGGGCTCGTGCCGCGCACGCGTTGCGCTGCTTGCCCCGAAAGGGGGAGGGCCAGGGCGGGGCCGGCGTGCGCCGGTCAGGGGGGTAGGCGCGTCAACGCTGCCACCACCCGGACCCTCCCGCTTCGAGGCAAGCTGCACGTCGCGTGCGCGGACCGATCAATGCTGGGCCGCGGGCCGGTGCGCGGAGCCGGGCTTGCCGGCCAACGTGGTCGTACCGTCGAGCCGCAGGAGCGGGCGCAACTTGCGGAAGGTCGCGCGACCGATGCCCTTGACGCGCATCAGGTCCTCGAGGTGCTCGAAGCGCTTGAGCTTGGTGCGCAGCGCGACGATGGCCTCGGCGCGGCTGGGCCCGATGCCAGGCAGGCGATCGAGCTCCTCCGCGCTGGCCGTGTTGATGTTGATGACGCCATCAGCGGCGGCCGGCGCGGCGACTGGGGCCGCCGCGGCCGGTTTGGCAGCTTCGGCGTGCGCGTGGGGCGCGAGGTTGAGGGCGGCGGCGATCAGCAACACGGACCAAAGGC
This sequence comes from Polyangiales bacterium, assembly GCA_036382515.1. GTDB lineage: Bacteria > Myxococcota_A > Polyangia > Polyangiales > JAFGIB01 > JADGRF01. The sequence goes on along the minus strand of DASVHQ010000330.1, from coordinate 31,719 downwards.
TGCGGCCGGGGATAGAGAACGTTCGAGTGGACATGCGGTGTCTCCTTTCGTCGCGCGGACTGCGCGGCGTTGTGCTCGTGCTTCATTGCAGCCCGCATGCCGAGCGCTTGCAGCAGTGATCCCGTGCACTTAGCGACTGCGGCCTGGCGGCGCGCCCGCACGGCCGCCGGCGGCCGCCGACACCCCGAGCGTTTCTTGTCGCGCACATCGAGCCATGGCAGCCTTGCAAGCCATGAAAATCTCCCTGGTCAACGACGCCGTTCAAACTCTCACCACTGACTGGTTGGTCGTCGGCGTCTCCGGCAAGAAGCCTGCGCAAGACCCGATCGTGCAGAAGCTCGACCGCGCCATGGGCGGCGCGCTGGCGGCGCAGATCAAGGAAGAGTCCTTCGAGGCCAAACAGGGCAAGACCCTGAGCGTGCAGGGGCGCGGTCGAATCAAGGCCAAGCATGTGCTGCTGGTGGGCCTGGGCGATGCTCCGGTGAGCGAGGCGACCGCGCGTCTACTCGGCGTGAAGGCCGGTCGCGCGGCCATGTCGAGCTCACAGCTCGCAGTGGTAGCGCCGTCGGCCGAGCCGGGGCATCTGCGTGCGCTCAGCGAAGGCGCCGTGACGGGTGCCTACCGCTACACGCGCTATCTCACGGGCGCACGCGCACCGAAGAAGCAGCTCGGTAAGGTCGTGCTAGTCATCGACAAGAAGCCCAGCGACCTGCAGAAGCAAGCTGCGGGCGAAGGCTTGCTCGTCGCCGATGCAGTGAACTTCGCGCGCGATCTGGTGAACTGTCCTGCCAACGATCTCAGTGCGACCGGGCTCGCGAACCAGGCGGTCGAGCGCTCGAAGCTGGCGAACATCCCCTGCAAGGTGTGGGACAAGAAGGGCATCGAGAAGCTCGGGATGCCGCTCTTGCTGGCGGTCAATCGCGGCAGCAAGGAAGAGCCGCGCTTCATCCACATTACCTACAAGCCGAAGGTCGCCGATGCACCGCGCGTCGTCTTCGTCGGCAAGGGTCTGACCTTCGATTCGGGCGGTCTGTGCATCAAGCCGGCGGGCTCCATGCTCGAGATGAAGATGGACATGGCGGGCGCTGCGACCACCATCGCGGTGGTCACGCTCGCGGCGCAGCTCGGTCTGCCGGTCGAGGTGCACGGCGTGATCGGCTCGACCGACAACATGACCGGCGGCGACGCCTATCGTCCCGGCGACGTGTTCCCGTCGCGCGACGGCAAGACCGTGGAGATCATCAACACCGACGCCGAGGGGCGCCTGGTGCTGGCCGACGCGCTGGCCTATGCGCGCGAGCTCTCGCCGACCTACCTCGTGGATCACGCCACGCTCACCGGTGCGTGCACGGTGGCCCTCGGCGCATATCGCGCGGGCTTGTTCTCGAACGATAGCGAGCTGACGGAGCGCTACAAGCGCGCAGCCAAAGAGAGCGGCGAGTCGCTGTGGGCGATGCCGCTCGACGAGCAGCTGAAGGACGAGCTGAAGAGCTCGATCGCCGACCTCAAGCACACCGGTTCGCGGCTGGGCGGCGCCATCACAGCGGCGCTCTTCCTGCGCGAGTTCGTAGGCGAGTGCCGCTGGGCGCACCTCGACATTGCGGGCCCCGCGTACATCGAGAAGGCCCACGGCATCATGCCCAAGGGGGCCACGGGCTTCGGCGTGCTCACGGCGCTACAGCTCTTGCGTGCGCTCGGCACGCAGGCCTGACAGCGCTGCGCGCGGTGTTCAGCTGACAGACGGCGCTTGCTCGGCTTCGCTGCGCAGCCGCAGCAGCTGACTCTCGTCCATCAGACCTACGGCTGGATCGACGGTGACAGCGCGTCGCTGGCGGAGCTTCTGGCGTTGCTGTCGGCCATTGCCGAGCAGCCGATCGCGCAGGGCATCGCCGTCACCGGGTCGGTCGATCAGCACGGTCACGTGCAGGCGGTGGGCGGGCTGCACGAGAAGGTCGAAGGGTTCTTCGACGTGTGCACGGCGCGCGGCCTGTCCGGCGCTCAGGGCGTCGTGATTCCGCGCGTCAGTGCAGGGCGGCTCATGCAGCGCGCGGATGTGGTCGCCTCCGTGGAGGCTGGCAAGTTCCACGTGTATGCCGTCGACAGCGTCGATCAGGCGATCCCGATCGTCATCGGCCGTACGGCGGCTGAACGCGGCCCGGATGGGCTATTTCCACCCGTCTGTGTGAACGGCCGCGTCGAGGCGCGCTTGCAGGAACTCGCGGCTCTGGCAGTCGCCGCGCTCGGCGATAAGAAGCCGACCGAAACGCAAAGCTGAGGGTCGTGATCAGCAGCCGCGTCGCGTTGCACATCCGCGCGGCAGGGTGCATGCAAAAGGCGGTACGCGTGCCTTGGCCTGAGAAAAGGGGTGAGCCATGCATCGCTGCGAAACGGAACAATTGATCAATTGCCTGGTATGTGGCGCGGAGACGTCGATCGATCTGGATCGCAGTTTCGCGCTCAGCGAGGTCACCGGGCTGTGTTTCGCGTGTGCCGTCGCCCGCGGCGGCGTGTACGACGCACTCCACGACACCTGGAGCAAGTCGCCCGATCTCAGCGCCTTCCCGTTGGGCGCGTGGTCTGCCTGACCCAGCAGCGCGCAGTGGCGGTCATGCGTGTGAGCGGACGGTATGCTCCGGCGCTGCTACCTGCGGCATCGGCAGCGGGGTGCTCGAGGGGCGCTTGGTGAACACACGTAGCTGTGCCACGAAGGCGCCGAGTTTCTCGCGATCGCGGCCGCGCCTGATCTCGGTCTCGCGCAGCGCCAGCGTTGCGACGGGTCGGCAGAGGGCTTCGCCCTGCATCTGCCGGAACACGCGCTCGCTGCCTTGGCCACCGTAGGTCAAGAAGAACGCCGCGTTCTTGATGCGAGCGCGCATGCGCGACAGATAGGTGCGCACCGGCGCCGAAGGCGAGGCATTCCACACAGGCGTGCCGACCAGCACGAGGTCGTAGTCCTGCGGGTCCTTCTCGAGACGTCCCAACGCGGCCGGCCGACGCAGCGTCGCATCCAGACCCGAGCGAAAATAGCCCCTGATGCCTTCGCGTGGCGTGTGGTCGATGATTTCTTCCACATCGCAGCCGAGCGCCGCCGCGAGCGCCAGCGCGATGCGCCGTGTCGTGCCCGTGCGCGAGTAGAAGACAATCAGGATCTTGTTCTCTTGCATGACGCAACCCCAGGTATGTCATCCAGTTCTAATCCTGCAACCCGACTCTCGTATTCTTGGTTCGTTGCCTCAGCCTTGGGCAACGACACGCGTAAAATCCAGCCCAGTCACGATCCCGCGGATGCTTTTCGCATCCACCGCAAGCACGCGGCGGGCGCGTGTGGCGACGGCTTGCTCTGCCGCCCGATACAGCGGGATCTCCATCGGCAGGCAGATGATGCGCGGATCCATCCATTCGTCGACGCGGTCCTCCGGCACGGCATCTCGCGCGGCGAGCGCGTCAGCCTGCGTGAAAATACCCACGGGCCAGCCGTCCTCGGCCACGACCACGCCACTGCGCTCGGTCGCCGTGATGCGGTCCACGGCGTGGGAGACCGGCTCGTGCGCCTGGACCGTGACCACGCCGGCATGCATGAAGGCTGAGATCGGCCGCTCGGCGCGCTGGTCGACCACCGCGCGCATCATCTCCTTGGTGCTAACGACGCCCGCCGGCTTGCGGTCCTCCGACACGTAGAGCCGATGCACGTGCCTGCGCAGCATGTGTTGTGCGGCTTCGCTCATCGGCCGGTCTGGCGCGATGATCTCGACCGTGGGTGTCATGTAGCCCTGCACCGTGGCGTTGGGCACGCTCAGCACCTTGCGCCGCTTGCCATTGAGCAGGCGCACTCGACCGGCGCGCAGCAGATCGGTGCGACTGATCACTCCGACGAGCGAGCCTGCACGGTCCACCGCGCCCAGCCCGGAGATGCCGAATGTGTCGAGTCGAATCAGCGCATCACCGAGCGGCTGGCTATCCAGAATGGTGTGGACGGGCGACAGCATGTATTCGCGGATCTTGGTTGCGTACGTGTCCATTGCACGCTCCGTATCGCGCCACGCGACGCTACACCACACCACGTCACGCATGGACCGAATCACTGCGCGACAGCTGGCAGTTGCCGTCGGCTCCACCGCTCCACTCTCAGGCGACAATGTAAGTCGTGCATCGTGCATGGCAACGGCGTGCGTTCTCATGCGTGCGCATCGACCGCGCGTTGCTTGCCTCGGCTCGCCCGGGGTGTATGAGCTACAGCGCAACGCGACAGCCGTAGCTGTCGCGTGTGTGAATCGCTTGGCGTCGCCTCACTTGGTCGTTCCCCAACCACAAGGAACTAGCCATGAGCTCGAGCAGACGAAAGACTGAAAACCTCTGGAACCCGTCGCAGGAGTTGCGCGAGCTGTCGGAACGCCTGGATCGCATGCTGCGATCGAGCTGGGACGACGACCAGGGTGAGCAAGCTCTCAAAGCACTCGACTGGTCGCCCGCGGCGAACGTGAGCGAGACCGAACGTTCGTACATGATCAAGAAGGAGCACATGTCATGGAAACAGCCGCAGCACGTGGAGCAGGTGGCTACCCGGTCACGCTGGAGATCCAGCACCCGCTGCGCTTCGAGCGTGTGCAGGTGCTCTTGCGTTTGCTCGTGTGCCTCGCCATGGGCGCGCTGCACCAGTCGCTCGCCGGGCTGTTCGCAACGCTCTACTTCTTCATGCCCGTCGTGGTCGCCGTCTTGGTTTCGCGCCGGGGCGGCGCGCGCTTTCTGACCGGAGATTCAACCTGGCTGTGCACCTGCCTTGAATGGGTGATCGGTGTGTACGCGTACTTGCTCTTCGTCACCGATCGCTTTCCCCTCGGTGTGCAGGAGCGGCCGGTGCGCCTGCACGTGCACCTCTGTGGCACGCCGAGCGTCGGCGGTGCCTTGTTGCGCCTCGTGACGAGCATTCCACATGCGCTCGTGCTCTGCCTTCTCAGCGTGGTCTCGGCGCTGCTCGGGCTCGTCGCTGCGCTGGCAATCCTGGCAAGCGAGCACTACCCGAGCTCGTTGCGGACGTTCCAGCACAACCTGGTTGCGTGGCTCGCACGCCTGTTCGCGTACCACGCGTCGCTGGTCGACGTGTATCCGCCGTTTGCGTTCACCGAGCACGCAACGACCCCACCCGCGAGTCTGCCGGGAGATTTCGGCGTGCACGGTAGCACGCCCTGACTCGTGAGGCCGGAGGGCCCAATGACACACACCGGTCTGCGCATCCTGGCGCACGCCCTGGAAGTTCCTGCACGACAGATCGCGGCGAACTCCGACGTGGACGGCGGCGTGGTCGTGGACAAGATGCGCGCGGGGCAGGGCGCGTTCGGTTTCGATGCGTCGACCAACCGCTACGTGGATCTCTTCGAAGCGGGGACCATCGATCCCACCAAGGTGTTGCGCGTGGGCTCGCCAACGCGGTCTCGGTTGCGAGCGTGTTGCTCTTGGCCGAGGCCACGCTGACCGAAGTCCCCGATGAGCACGAAGAAAAAGAGCAATCCACGCCGCCGGGCGTGGAATGATCGGAGGCATGCGCGCGCGCATTGCGCCGTCGCAAGTGCGCCGCCCGTACCGAAAACTCAGGCGAGAGCGGTCAGGCTGACCGACTGACGGTGTCGGGAGATCTTGCCCAAGACCGCGCCGACTTCGTTCGACGTGACTTCTTTGCTGCGCCGGCCGCGCTCGCGCTCGGCTTCGACCGCGATGTCGTTGAGCGAGATCACCCCGATCACCATGCCGCTGCTGTCCGTGACTGGCAGCCTGCGCAGCTGACGCATGCGCATGATCTCCTCGGCTGCCGAGAGCGGCTCGCTGCCCGAACACACGAAAAGCTCGCGCGACATGGCATCTGCAACGCAGATTTCGCCCAAAGCCTTGCCCTGTGTGTATGCCGCCATACACACGTCGCGATCGGTGACCATGGCGATGGCCGTGCCGGCCTGGTCCACGACGGGCACGCAGCCGCAGTCGTGATCCCACATCAGTTGTGCAGCCAGGTTCAGCGTGTCGCTCGTTCGGCAAACAGCGGCCGGTCGTGACATGACTTGTTCGACTCTCATGGTGGCCTCCGACGCAAACTTGGCGCGCCGTACCTATCCCCCGATTGCCATGGGTCAACGCCGCCGTATCGCGGCTTGTGCTGCACCAACGAGTGAGTCGGCGCGTATCCGGGTCGCCGCGTTGCCGCGCAGCCGCGCGTGAGCACGTAGACAGCACGGTGGTTTACGCAACGATCAAGAAGACGCTAGCAGCTGGGCACGCAGCTCCGAACCTCGTCGACTATGCGTCGATGTGTGCAGGCTTCTCCTGGGAAGGCGCGCGGCGTGAGCTCGACGGCCTGCCGGGTGGCGCTGGCCTGCACATCGCGCACGAGGCCGTCGACCGGCACGCGGCAGGTGCACACGCGCAGCAGGCAGCGCTGCGCTGGCTCGGCAAGCATGGCGAGCGTGTCGAGCTCAGCTATCGCGAGCTGGCCGAGGCATCGTCGCGCTTCGCGCACGCTCTGGCGGGACTCGGCATCGCGCCGGGCGACCGCGTGTTCACGTTGCTCGGGCGCAGACCAGAGCTGTACGTCGCGGTGCTCGGCGGGCTCAAACGCAACGCAGTCGTGAGCCCTTTGTTCTCGGTGTTCGGGCCCGATCCGATCGCCACGCGGCTGCGCATCGGTGGTGCGCGCGTGCTCGTGACCACAGCGCGGCTGTACGAGCGCAAGGTCGCGGCGCTGCGGGCCACGCTGCCCGAGCTGCAGCACATCATCGTGGTGGCCGAGGAGGCAGCTGCAACGCCGCCGCCGGGCACACTGGACTTCGCGACGCTGCTCGCGGCGTGTGCCACTCACTACACGATTGCGCCCACCGATCCGGAGACCCCGGCGCTCTTGCACTTCACGAGCGGGACCACAGGCACGCCCAACGGTGCGCTGCACGTTCACGCCGCCGTGATCACTCACCACATCACCGGCAAGCTCGCGCTCGATCTGCATCCGGGTGACGTCTACTGGTGCACCGCCGATCCCGGCTGGGTCACGGGCACGTCCTACGGCATCATCGCGCCGCTCACCAACCGCACCACGGTCGTGATCGACGAGGCCGATCTCGACGTCGAGCGCTGGTACGACACCCTGGAGCGCGAGCAGGTCCAGGTCTGGTACTCGGCGCCCACCGCGATCCGCATGTTGATGCGTGCAGGTCTCGATCCGGTGCGCGGGCGCAAGTTCCCGGCGCTGCGTTTTCTGGCGAGCGTTGGCGAACCACTGAATCCGGAGTGCGTGGCGTGGAGTCAGCGCGCGTTCGGCCGGCCGTTCCACGACAACTGGTGGCAGACGGAGACCGGCGGGATCATGATCGCCAACTTTGCCGTGCTCGACGTGCGTCCTGGGTCCATGGGCAAGGTCTTGCCTGGGATCGAAGCAGCCATCGTGCGTCGCGAGCCGGATGGCAGCGTGACCGTGCTCGACGAGCCCAGCGCGGAAGGCGAGCTGGCGTTGCGACCTGGCTGGCCTGCGATGTTTCGCGGGTACTGGAACAACGCCGAGCGCTACGCGAAGTGTTTCGTCGACGGCTGGTATCTGACGTCCGATCTCGCGCGGCGCGATGCCGACGGTTACTACTGGTTCGTCGGACGCGACGACGACGTGATCAAGACAGCGGGCCATCTGATCGGGCCGTTCGAGGTCGAGAGCGCGCTACTGGAGCATCCGGCGGTGGCGGAGGCCGGTGTGATCGGTCGGCCCGATCCGATCGCGGGCAACGTGATCAAGGCGTTCGTCGCACTCAAGGCTGGCTACAAGCAGAGCGCAGACCTGCAGGTGGAGCTGCTCGGTCTCGCACGGCGTCGCCTGGGCGCGTCGGTCGCTCCGCGTGAGCTCGTGTTCATGGACACACTGCCCAAGACTCGCAGTGGCAAGATCATGCGTCGGCTCTTACGCGCGCGCGAGCTGGGGCTCCCCGAGGGCGACACCTCGATGCTGGAGGGCAGGGACACGTGACCGACCCACTGGATCGCAACGCCAAGCAAGCGCTGCTCTACTAGATGCTCTTCGGCGATGGCGCCACCGACGAGGGTGAGTTGCTGAATCTCGCGAGCGCGCTGCACAAGAGCTTCGGGCTCGACGTGCCGGAGCGAGACTACGCGCGCATTGCCACGCTACGCGGGTGCGTCGACTACATCGCAGCGAAGCTGGGTTGAGCCGGCAACGGCCAGCTGCGCGGCGGGCGGCGGCACTCAACGCTCGCCGACCACGGGCCCGTGCCGAGCCACATACAGGTGGCGACCACCGCGGTCGAGGAAGTGCTTCACCGTCGAGGGGATCTCGAGCATCCAGCGCTGCAAGAGCGAGCGCGCGAACCAGACAAGGATGCCATGGCCGACGTCCGCGAGGACCCCGAACGCCAGCAGCGTCCGGTGCGGCGGATAGGGCAGAAGGCGCACGAAGCCCCAGCCCGCGCGCAGACCGTTCGGCCGGCTGTCATCGAGCTTGAAGTCGAAGCTGCGGCCGTCCGCACTGTCGCGCAGCGTGACGTAGTACGAAGTGAAGATTGGCCACGCGCCTTGGTGGATGTAGATATCTCGTTCGCGCTCGCGCGTGGCCACCACGCTGGCCTGCAGCACCGCAGGCAACATCTTGGGGTAGCGCGGCGCATCATGCAGGCCGGCCCACACCACCTCCGGCGGTGCGTCGATGACCTGCCAGCTCGAGCCTCCGAACAAGCGCAGCTCGCCGCGCTGCGTGCGCATCGGCCGCGTCACGAGCTCGCCGTTCGCCAGGCGGTGTAGCTCCTCGGCGCTCAGCGCGCGGCCGTCGTAGTCTTGCGCCCGGCTCGGGCCGCTGCTCCAGGCGGCGGCAAGCACTGTGAGGACAGCCAGCGCGGACTGCGAGCGAGGCAAGCCGTGCGCGAGTCGGGACCGAGCGGCACCGCGTTGCAGCCGCGCACGGCCACGCAGACTCTCGACCTCGCCGACCATGTCGGGACTTACGCGCACACGACCGCTGCGCAACGCGCCCGCGCCTTCAGCGTGCCGGGACCGTCGCCTCGATGGGCTGTCCGTCCACGAGCAGTGCGTCGACGGCGGGGTGCCCGGCCGGATCGATGGCGAGCACGAGCAATGCCCGCCGTTCGCTGGCTGCGTTCTGTAGACGCCGGGTCAGGGCGTCAGCGCTGCGTTCGGGGATGTAATAGCGTTGCAGCTGCGCCAGGTAGCGGGTTTGGAGCACTCCGTCGCAGCGCTGCGTGGCGAGTGCGCAGCTGGCGCGTCGAACCTTGGGCGGCTGAGCCGAGCCCGAGGTGCGCAGACACAGACAACAGCGGTCGCCGGAGTTGTCGTCGCAGCGCTCGAGCGCGGGTCCTTCGTCGAGCTTAAGCCGGTAGTTCAGGTAGTGGCCGCGCAACAGGTCGCGCGGATCGTAGCCCGTGATCTCGAAGCTCCAGCGTCGCGAGTGGGCGAGTTGGTGTTCCGCGCGCACGATGCCGAGCAAGAGCACGAGCAGCGGCAAGACGACGGCAGCGGCGGTCGTGCGGGTCGACATCGGCTCAAGCTCCTGTGCGCGTGAGGGTTCGGGCGAGCTCGGGGGACTTGCGCTTCCATGCCCAGGCCAGCAGCAGCGTGAGCAAGCCGCCCGTGATCATGCCGAGGCCCGTGTCGAGCATGGAGCCGAACACCTCGAAATACATGATCAGGATGCGCAGCGCGATCACGGCTGTGAGCGTGTTGAACACGCGCACGCGCCCAAGTGCGAGCACGGTCCAGGCGGCGATGCCGAGCAGCAGCACCTGCGCGATGGCGCCGATCGCGTTGGCGGCAGCATGCTCGAAGCTCGTGGCGCTCGCGAGCACGAGCCAGATCGCCGCGACGAGCACGCTGTGTCCACGGCGGGCGCGTGCGGGCCAGTGCGGGTACATGCGCGGCAGCCCAGCATGCAGCGTGGCCGCGAGCAGCGCAGTCACGGCCAGCGACCAGCTGAGCACGCCGCTTGCGGCCGTGCGCTCGTACCAGAGGAAGCCTGCGGCCAGGCCGCTGAGCAGCACGCAGGTCCACAGCAGGTTCGTCCAGGTGTTGCTCACCTGCGGGCGCTGTTTCACCAGCCACGGCACGCGGGCCACCATCAAGAACAGCAAGGCCGAGGCGCAGCCGAGGGTCGCTGCGAGGTCGTTCACGAACGCCCGGTCGTGCCCGCCGACGCGCAGCGCGTCGATCAGCGCTTGCAGACTTTGCTCGTGCGTCAGCCCGAGACCGCACAGCCACGCAGTCGCCAGCAGAGGCCCACGCACCAGCAACATGAAGGGCGCGGTGCACAGTGACCAGGTCAGCAGCGCCTGGTAGGTGGGCGCGCCCATTTGGTAGACCTGCCCGAGCAGCGCGATCGAGGCCAGCACGTACGCGTAGTACACCCCCGCGAGCACGTCACACAGCCAGGTCTGCGCGCGTCGCAGGCTTGCGTGCAAGGCGAAGGCAAGGCTCGCGCCAAGCAGGAGGTCCGCGCCCAGCTTCGGTGCCTTGCCGAAGGCGTCCCAGTTCGCCGCTACCACCGACACAATGCCGATGCCCAGTGTCAGCGCGCCCAGACCCCCGAGCGCCCACAGCAGCACGGGGGGATGCTCGCGTTCACGCTCGAACGCAGCGATGCGCTCACCGGCGTCGGCGTCGATGACGCCCGCGGCTTGCCAGCGTGCGAGCTGCTTGTCGAGACTCATCGGACCGCTACCCGCCGCTCATTTGAGGTTGATCTTCACGTTCTTGGCATCGATGCAGATTTCACCGAGACGAGTGGACACCTTGTCGTGGATCGACACCGAGGCATCGAGCGTAGCCTCGAGGTTCGCCGGTACCTTGCCTGACAGCTGCACCGTGACCGGTGTCTCGCTGCCCATGTTCGCCACGATGGTGTTGTGGAGCGGCACGATGAGATGCTGGTGCACCGGCGCGGTGATCGTGCCGCGCACGCGGAAAGACTGATCCACGAGCGCATGCGCGATGCATGGCTGCGCAGCATGCGCGTGGCACTCGATGCGCAAGGCGTGCAAGGCCCGCTGCGCGAGTTTCTCGACATGCGCTTCGCTGATCTCGCCGACTTCATGCGCAACCAGCCGTAATGCGGGCGCTGCTCGCTTCGCTCAGCTCACAGGCGGAACGGGAACTTCACCTGGAAGGTGTCCGACTTGAACTTGGGGAAGGTCGCCTTGCGCACCACACGCGCGATGCACGAGCCGGCCTCGCCGGTGATGCCGGTGATCTCGGCACCGCTCACGCGGCCGCTCTTGCCGGACACGGTGATGTTGGCGAAAGCGACGCCGTTCTGACCGTTGGCGCAGGCCGAGACGGCGTCCTTCACGCTGTTCATCGACGCGAGCACGTCTTCGCGCGTGGGCTTCTCGGGCAGGTTCGAGTCGGCCTCCGCGGCGGGCGCCGCTTTCTTCGCGGGGGCCTTGCCGCTGCCGCCGATCGCGCCGTCGAGCAGCTCGTCGATCGAGGAGCTGCCGCCATGCGGCTTGGCCGCGGCCGGTCTCGGCGCGGGCTCGTCGGACCTGGCAGGGGCGGCGGACTTGGCGGCGATGGCGCCTTCCGTACTGCTGCCCTTGTCGCTGCCGGCGCTCTCGCGATGCTTGCCACCGCCGCTGCGGCTGCCCTTGTCATTGCCATTGCCACTGCGCTTCTCTGCTTCGCCGCCGCTAGCTGCAGCGGCGCGCTTGGCTGCGAGCTCGCCTTCCGAAGGCGGTTCGGCCGCAGCCGGTCCGGCGCCCGGTGCAGCAGCAGCTGCAACGCTTGGCGGCGGCATGATCGGTGCGACCGTCGGCGCCTGCACCGCGGCCTGCGGCCGCATGATGAGGGCGACTGCGATCACTGCGCCGGCCAAGACCACGAAGCCACCGAACACCGCAGCGTACAAACCCTTGTTGCCGCCGCCGTCGTCGCTGCCCGCGGGCGCGAGCATCGGCGAGCCCAGCGCGCCGAACGCACCGGTCTGGGCCGAGCCGAGCGAGAGCAGAGCGTCTTTCTCGGCTTCTTCGCGTGCGTTGTCGCCGACGCCCGTGGCGCTCGCGAGCGCGCGGATGTCGATGAGGCCCGAGCCTTCGCCGCCCGCATAGCCTGCGCGATTGCCGAGACCGGGGCTGGCCGCAGGTGCGGCGGCTGCCGTGGTGCTCGAGCCGGTTGCGAGGGCTTGCAGGTTCTTGAGCGAGAACAGCACGGAGTTCTCGTTGCGCTGACCCGTCATCGCTTGCTCGACGCTGACGCGTGGGCTCGGTGCAGATGCCACGACCTGGCCAGCGCCGTCGAACGGGCTCTCTTGCGCTCCACCGAAGAGGTTGCTGCGCGAAGCTGCGGGCGCGGGCTCGACGAACATGCCACCACCACCACCACCATCGTCGGCGAAGGGATCGGCACCCATCGAAGGCTGCGCGTGCGCGGGTTGGTACGCTGCGGTGTGCTCGGCTTGCTCCTGACCTTGACCGGTGATCGCGGCCACCAGATCGGGCACGTCGCGCATCGGCAGCCAGTTGTCGAAGCCTTCGCACCAGACGTAGGCCTCCCAATCCAGGTGGCCTGCCGTCAGCATCTCTCCGAGTTGCGATGGTGCATACGGACCAGCCTGCTCGCCGTTGATCACGACGTGCCAGATCGCATCTGCGCCTGCGTCGTACGCCGGCGCTGCGGCCGCCGCGCTTTCCACCTCTTGATCCCCGCGCACGACGATCACCTCGCCGCAGCGCTTGCAGCGGATCTTGAAGACCTTGCCGGCGACCTTTTCATCGGCGATCGAGTACTTGGCCTGACAGCTCCCGCAGACGATCTTCATCTTGAGTCCTCTGATCCTGATGCCCCGAGTCGGCCCCGGCAGGTTAGCGTGCTTTGCAGCTGGCGTTCACAGCTGGGAAAAGAATCGAAATTATTGGCGGCAATCGAGCCTGTCAAGCAAGGGCACGCGCGGCAAAAAACGGCTCTTTGTATGCTGCATAAGACCCACGAAGTCACTACCCCTTGGGTGGAATTGGCGCGAGGTCCCTACACATCGACGAGAGTCGTACCGTCGTCGCCGCAGAAGGTGGTGTTCGCCGCGAAGGTGTTGCCGCACTTCGGGCAGCGTCGCTGCCGGCCCCCTTCGGTTGCTCGGCTGCGCTGGTTGAACTCGGCGTAGGGCATCAGCGGGGTGCCGTCTTTTGGGCAGACTTTGCGCTCGGCAGGGTAGCCGAGCCGGCACAGCGGGCAGATCCAGGGCTCGGCGCTGGCGGGGGACGGCGTGGACGCGGCCACCGGTGACGCAGCCAGCAAGGTGGGTGGCGCGCCCGACCCAGAGGCCTGGCGCGGAGCGTCCGCCGTGCGGGCCGGCAGGGGGCTCCAGGGCGTCGGCGCGAGCTCCTCGTGGGTGCTGGAGGCGCGCGCAGGGCTCGGCGTCGGCTTGCGGCGCAGGAGCACGCCGGCGGCGACCAAGAGCGCCACGCACAGGCCACCGCCGACCGCGAGCCAGAGCTTGTTGCCCGAGGCGCCGTGCTCGGTGACCGTCCGCGTGGTGATGCGCGCGACGGCTTTTGGTGCCGCCGGGGCGGGTGCGGCTTGTTCGTCGAAGGTGTTGAGCTGCCCGGACTCCATGCGCTTGGCGATCAGGCCCGACAGATCCACCGAGTGCACGCTCACGGCCGCCTCGGCGCGCAAGCCGAGCGCCGTCGCGACGATCTTGAAGTCGCCCTCGGCCTCGGCGGCGCTGCGCGCTGCGGTGAAGCAGCCGTCCGCGAGCTCGCCCTTGATCGCCTTGGAATGTGCGAGCGACCACTCCACGGGGGGCGTTGGGATCAAGCAGTCGCTCGCATCGCTGACGCGCGCGCGGAAGCACACGCGCTGACCGACCTCGAGAGCTGCTTTCTTGGGGCGCAGCGCAAGCTGCGCGGGCGCACCGGGCTTGCAGACCTTTTCGACGGGCTCCAGCGTGGCTTCCGCCGCGGCAGGTTTGCTTGGTTGCGTCGGCGCTGCTTGTTTGACAGCTGCGACTGGGGCGGGTTGCACGGCTCCATCGCGCACGCGCGCGAGGGTCTGCGTGGTGGTGAACGTCGCGACGCACTTGGAGGTGTTGAGCGCCCAGTTGTAGTGGCTGACGTCCTGGTAGAGCAGCGTGTCCGGCCCCATCACTTTCAGCGTGTAGGTGCCATGCTCTTCGCGGGGGTCGCTGGTGGCGGTCTTGCACTGCGTGGTCCACACGCCGTCTGCCACCGAGCTCGAAAGCTTGTGGATCAGCGGGTTGCGGCTCCAGCAGGCATCCGAGCGCAATTCCTGATCGCGCGTGTGGATGATGACCTGCTTGCCGTCGTGCAGCAGCGTGACCATGCCGCCGCCAGCGCTGCGGCTGCTCTCCGGCCGCGGGCCGCAGTCGGCGCCCCAGCTCTTGACGTCGACCTCGACGCTGCTCGCACCCGCCCGCCAGTTTCCTGCGAGCGACGCCGACGCGCCGCTGGTCGCTGCTGGCTTGGTCGGATGGGTCTGCCCCGCCGCACGGTGCAACCCAGCGCTCGCCATCGTCACCAGGACGACGGCCCCGCATAGCAGCTGCCGGCAGTGCACATGCATTGGGCTCGTGATGGTGCAGGAGTGCACCAGAAAAGCCAAGGGCTCCCGCACTTTGCAGTGGGGAGCCCCGGTGGACGAACGCAGGCGTCAAGTCGCGCAGCTCAGGCAGCGCAGGCTTCGATCAGCCCTGCGCCTTCAGCGCTTTCACCTTCTCGGTCAGCTCGGGCAGAGCCTTGAAGAGGTCGGCGACCAGGAAGTAGTCGGCGACCTGCGCGATCGGCGCTTCCTTGTCCTTGTTGACGGCGACGATGACCTTCGAGCCTTTCATGCCCGCCAGGTGCTGGATGGCGCCGCTGATGCCCACGGCGATGTACAGCTTCGGCGCGACGACCTTGCCGGTCTGACCGATCTGCAGGTCACCGGCCACGTAGCCCGCGTCCACCGCGGCACGCGAGGCGCCCATGGCGGCACCGCACGCATCGACCAGGGGCTCGAGCACGGCCTTGAAATTCTCGGCGCTCTTGAGCGCGCGACCACCCGCGACGACCGTGGCTGCTTCAGTCAGCTCCGGACGGGTGCTCTTCTGGCTCTCGATGCCCACGAACTCGACGCGCGAGGCCGCGGGATCGGTCGCGATCGCAACCTCTTCCGTGGCGCTGGCGCCACCGGCTTCGGCGGCCACCTCGAACTCCGACTGACGCACGCCGACGACCGCGATGGCGGTGTTGGCGCTGGCCCAGCCGAACATGTTGCCGGCGTACATGGGGCGCTTGTACAGCACCTTGCCGCCGTCGATCTTGGCAGCGCTGATGTCGCTGACGTTGGCGGCACCGAGCTTGGCAGCCACGCGCGGCAAGAGATCCTTGCCGTAGGTGCTGGCGCATGCGGTGACCACGCCGTAGCCACCCTTCTTGGTGACCTCGGCGACCGTCGGCGCGTACTTCTCGGCGATGTAGCCGCCGCCGACTTCGGCGACGAACACTTTGCGAGCGCCGTACTTGGCGAGGCTCGCTGCGGCGTTCTTCGCGCCGGGCCCGATCGAGAGGATGTCGAACGCGCCACCGGTGCCCGCGGCCACTTGCTTGGCAAGCGTCACGGCGGTGAGCGTGGTGCGGCGCAGTCCGCCGTCGATGAGCTCTGCAACGACCAATACGTCTGTCATGGCTATTTCTCCTCTAATCCGTCGTTGGGGCTCAGATGGCCTTCGCCTGGTTGCGCAGTTTGTCCACGAGGTCGTCCACGGTCTCGACGAATACGCAGCTGCCCGTACGTGCGGGCGGCAGCTCGAACTTCGGGTACGCGGCCGAGGTGGTGGTGTCGATGCCGAGGTCGGCCAGCTTGAGCTGATCGATCGGCTTCTTCTTGGCCTGCATGATGCCCTTGAGCGACGCGTAGCGCGCGCCCTCGTTGTACTTGTGGTCGGCAGGGGTCGCGCCGTTCTTCACGCCGGTCGGCGCCACGATGCGCAGATCGACCGTGACGACGGCGGGCAGCGTGACCTTGAGGGTGAGCACGCCGGTGTCGACTTCGCGACCCACTGTCATGGTCTTGCCGCCGTCGGCGGTGGACACGCTCATGGCGAAGGTGGCCATCGGCCAGCCCAGCAACTCGGCGAGCGTCTGGCCCACGGCGTTGCTGTCACCGTCGACGGTCTGTTTGCCCATCAGCACGAGATCGGGCTTTTCCTTGTCGACGAGCGCCTTGAGCGCACGCGCCACGACCATCGTGTCGAGCTGCGAGTCGGTCGCCTCGATCAGGATGCCGCGGTCGGCACCCATCGCGAGCGCCTGACGCAGCGTCTGCGCCACCTCCGCGGGCCCCAGCGAGCACACGAGCGTCTCGCCGAGCTTCTCGTTCTTGGGAGCATTCTCGTTCAGCCGCAGGGCCGCTTCGACCGCGTACTCGTCGAACGGATTGGGTTTCCACTCGAGGCCATCCGACGTGACGGACAGGCCGTCAGCCGAGACTTTGACCTTGTTGGCATTGTCCGGGTCACAGACCCGCTTGACGGGAACCAGAATCTTCACGGTGCCTCCAAGTTGCAACTGGGCTTCACGCCGCTAAAACAACTCTACAAACCGCTGCCCAGCCGAAGGCTTGGGCGCCGAGGCGGTTTAGGCAGAGCGCGGTCTGCTGTCAAGGGAAGGGTGCCCCGCGCAGGCCGGAAGCATTGCGTGCCCGCACCACAAGCAGTGTTTGCGGCAGGCCCCGCCGGGCTCCTATAGTGCGCGCCTGAAAGGACGGCCTAGCCGCGCTGGCCAGCGCGAGCGCGGCTCGAACGTGATGACGCCGGTACTTCCCCCGCAAGAGCTCGATGAGATCATCGACCAGACACGCGACCTCTGGCAGGCCCTGGCCGGCGAGCGACTCTTCATCACGGGGGGCACCGGGTTCTTCGGGGCCTGGCTGCTCGAGAGCTTCGTATGGGCCAACCAGCGGCTGAACCTGGGTGCGCAGGCCGTGGTGCTCGCGCGTGACCCCGAGGCGTTCCTGCAGCGCGCCAGCTCGCGCATGCGTGATCCGTCGCTGGTCTTCTTGCGGGGCAGCGCCGAGAGCTTCACGTTTCCCCAGGGCAAGTTCGCCTGCGTCCTGCACGCCTCGACCGAGCGCTACGGCGCGGGCCGCGACAACGTGCTCTCGTTCGAGCACGACGTCCTGGGCACCAAGCGCACGCTCGATCTCGCCGTGCAGGCGGGCGCCGGCGGTTACCTGTTCACCAGCTCCGGTGCGGTCTACGGCAAGCAGCCCACCGACGTTTCGCACGTGCCCGAGTCGTTCACCGGCGGCCCCGAGGCCAGCGACCCGAACAGCGGCTACGCGCAGGCCAAGCGCAGCGCCGAGTTCCTGTGCGCGGCGTATGCGGCGCGCCACGGCCTGCGCGCCAGCATCGCGCGCTGCTTTGCCTTCGTCGGCCCGCACTTGCCGCTCGATATCAACTTCGCGATCGGTAACTTCATGCGCGACGCGATGGCCGGCGGCCCGATCACGATCGGGGGCGATGGCACGCCCTACCGTTCGTACATGTACGCCTCGGACCTGGCGGTCTGGCTGTGGACGCTACTCTTCCGCGGCCCGGCGGGCCGGCCTTACAACGTGGGCTCCGACCACGCCCTGTCGATCGCCGAGCTGGCGCGTGAGGTCGTGCAGACCGTGGCACCCTCCGCGCGGATCTCGCAGGCGCGTGCGCCCGTGCCCGGGCAGCTCGCGGAGCGCTACGTCCCGTCGATCGCCCGGGCGAAAAACGAGCTTGGTCTGCAGCTCACGGTCGATCTACCGACCGCGATCGCGCGCAGCGTCGCGTGGCACCGGCAGCAGCACTCATGACACCAGCAGACGCAGACGGAAGTCGCAACGTGGGGAGCGTGGAAGCGATGCAAGCACAGGATGCAACGGGCGCTGGCGCCCCCAGGCGACGGCTGATCACGGTGGTGGCCGGCTGCTACAACGAAGAGGAAAACGTGCGTCCGCTCTACGAGCGACTGTGCGCCGTCTTCGACAAGCTGCCGCAGTACCGCTTCGAGATGATCCTGATCGACAACCGCTCGAGGGATCGCACGGTGGCGGTGCTCAAGGAGATCGCGGCCGTCGACAAGCGGCTGAAGATCATCGTCAACACGCGCAATTTCGGGCACGTTCGCTCGCCCCACCACGCCTTGTTGCAGGTGCGCGGCGACGCGGCGATCGCCATGGCTAGTGACCTGCAGGACCCGCCCGAGCTGATCCCGCAGCTGATCGAGCAGTGGGAGGCCGGCTTCAAGGTCGTGTTCGCGCAGAAGACCAAGAGCAAGGAATCCCCGCTCTTTCGGCTGGTACGCACGTCGTACTACCGGCTCATCGGCCGGCTCTCCGAGGTCGAGATGGTCGAGCACGTCACCGGCTTCGGGTTGTACGACCAGCGCGTGATCGGGGATCTGCGCCGGCTCGACGACCCCTATCCCTACTTCAGGGGCCTGATCTGCGACCTGGGCTACGAACGAGCCCTGGTGGAGTTCGTGCAGCCGACGCGCGTGCGCGGCATCACCAAGAACAACTTCTACACGCTCTACGACCTGGGGATGCTCGGCATCACCAACCATTCGAAGGTGCCGCTGCGCCTGGCGGCCATGCTCGGCTTTGCCATGGCCGCCCTCAGCTTCCTGGTGGGCTTCGGCTACCTGTTCGCGAAGCTCGTGTTCTGGGACCGGTTCACGCTGGGTACCGCCCCGGTGGTGGTCGGCCTCTTCTTCTTCGCTTCGGTTCAGCTCTTCTTCACGGGCATCGTCGGCGAGTACATCGGCGCGATCCACACGCAGGTGCTCAAGCGGCCTCTGGTGATCGAAGCAGAACGCATCAACTTTGACGACGAGCCCGAGCCGTCCAAGTAGCTCGCCGGGCGGCACGGTTTCTGGCCAGCGGGCCGTCGACGCCGCGCCGGGACCGTTTTACAGATTGCCCTTCGACGGGTAGCTTTCCCGCGCTACATTGCGCCCGCGATTCGTCGCGATTTGTCCAGGGGTGGTTCGTGAAACCGTTCGCGCAGAGCAGACTCTTGCCTGGGAGCTCATCATGAAAGTCGTCGTCTTGGCCGGTGGAATGGGGATGCGCTTGCGCGAGGAGACCGAGTACCGGCCGAAGCCCTTGGTCGAGATCGGCGGTCGGCCGATCCTCTGGCACATCATGAAGCACTACGCGCACTACGGCTTCAAAGAGTTCGTGGTCGCGCTGGGTTATCGCGGCTGGATGATCAAGGAGTACTTCCTCAACTACGACGCGATGAACAGCGACTTCACCGTGCGTCTGGGCGACAAGCCCGAAGTGAAGTACCACGACTCGCACCCCGAGCAGGATTACCGGGTGACGCTCGCCGAGACCGGGCTCAACTCGCAGACCGGCGGTCGCGTCAAGCGCCTGCAGCGCCATATCGGCGACGACGACACCTTCTTGCTCACCTACGGCGACGGCCTCGCCGACGTCGACCTGCGTGCCGTGCTCGACTTCCACAAGAAGCACGGCAAGCTCGCCACGGTGACCGGCGTGCGCGTGGCCTCGCGCTTCGGCATCCTCAACGTGGCCGAAGATGGCCAAGTGCAAAGCTTCGTCGAGAAGCCGTTGCTGGGTGAGTGGTCGAGCGCCGGCTTCTTCGTGCTCAATCGCCGCGTGTTCGATTATCTCAGCGGCGACGACAGCATCTTCGAGCGCGACGCCATGCAGCGCTTGGCGGCGGACGACCAGCTCGCCTGCTACCAGCACACCGGCTGCTTCTACACGATGGACACCTACCGCGAGTACATCTCGTTGAACGAGGCGTGGGACGCGGGCAAGGCGCCGTGGAAGGTCTGGAAGTGATGGACAAGTTCTGGCAAGGGCGGCCGGTGTTGGTCACCGGAGCGTCCGGGTTACTCGGCTCGGCGCTCACGGCGCGGCTGGTCGAGCACGGCGCCGAGGTCACGTGCCTGGTGCGCGACTGGGTCCCGCAGAGCGAGCTGTTTCGCAGCGGCATGGACAAGCGCTGTCGGCTGGTGCGCGGCGACGTCTGCGATCAGGTGCTGCTCGAGCGCGTGATGGGCGAGTACGAGACGCGCTGCGTGTTTCATCTCGCGGCGCAGACCATCGTGCCGATCGCCAACCGCAACCCGGTCTCCACCTGGGAAACGAACGTGGGTGGCACCTGGGCGTTGCTCGAGGCCTGCCGGCGCAGCCCGCGCATTGAGCAGATCGTGGTGGCCTCGTCCGACAAGGCCTACGGCGTGCAGGAGAAGCTCCCCTACACCGAGGACGCGCCCTTGCAGGGCCGCTTCCCCTACGACTGCAGCAAGTCGTGCGCGGACCTGATCGCGCAGTCTTACGCCGCCAGCTACGACCTGCCGGTCGGCATCACGCGCTGCGGCAACTTCTACGGGCCCGGTGATCTGAACTGGAACCGCATCGTGCCCGGCACGATTCGTTCGATCTTGCAGGGCGAGCGCCCGCAGATCCGCTCCGACGGACGCTTCGTGCGCGACTACTTCTTCATCGAGGATGGCGCGGCGGCGTACATGGTGCTGGCCGAGCACCTGGCCAAGCGTCCCGAGTTGCGTGGCCAGGGCTGGAACTTCTCCACCGAGACGCCGTTGTCGGTGGTCGACATCGTGCAGCGTCTGCTGCGCGCGCTCGACTCCAAGCTCGAGCCCGAGATCTTGAACGAAGCCAAAAACGAGATCCCCGAGCAGTTCCTCAGCGCCGAGAAGGCGCGGCGCGAGCTGGGCTGGCGGCCGCTGTTCTCGCTCGACGAGAGCCTCGCGCGCACCATTCGTTGGTACACGGAGTACCTGGGCCATGCCAAACGCTAGCGACGCGCTGCGCGAACAGATTCTGGGCCTGGTCGTCGAGTATCACCGCCAGGCGTTCGCGAAACAGCCTTTCGTGCCTGGCAAGAGCCCGGTGCCGTGCGCGGGTCGTGTGTTCGACGCGCACGAGTTGCAGCTGCTCGTGGACTCCTCGCTCGAATTCTGGCTCACGGCCGGTCGCTACGCCGACCAGTTCGCGCAGGAGTTGTGCAAGCGCGTCGCCGCGCGCCACGCCGTGCTCGTGAACTCCGGCTCGTCGGCCAACCTGGTGGCGCTCAGCGCGCTCACCTCGAAGAAGCTCGGTGCCGAGCGTCTGCGACCCGGCGACGAGGTCATCACGCTGGCGGCCGGCTTCCCGACGACGGTCAACCCGATCGTCCAGAACCAGCTCGTGCCGGTGTTCCTCGACGTCACGATCCCCGAATACAACATCGACGTGAGCCAGCTCGAGGCCGCGCTGTCGCCACGCACGCGCGCCATCATGATCGCGCACACGCTCGGCAATCCCTTCGATCTCGGTGCGGTCACGGCGTTCGCGCGCAAGCACGACCTGTGGCTGGTCGAAGACTGCTGCGACGCGCTCGGCAGTCTCTACGACGGCAAGCAAGTCGGTACCTTCGGTGACCTCGCCACGCTCAGCTTCTACCCGGCGCACCACATCACCATGGGTGAGGGCGGCGCCGTGTTCACTGGCGCACCTCGCCTGCGCACGCTGCTCGAATCGTTCCGCGACTGGGGCCGCGACTGCTGGTGCGATCCGGGCAAAGACAACACCTGCGGCAAGCGCTTCGACTGGCAGCTGGGCTCGCTGCCGCACGGCTACGATCACAAGTACACGTACTCGCACATCGGCTACAACCTCAAGCTCACCGACATGCAAGCGGCCGTCGGCGTCGCGCAGCTCGGCAAGCTCGACCGCTTCGTCGCCGCGCGCCGCGAGAACTTCGCGCGCTTGCACCGCGGCCTGTCCGATCTCACCGACGTGCTGATCCTGCCGCGCGCCACGGAGCGCTCGGAGCCCGCGTGGTTCGGCTTCCCGATCTCGGTGCGTCCCGACGCGCCGTTCTCGCGCACCGATCTCGTGCGGCATCTCGAGGCCCATCGCATCGGCACCCGGCAGCTCTTCGCGGGCAACCTGCTGCGCCAGCCGGCCTACGAAGACGTCACGCATCGCGTGGTCGGCACGCTGCCCAACACCGACCTCGTCATGAACAACACCCTGTGGCTGGGCGTATACCCGGGCCTCGGTGCGGCCGAGCTCGACTACGTGATCGAAGTCGTGCACGCCTTCGTGAAACACCCGGGCGCGCGCCTGACGCAGATCTCCGCCCCGTAGACCCGGCCGGCGAGCGCGGCGTACGATCTGCCGATGCAAGCTGCAAGCGAGCCTGCGAGCGAGCAGCCCTCGGCCGGGGCGCGCGACCTCGCTCTGCTCAGCGCGCTGCTTCTGCTCCTCTGGCTCGTTTTCGCGACCTTCGTCGAGAGCTTCGACCGCGACGACAACCTCGGTGGCTGCGGTCCGGTGCTCGCGGAGGCGGCGTCACGCATCCTGCATGGCAAGCTGCCCACCCACAGCACGTTCTTCGGCGGCGGCGGCGGCGGCTACGTCTCGCCCTGGTTGAACGGTTTCGTCGATCCACTGGTGCTCTTGCCTGCGCTGGTGCTCCACCACGACGTGGCCGCGCTCATGAACGTGGTCATGGCGCTGCACGTCGCGCTCTTCGGCGGCGGCGGCTACTTCCTGGCGTGGATGCTGCAAGCACCGCGCTGGGCATGCCGGGTCGCGGGGCTCTCGCTTGGTTGCAGCGGCTACTTCGTGGTCTGGGCCGGCAACTGGAGCGGCGTGCTCATCCCCTACGCCTTCCTGCCGTGGCTCCTGGCGAGCTTGCTGGCGTTGACGCGCAGCTGCACGCGACGCGAGCTGATCGTGTACGAGCTGCTCGCGTGTCTCGGCGTCGTCGGCACCTTCCTCACGGGCCTGCTCTTTGCGGCGCTGTACGGAGGTCTCGTCTGCCTGTTCGTGGTCGGCGCTCTCGGCGTCCGTGAGCGCGCCCCGCTGCGCCGCTACGCTCTGCGCCTGCTTCCGCCGCTGCTCGTTCTCGGGGTGTTGGTCGCCCCGATCCTCGCTGCACAAGCCGAGCTGTATCGCTTCCTCGGCGGCCGCAAGAACGATCCCATCCACTGGGTGGTGTTCTCCGTGCCACTGCAGGCCTACAACGCCTTGTTGTGGCCGTTCGGCACCAGCGTCTGGCGCACCGTGTTCTTCCCCGAAGGCCGGCCGTTCACCAATCTGCTCATGGCTTGCGGCGCGGTGCCTGCGTGGTACCTGGTCGTCGAGGCGCTGCGCCGGCCGCGCAGCTACGCCAACCTGTCATGCGCGCTGCTCGCGCTTGGCCTTCTGGTCATGGTCGTGGTGCTCTCTCCGGGCACGTTCCACCTGCAGCACTTCTTCGCGCAGCTGCCGGTGGTCAACGCATTTCGTTGGCCTTTTCGCGCGCTGCCGGCGTTTCACGTGCTCTTGGTGGCGAGCTTCGCGCTGGCCAGCCGAGCGCGTTCCCCGGCGCTGGCCGTGCGCTGGCAACGTCTTCTGCCCGCGCTGGTGATCGCCTGCAGCACGGTGGTGTTCGCGCAGGACCTTGCGCTGCGCGACGCACGCCAGCCGGTACGCAGCTGGTTCTCCGCCGCGCCGCGCTTCGACGACCCGGAGAGCTGGAGCGCGCCCACGCTGCAAATCCTGCGTGCCGCAGGCAACGTCGCAAATGCCTGTGGCGAGGAAGTGACTTTCTACCGCAAGCCTCGCCTGTTCTTCTACGGAACGCTGGGCGCGCAGTACGGCGTGCGCACCGTGCATCTCTACGTCGTGCCGCCCTTCCGCGCGTACGCGCCGCTTGGCGCCACGATCAAGGGCTGCTTTCGCAAGTGGGATGGCGTGCGCGCGCTCATCGAAGGCAGTCCCCAACGACCCTTCGCCAGCGAGCCGCAGTGGGATAGTCCGCTGGGGCCCGGCAATTTCGAGGAGATCGTGCGCAAGACCTTCGTCGGCGCCGTGATCGTCGAGCCGAGCTTCGAGCCAGCCATGCGCTACTTCTCGCAATCCGCGAGCTGGGTCGCTCTCGAGCGTCACGCTGATGCCGTGGCTTTTGTGCGCGCGTCGCTTTTGCCAGTGCTGGCAGTGCCGCGCTGACCACGCTGCTGCGGTCAATCGGTTGGCTGCCACTGCGGGGTCGCGTGCTGCAGCAACTCGAGCTGCCGCAGCGCGGCGTCGAGTGACAGGTCCGGCTCACCATCTCCGAGTCGCTCGCGCGCCAGCCGATCTGCCCGCACCTCCACGCGCGAGCCCGCCGCGGCCCATCGCGTCTGCTCGACGAGCAAAGCGCGCTCGAGCGCATCTTTCAGGGTCGCTGCGTCGAGCCGGCGCATGGCCTCGCGCAGGAGATTTGGCAGCGCCGGCAACAGCTCCGGCGGCACTCGCACGTGCACGGCGGCCACGGCCCCCCAGCTGCCGGCATCGCCCGCGTGGGACAGCGGCTGCAGACCCGCGTGCACCAGCAGTTGTTGCAGCGCGCTGGCAGTCAGCCGTGCGGCCACAGGGCTGGTCGCGCTCGTCGTGTGCGTCAGCCACACCGCCAGGCCCGTCACCCCCTCGACGCTCGCCGAGCTGGGCATGACCGCCGTGGTTGCGCCAGCGTCGACTTCTCCCGGACTTGCGGGCGACGCGACGCTGCCCGTGGGTAGCGTGGCCAGGCGGCGCGCGGCACGCTCGGTCGCATCGCTCACCACGACCGGTCCGACGATCGCGACGGCCCAGCGTGCACCGCTGCGTGCGCTCGGCAAGAGCTCCGCGAGTTCGCGCTGCCCCACGTTGCCGAGCCGTTCGGGGCTGCCGAGCGGCGCGTACAAGCCCGGTGCACGTGGCGCCACCGCCGCCGCCAGCTGCGCACGCAAGGCCGGGTCCGTGCGCGACGCGCGCAGCCGCTGTTGCAGCCGAATCGCGGCTTGCGCGAACGCCGTGGGCTGCATGGCAGGCGCTCGCGCGCAGCGCACAGCGAGGTCGAGCGCTGGCTGCCACTGCGCGCTTGCGGCCACCAGCAAGAGGCCGTACGAGCCCGCCGCGACCTCGGGCGTCAACGTCGCACCCAAGCGCGCGAGCTCGCTGCCCAGCTGATCCGCGCTCAGGCCTGCGCACGCGGTGGTGGTCAGCTCTGCGAGCAGCGCGCTGCGGCCGTGCAGCGCCGGTGGGTCTTCGCCCGCACCGAGCGCGATGCGCACCGCGATCGCAACGCGCTGCGAGCTCGTCTTGCGCACGTCGATGCGCACGGCATTGTCCATCACGACCGACGACGCATGCTCGTCGCTGTCGCCGCGCAGCCTGGGATGGGCGCTGCCGACGGCCTGCTCGAAGACGCGCTGCAAGTCCTGCGTGCGCCGCCTGCGCTCGGCGGCGTCCGGATCCTTGAGGCGCGGTCGATCCGCGCGCCCACCATCTGCCAACGCGCCGATCGCGAAGCTCATGCGTGCTGCACTGCCTGCGCCGCGCGTGGCGAAGGCGGTGCCCAGGCGCCGGCTCAGCGTCGCCAGATCATCGTTGCCGCTCGGCACGGCCTCTGGCGCCGGCGGCTCGCTCTGCAGGCGCGCTAGCTCGCGTACCGAGTGGTCGAGGCTGGGCAGCAGCGCGGCGCCGGTCACGCGCAACAGAGCGATCGCTCCGCCGCGCGCTTCGAACACGCTGCCGCGCACGCGCATTGCGGCATCGTCGCCGCCGTGCGCGAGCGTCGTCTGCAGCTGCGTCACGTACGAATAGGCCGAGCTCAGATCACTCGCCGACAGCGCAACCGAGACCGTGTCGTGGTCCGCGATGGTCAGCTGCAACGCTGGCTGCGCCGCAGCGGCCACGCCGCGCTGCGCTCTGGGCAGGCGCGCTGGCGCTGCGTGCGCGAAGCCTTCCGCCACGGCTTCTCGCACGCGCTCGGGCTCGGCGTCTCCCGCCGCCACCAGCAGCGCTCGCTCTGGCCCGTAGTGATCGCCCAGAAACGCGCCGAGCGCTTGGCGGCTCGCGCGCGCGTCGTGCTCGGCTGCGCCCAGCGGGAAGAACCCTGCCGCGGTTTCGCCGAGCAACGCCCGCATCGCCAGCTCGTCCGCCGCACGCCCCGGGTCGGCCGCCAGTGCACGCCTTCTGCCGTCTTGCAGCCGCAGCCGAGCATGCTGGGCTTCGGCTTCGGTCGGCTCGCGCAGTGTCAGCGCCGCTCGCAGGGCTTTCACGCAGCTGCCGAGCGCGTCGCTCTTGCACGGCAGCGTGATTTCGGTGGCATCTGGATACACGGTCGCCGTGGCAGCGCGACCCGCGTGCTCGGCCGCGATCCACGCGGCGAGCGTGGCCACTTGCACCGGCTGGCCATCGCGTGCGCCGGCGTCGAGCCACAGCGAGAGGCGCACGACCCCCGGCGTCGGCCGCACCAGCGTTGCGATGCTCGTGCTGCCGGAGCGCGCGAACGAAAGGCGCGGCTCGAGCGACTCGCCGCGCGTGCGCGTGAGGCTCGGAGCGCTCGGATGACAGCCGGCGAGCACGACACAGGCAAGCTCGAGCCAGCCGGCGTAGAAGGTGCGGATCCCAAGCACAGCGCGCGCAGCCTAGCCGCAATCGCGCCCGGACTCACGCCATCTCGGCGCCGCTTGCCGCGGCAGCCGCCCGTTCAGGCGCACATCGCCGCGCGCTGCGGCCTGTGGATCCGGATCCGCTCGGCCAAGCGCCGCGGCTCCACCTGGGTGAAACGCTCGGCGCGCCGGCTGTCGCGCAGCCACTCGCGAATCCAGCGCTGGTGAGTGCGTGCCATGCCCGTGAAACGCACGGCGGTGCCGTGGAACAGCGAGTCGATGCGATCGTAGACGATCTCGCCGCAGGCCCAGATGGTGTCGTCGGCGCTGGGCAGCTTGATCTCGAGCTGCACCACCTTCGACGCACGGTCGATCGGTTGCACCAGCCGCTCCATGTACAATCCGATGGAGCTCAGGTCCGTGGTGAAGCAGCGATAGGACTCGTCGTGGACGAACTGATCGACGTAAAAGCCCACGGGGTGGCGTTCGGAGCGTCTGCGATTCTTGGTCATGGAAATCTCCCGGGCATGCCGCCACGATGACGATGTGGGATAGAGTAAGACCATGTATGTAGACTCGCAAAATAATGGGAAATTCACGGGCGCACGCGGAACCGCCGGCCGCATTGCGGGTCTGAACATGCATATGCCGCACGCTCTGTTCTGGTTGAGCCGGCTCGCTGCCTGCGCCGGCTCTTGTGCGCTCTTCTTCGGTTGTGCGAGCCGCACGCCGCAGCGCTCCACCACGCCCGCCGAGGTCGTGCGCTTCGAGGAGCTGCGCATCAACGCCAAGCCCCAGGCGGGCGGCGGCTACGCGTTCGAGTCCTACGACGCGAGCGATCTCTTCAAGCAGGCGACCGACGCGCTCAACGCGCAGCACTGCAAGGAGTCGGTCGCGCTCTACGACAAGCTGGTCGCCGAGTTCGCTTCCAGCGAGTACGTGTCCCCGGCGCTCTACAACGCAGGGTTATGCCTGCAAGCTGTCGGCGATTTTGCCGGCGCCGCCGACCACTATACGAAGGTCCTCACTGACCGCCCCGGCTCGGCCGACGTCAAAGACTCGAGCTTTCAGCTCGCCGAAGTGCTGGTGCAGCTGGAACGCTGGCCCGACGTGCTCAAGACCGCCGACCAGCTGCTCGCCCGCGAGCAGTTGAGCCAGGAAGAACGTCTCGAAGGCATGGCGCGCCGCAGCCAGGGCTTGCTCGGCGCCGGCCAACTCGACGACGCCGAGCGCTACGCGCAGAGCGCACTCAGCTACTTTCGCACCCGCCCGAAGGACGCGCCCATCCGCGACGAGTTCTTCGCCGCCGCCTGCAACTACGTGCTCGCCGAGACCTACCGCACGCGCGAAGAGGCCTTGGTGTTCCCCGAGGGTCTAGAGCCGCAGAAGCAAGTGCTCTTGCAGCGCGCGCAGCTGCTCCTGCAGGCACAGCGCGAGTACTTCAACACCATCTCGTTCCAGAACCTCGACAACCTGCACTGGGCTGCGGCCTCGGGCTATCGCATCGGGCACATGTACGACGAGCTCTGGCAATCGGTCATGCAGGCGCCGGTGCCGCAGAAGCTCAAGGGGCAGGGCGAAGCTGCTTACCATCAGGAGCTCGCCAAGCTGATCAAGCCGCTGATCCGTCACGCCATCCGCTACTGGGAGCTGACGCTGATGTTCATCGAGCGTACGGGCATGAAGACGCCGTGGGCCGACAAGACGAAGACGGATCTCGCGCGCGTGCGTGCGCTCTTGCTCGAGCAGCCCGAAGGTCCGGGTGGACTGCCGCCAACAGCTGCACCCACTGGCCCGTCTGCCGCCAGTGTCTCGGGCGCGAATGCGGCTTCAGCGGCCGCTGCGCCGACGCCAAGTGTGCCTGCCGAAGCCGCGCCTTTTGGCAGCTCGCCCGCCGTGGACGCTCCGCCCACCGAGCCGTCCGCGCGGCGTGCCCCGGCGAAGCCTGCGCAGTCAGCGGCACCCGCGGCGCACTGAGCAGTGTGCGCGTTTGCGCGAGCGTCTCTCGGAGCATGCGGCGCAGCGTGTGATGCCCCGAAAGCACATCGGGCCTTGCACCCAGGCCGCGCTCATCGCGCAAGCCCGGACCGCAAGGCCCGACGCACAACACGTAGAATGTGCCGGCTAGAACCGCATGCCGGCGTTCGCGAGCAGCTCGAGGCCGCCCGAGACGCGATCGCCAAGGACCAGGTGCAAGCGCGCATCCGCGCCCACGAAGAACGCATCGATCGGCAAGATGAGCGACGCGCCGGGTGCCAAGTACAGACCCACCTGCGTGTTGCTCGCGCTGCCCGGGATGAAGCCGAGGTTGCCGCCGTTGAAAGACGGCGGACCGTCGATGATGCGTGATGCGATGCCGATCGCGAGACCGGGCCGCAACACCAGGCACCCGAGGTCGAGGTCGTAGCCGCCCTCAGCGGCAAGCAACCACGACTTCATTGCCAATCGGCCCGTGGGCAGATCCGAGGCGTCGCCCACGTAGTACATGAAGCGGCCGCCGAGGAAGAGCTTGTTCAGGTTGTAGCCGGCGCGCAGACCCAGGCCGAAGCCCATGGGATTCACGCTGCCGGTGAGATGATCGAAGCTGAAGCCCGCTCCGAGCAACACGCCCATGCTGAGTGGGCGTTCGGTCGACGAGGCGGGCGCCGCCACGTTCGCGCTCGACAGCGAGAGGCTGGCCGAGGCGCTTTGTTCGTTCGCCGCTGTTGGCGGCGCTGCGGGTGCGGCCTCCGGCGCAGGTGCCGGTGCCGGTTGGGGTGCCGCAGCTGGCGCGGGTGCCGGTGCCGGTTGGGGTGCCGCAGCTGGCGCGGGTGCCGGTGCGGGCGCTGGTGCCGCAGCTGGCGCGGGTGCCGGTGCGGGCGCTGGTGCAGCCACTGGCACAGGTGCCGGCGCCATGACGGGCGCAGGCGCAGGTGCCGGTGCGGGTGCGGGTGCCGGTGCGGGTGCCGGTGCAGCCACTGGCACAGGTGCCGGCGCCATGACGGGCGCAGGCGCGGGTGCCGGTGCAGCCACTGGCACAGGTGCCGGCGCCATGACGGGCGCGGGCGCCGGTCGAGGCACCGGCTGCAAGGTGGCTTGCGCTTGTGCGAGCGCAGCACTGACGAAACTCGATCCGAGGATGACGGCGACGGTCCAACCACGTGTGGTCATAGTGACTCGCGCTCCTGCAAATAAGTTGTGGGGAAGATGAGCGAAGCGGGCGCGTGCGGAAAGACACGGGCGGCGCTAACCGCCCGTGTCTTCGCAACGCGCCCGCCGGCGCCCGACTTAGTTGCAGTATGCGTAGGTTGACGCGTGGATCTGCGCGTCCGCGCAGCAACCGGAGTAGCCAGCGAAGTAGCTCGCGCTACCGTGGCTCTGGGCCACGCACGAGGCCGTGCTGCCGTACGTCGTGCTGTACACCGCGGTCACCATTTTGCTGAAGCAACAGCCAACTGTGGTGCCAACGGTCGTGGGTGTTCCGAGGCCCTGCGTGCTGCAGGTCTCACCGGCCACAGCCGTGCCGACTGCGGTGTTCGTGCATTGCGGGATGGTGACGTACAGGCCGCTAGTCGAGTCATAGACGTTGCACGTGTCGCATACGTACTCGCTTTGGATTGCGGATTGAGTGCAGTGCGTCAGCGTCGTGCCGCCGATGCCCAAGCACGAACCGCACGTGTCGAACGGCGAGCCCTGCACGCAGCTGTTGGTGCACGTGTTGCTCGCCGCCCACTTGTTGTTGGTGCCGCACTTCTGCAGCTTGGTCGCAGCGTTCGGGTCGCACTGTGTGTCGGTCACGCCCTGCTCGTTGCCGCCGGTTACGCTCGGTCCGACGCACTCGAGACAGCCCAGGCCCAGGCCCGTGCCGCTCTGGCGGCAGCTGGTGCCGGCGCCGCACGTCGTGGGGGCATCCCACGTGCCCTTCGCATTGCACTTGAGCTGTTGCGGGGAGCCAGCACAGCCGACCTGGCCAGGCACGCAGTCGAGCACGCAGGTTGCATCGCTGATGCCGCCGGTCACCCGCGTCGCGCACGAGCCTGCCGCGCAAGCCGTGCCCGCAGCGGGCCACTTGCCGTTGCTGCCGCAGGTCTCGATCTTGACGGGCGTGGCGGGCGTGGCGGGCGTGGCGGGATCGCAGCGATGCATGCCCGGGGCACAGTCGGTGCCACAGAACGTGCTGCGTTTGCCCTGGCTTGCCGTGTCGAAGCACAGGTCCGAGCCCGTGCAGTTCTGGAGCGTCGCGCTCCAGAAGCCGCCGACACAGGCGCGGAAGGCGCCGTCTTGGCCGCCACCCAGTCCGAGACATTGCTGCTCGCCGTCGGCGCACTCGGGGGTTACAGGGCTGGGGCAGGCGCCCGGCGTGCGGCCGTCGTCTGTTGCGCCGCCGGTGACGTTGCTGCAGAAGCCCTTGGCACAGGCCGCCGCTGTCGTGGCGAGCTTGCCGTCGAGGCCGCACGTGAGCAGCTTCTCGGCGCTGCACGCGCCCTGGTTGCCGTCGAAGCCGCTGCCGTCGAGCGGGGTTCCGAGGACCGTTGTCACGCCCGTGAGCACGCCGCCATTGGCGGCGAGGGTGTTGAGCCAGTATGCGCACACAGGTGCGGCGCACACGACCTTGGGCAGCTTGCTCGCGTCGAGCGAGAAGACCGGCGCGCAGGCGGTGGCCGCGGCCGTGCCCGGATTGCAGGTGGTCACGGGGCCCCACTTGCCGTCCTGGCCACATTCCTGCGTTCCGTCCGCGATGCCCGTCGCCGGGTCGGCGGCGCAGCGCTGCTCGCCCTTCGTGCAGGTCGCCGTGCACGGCGAGAAGCCCGCCGCCAGCGGCGTGGCAACTCCCGCTGCGGCCGCCGGAGAGCAGGTGGCCGCACCGGTGCACTCGCCTTGCGCCCAGCCCGGCACGCCCGGTGCGGAGCCTGCGAAGGCCGTGCTCGACTGGCAGACCGTGTAGAACTTCTGCCGGTCCACCTTCGTGTCGCGCGGGTCGCCGCACACCATGGTGCCCAACGTGCAGACCTGCGGTACGCAGCTGGCCTTGTCGCCATCCTGCTGGCAGACCTCGTTCACCTTGCACTGCGTGTTCTTGTACGACTTGCCATCAACGCACTCCTGGAAGCCTGTGCCCGAAGGCTTGGTGGTGCTCGTCGTGCCTGTGCACTTGGCACCGAGCGCGCAGACCGGACCGCGGCACTGGCCGCCCTGGCAATACGTGTCGCCTGGGCAAGGCACGGCCTCGAAGCCCTTGTCGGTGCCGAGGCAGCGCGACGCGGTCTTGTTGTCGATGCACACCGGCCCGAGGTCACACGAGGCCTTCGTGTCCGGCACGCAGTGGTCCTTCGTGCAGACGAGG
>DASVHQ010000329.1:0-7707 GCA_036382515.1 Polyangiales bacterium | reverse complement strand
GTGCGAGGGCTGCGGTGGCGAAGGCGCAGCGCAGCACGCACTTGGTCAAGAAGGCGCGGCGCCAGCGGCTCGACGGGGGGCATCGCGGATGGCATCGGCCAGCTGCGGTGTGAAGTTGTCAGCGGCCGACCGTCCGCGAGGGCTCAGACTCCCGGTGTATCTGCTCGGCATCAATGCGACCCGACCACGGCGATTCACTTGATTGACGTCAACTGGTTCGCTGGTCTCTGTGCGCTGCAACCTTGAAGGGACGAACCGCCGCGCGGGAGGGCCAGCGTCTATTTGGACTACCGCCACCGCCGCCGCCCCAAACTCACAGAGATTCCGGCCACCACGCTCCCCGATGGGATCACTATTGACCCAGCGTCCAACCGCTGGGTCGTAGAATCTCATCCCGTAGTAATACAGCCCCGTCTCATCATCCTGATCTTTGGTCGAGAATCGATAACACTTCTCGCTCGCAAGACTCCCCGAACTGAGCACGGTGTTCCCGAAGGCATCGTATTCCCTGCGCACCGGGAAACCCCGCGAGCTTGCCACCCGCGACTGGTGAGCTGGCTGCCGCAGTGAGTGACCGCGCAGCCGCTTGCCGGACAGGCGCGAGCCACGCGATGACGGCGCACGCGCGACGCAGAACGACCTCGTGATACGCACAGACTCCTGCCCGTGACGGCGAGGTGGTTCATGCGAGCGTGCTCGCCGCCGTTGGCGGCATGCTCAGCGTGGCTTGAGGCGCTGGGCGCGGTCGTCGAGCTGGCGGACGGCGGCATCGAAGGCATCGCGAATCGCGACGTAGACGTCGGCGTGCGCGGGGTTCTTGGAGCCGTCACCGCTGACGACCAGCTCTTGGCCGGGAATGTGGATGTCGATGCGAACGTCGTAGGTGTGGCCGTGATGCTGGTGGTGGTGCGGCGCTTCCACGACGACGCGACAGCTCGTGATCTGCTCGGCGAAGCGTTCCAACTTCTGGGCCTTTTCCCGGATGCGGGCTTCTACCGCGTCAGAGCGTTCCACGTTCTTGAATGCGACTTCGAGAGGGATTTGCATGCGTGCCTCCATTGGCGACTTACGCACTAAATTGCGGTTCGGCAAGGGTTTTTCGGCACGCCGTCAGCGTGCGACCGCGCTCAGATCGAGGTCGCGCAACTTGTCTTCGAGCTCGATCTTGCGCTCCAGGCGCTGACTGTTCAGCTCGACGAGCTTGCGGCCGATTTCCTCGGCTTGCTTGCTCAGCTCCTCCAGGCGCTGGGTGAGGCGCTTGCGCAGAGCCGAAGCGCGCGGGTCCTTCTGGATGGCCGTGAGGTTCTCGCGCTCTTCGTTGGCGCGCTGGTCGAGCTGCTCCTGCTGCGCCGACAGGCCCTGCAGCTGGGTGTCGATGCGGCCGATCTCCTGGCGAGCCTGCACGATGGGCTCGAGCGCGGCGCGGCTCTTGGCGTCGAGCCCTGGCGTCTCGAGCAGCTGTTTGAGCAGCTCCGGCGCGTGGTCATCCCAGATCGTGAGCGAGGTCTGTGACGGCGTTTGTTCGACCACGGCCAGCGTGGCCGCTGTCTGCTTGGGCGCGACCACGACAGGGATGAAGTAGCCTTCCGAGAGTGTCTCGGTGTCCTTGGGCGGATCGACCAGCGTGTAGTTGTCACCGGCGCGGCTCTGGCGCGCGAGCACGCGGAAGCCCGTGTCGCTGGCCGGGCCTTGCACGCTCCAGGTGGTGGTCACGCGGTGGAACGCGTCCACCTGCATCACGCCGTGCACGATCTTCGTGATCTTCATCGCATCGCCCGAGCTCTCGGTGGAGGAGCGCACCAGCACCGACGGTTCAGCCGCGAAAGGGATGGTCGCCATGTCGTGGCTTGCGATCGCCTCGGATAGGCCCTCGCCAACGAAGCTGCCGCCTGCGTAGATGCTGATCGGGCCAGGCTCGAGCACGAAGTCCGTGTCGTTCTTGAAGCGCACCACGCGATACGGATTTTGCTCGTAGCCCTGGCCGGAGCCGCCCGGCTTGAAGAGGAAAGTCTGCTCACCTGGAACGAGCTGATTCACGAGCGCGACCATGCTCGCACTGCCGTCCGGCAACGTGACAGGGTCGGTGATGTCGAAGCGCGTGAGACCGGCGACCTGCTTGGCCGTGGCGCGCGGGGCCACGCTGCGCGCGAGCGCGGCCATGTCCACGGCGGGCGCGACCGGCCGCGGGGCTTGCATCGGCATGGCCTTCTTGGCCGACAAGCCGCGCAGCCTCTGAGCCACCGGTCCACCGCCGCCAACAGCTGCAGCATCCATCGACGCATTGCCTTTCATCTCTTCCCCGGCGAGATCGGCGGCCATTGGCTCGTTGGCCGGCACGAGTGCGGCTGCAGCCATCGGCGGCTGCGCGTAGGTGCTCTCGCCGAACGCCACCTGCGCTTGCTTGTGCACGCCACTCTGCGTGAGGTCGGGGCGCTCGACGTTCTCCGGCGTGTGCAGGTCGTAGCGGAAGGCAAGCGGCGCGCCCGAGGTGAGCCCGAGCGCAACCTTGTCCCAGCTCTCGCCGCTGACGTTGGACACCACGGCCCAAGCTTGCAGCAGCGCCTTGCCCGAGCCATCCGGTGCAAGCACCACGCGATAGGTGGGCTTCCACAGCGGCGCAGCTGCCACGTAGCTCACGGCCAGGTCGTGCTTGCCCTGGTCGGTCAAGCGTACGACCACCGAGACCTGCTGGAACATACCTTCACCCGAGGTGGCATCGAGGTGGCGGTCGAGCTGCATCACGAGATCGCCTTCCTCGAGCGTGATGGTGCGGATCTGCGAGACGCGCACGATCTGCAGCGCGTCGCCGTCGAGCAGCGTGAGCTTGTGATCTTCGTATTGCGGCTGCGGCTCGCGCAGCGGCATGGGGCCTGGCTCGGGGTTCATGCGCTCGACCATCACGATGCGACCGTGCACGGTTCGCGACGCCGTCTCGACGCTGATGTGCACGCCGCGCAGACCGTCGAGCACCTCGGGCAGGCGGCCGCGACCGGGCATGAGGAGTGAGAGCGCGGCATCTTGCCAGGCCTGCGGATCGAGTGGAATCGACACGCTCAACGCCTTGCCGGAGTTGCGGTCGATGACGGTCAGGCTCTTGAGCAGATCGTTGACTTGATCCTTGCGCACCTTGAGTGTGAGCTTGTCGCCGTCGATGACGCCGTGGCGCTCGAAGTAGCCGACGCCGTTGCGATAGAGAACGACGCGCGAGAGCGCGAGCGGACTCTGCGTGGCGGCGTAGGGTTTCTGGCTGTGGCCGCAGCCCAGGGCTGCACACGCCATGGCACACACGAAAAGCGGAAGGAAGGTGGGAAAAAGACGCTGGGTCATGAGGTCTCCATCGGCGGGGCCGGCAGGCGGCCGAGCATACACGCATCCCGCGATGAACGCGGAGCAGGGGCGCGGCAACTGATTCGCTAATGACGAGGCGACGCGCAAAAGGTTCTTGGGCGCCACGTTTTGCAGGCGTGTGCGCGGCGACGCTGCTCACGCTGTGGCTGGGAGCGGGACGAGCTGCGGCTCAGCCTCGCTCGGCCGAGGGTGCGCAGCCGACACCGGCCGCGATGTCGCTGCGCACGCGCGCTAACGCGGCCAGCACGCGGGTTCTTTTGGCGCTCACGCAGGCGCGGGCTGCGGGCCGATCACGGGCGGCGCGCTGTCTCGACGATCAGCTGGCGCAGCTCGACAGCATCGTGCGGATCGTGCAGCGCGCAGCGCCGGACTTGCCTGCGGCACACCTCGGGCAGCGCATCGACCAGCTGCTCGCGAGCGCGCGCGCGTGCAGCAGCACCCGACAGGTGACCGACCGCACCGTGGTGGTGGTGACCATCGACCCGCCGCCGCCAGCTGCAGAGCCGCGCTGGCCCGAGTGAGTCGGCACGCACTGAGTCGCGCACGCAGCACGCGCACACGTGTATCAGAAGCGCAGGCCGGCGGTGCCGTAGAGCGCGACCGCGGACGAGCCTGTGCCGCCGGCGATCAGGTGCACGCGGAAGTCGCCGCCGATGAACACGCTGTCCATCGTGTAGAGCACGCTCATGCCCGGTGCCAAGAGGAAGCCCACGTGGGTCTTGGGACCGTTCACCAGCGGATCGGGATCTTGGCGGCCGAAGCCCAGACCAAGCCATGCCGACGGCCGCAAGATCACCTTGTCGAACCAGAAGTCGTAGCCGACCTCGGTGTGCAGAAACATGTAGTTCGACGACGACTTGACGGAGCCCTGCGCGTTGCCGCCGCCGCTGCGCTGCAGCGTGTCACTGCTGCCCAGGTAGTACTCGAAGCCCAGACCCGTGAAGAGGTGGAAGTCGAACTCGTAGCCAGCGCGCAAGCCGAAGCCCAGACCGTACGGACTGGTCGCAAACGCCTTGTCGGTGGGGAAGCCCCAGCCCAAGAGCAGACCAATCTCCACGCCGCGGCCGTCGCCGACGGGCTTTTCCTCGGCCTTCTTCGACACGGCCTTCGGCGCCTTTTCCTCCTCGGCGGGCGGGCGCTCCCAGGCGTCGGGCTCGGCAACGACCTCTTCCTTCTTCTGGGCCTTCTCGTCGCTGGCCTTCTCGTCGCCGGTCTTCTCGTCGCCGCCCTCCTCGGACTTCGCGCTGCCCTTCTTGGCCTTCTTGTCGGGCTTGACCGAGTCGTCCATCAGGCTGTCGACGGTCTTGGGCGCGGCGCTGTCGGCGCTGTCCTTGGACTTCTTGCCTTTGCCAGCCGCGAACGCGGGCGTGGCGACGCACAGAAACCCCAACACCCCCAACCAAATTGCTGCGCTGCGAGCTCGCATTAGCGGTTCTCCCGGTCGACGTGTGGACTTGTGTGTACTTCATGCGCAGAGCGAAGGGAAGAGTGATCCAGGCCAACGCTCATGCCCGCGTTTAGCGACGCGGCAGCGGCAACCCAGCTAGCACCTGCGCCAAGTAGTGCCAGGGCACTTGCCAGTGAGGCGGCATGGCCGAGGCCACCACGATCGCGTGCTCCGCGAGCGCCACATCGAGCCCGGCAGTGTCGGTCAGCGCGACGCGTGCGCTGCCGAGCTTGCGCGCCAGCCGCCGGTGTAGCCGTAGATCCTCGCGCTCGGGACGGCCGCCCGGCAGGTGGAGCGCGACCAGATGCAGACCGTCTGCGATGTGCTCCAGCGCAAACCGCGCGTAGTCGTCCGTCGCGCCATACAGGGCGTCGAACAACACCACGTTGCGAACCAGCGCCTGCACCTGGCCGCGCTGCAGAATGGCGAGTGCGGCCTGGTAGCCGGCGCTGTGAGCGACCAGCGTGAGACTCGCCACGTCTTGCAAAGATCGTGGCCCGCCGAGCTGCGACGCGAGCGTCTGCGACAGCAGCTCGCAGAGGAACTGACGAAACACGCCCGGACGGTCGAACGCGCCGGGACGGCCACTGCGTTTCATGAATGCCAGCTGCGGCACGATGAACAGCGTGTTGGTGCCCGCGGCGTCGTGTGCGGCACCGAGATCCCAGCCAGCACGCGGCGCATCGCCAGGCCGGCAGCGACTTTCGCTCTTGCCCATGAGCACGGGCACGCAGCCGCTGTAACCGTGGAGATACACGACCAAGTGCAGTGGGCCGCTCGGGTCGAAGCCCGACGGCGCGTGCACGATCACGCTGGGCACGCCGGGAATGCGATAAGCGGCTGCACTTACGTCAGCTGCAACTTCGAAACCAGGCCGGAGCTGCGGTTGCGCAGAAGCCGCTGCCGGTGGCGGCGGAGTGACCTGTGCATTCCCGTCAGAGTGGGCGCCTACAACGCACGCGAGCAGCGCGGCGGCGACCTTGCTGCACCAAGGCAGCAAGGTCGGCACGCCGCTCACGCGAGCTGGGCTCATCCCAGGCGCTTCTGGACCGCCTTGAGCACGGCTTCGCCCATCTCGCGTGTACCGACCACGGTTTCGCCGCGCTTGGCGATGTCGCCAGTGCGCACGCCGGCGTCGAGCACGTCTTCGACCGCGGCGTTGACGGCGGCCGCGAGATCGCTGCGCTTGGCCGTGTGCTCGAGCAGCATCGCGATCGTCATGATCGCGGCTAGGGGGTTGGCCTTGTTCTGGCCAGCGATGTCGGGGGCCGAGCCGTGGATCGGCTCGTAGAGCGCGAGCTTGTCGCCGAGTGCAGCGGACGGCAGCAAGCCGATCGAGCCGGTGGCCGCGGCGGACAGATCCGACAGGATGTCGCCGAACATGTTCTCCATCACGAGCACGTCGAAGTCGGTGGGACGCAGGATCATCTGCATCGCAGCGTTGTCGACGTACAGGTGCGAGAGCTCGACGTCGGGATACTCCTTGCCGAGC
Organism: Polyangiales bacterium; assembly: GCA_036382515.1. Lineage (GTDB taxonomy): Bacteria > Myxococcota_A > Polyangia > Polyangiales > JAFGIB01 > JADGRF01. Next base: position 1,420 of record DASVHQ010000329.1, on the reverse strand, counting down.
TTGACCATCACGTCGCGCCACAGACCCATGACCTCGAGCACGTTGGCCTTGTCCACGCTGCACAGCTTCTTCTTGCGACGGCGCGCGGTCTCGAAGCCCACGCGACCGATGCGCACGATCTCGCTCTCGGTGTAGGTCATCGTGTTGGCGCCCACGCGCTTGCCGGGCTCGCCCTGCACGTAGCGCGGCTTGCCAAAGTACAAACCGCCGACCAGCTCGCGCACCACCACGAAGTCCAGGCCCGCGGCCCGCTCGGCCTTGAGCGGGCTCGCGTCGGCCAGCGCCTTGAACAGTTTGGCCGGACGCAGGTTCGCGTAGACCTCCATGTGCTCGCGCAGACGCAAGAGGCCCTTCTCGGGACGCTTGTCGGTCGCGAGATTGTCCCACTTGGGACCACCGCACGCGCCCATCAGCACCGCATCGGCTTTGAGTGAGCGATCGAGCACCGCCTGCGTGATCGGCTCGCCATGCTTGTCGATGGAGCAGCCGCCGAAGAGATCGTGCGAAAGCTCGAGCGTGATGCCACCGCGCTTGCACGCGAGCTCCAGAACCTTGAGCGCCTCGGTCGTGACCTCGGGCCCGATCCCATCGCCTGCCAGCACCAGGACATCCAGCTTCGCCATCGTGTGTCTCCTTGCGCGCGCGGCGCGGTTATCGGGTCCCTGTAGTGCAGAATCGGCCGGCGGTAAAGGTAGCGGGGACGTGGCGCCGGCAGAGCGGTGTGACCGGATGGGCGCGTGGGGTGGGCGGGCCGCTGCCGGGCTCAACCAGTCCTCGGCCAATGACGGTGTTGGCCGTACGGGGACGGTGATCGGGCCTGCGGAACTCGCCCAGCAGCGGCCCGCCCACCCCACGCGCGGCGTCGCTTGCGTCGAGCTGACCGTAAGAGGCAAGCGTCGAGCAGCCCGCTCAGGACGGGCACGGGCCGCGCACGAAGTCATCGCCTTGGTGAGGTCGTGCTGGGGTGGGTCCGAGCACGTACCCTACGGGGGACGTGCTGCACGTCTAGAGGAGCACGCGAAGGCGTGCTCCGAGGGACCCCCCGAACGGAACGCGCGCAGGACCCACCCCAGCATGCCCGATCAGCGCAGCGCTAGCGACGCGACCCGCTCACGGCGCTTTCGCAGTCGCACGCAACCGTTCCAACACCACCGCGAGATCCGGTGCGAGCGGCGCGTCGATCACGAGCTCTTCGCCCGTGGCCGGATGCAGCAGCTGCACGCGGGCCAGCTGGAGGAAGGTGCGGTCGAGACCGTGTTTGTGCTCGAAGTGGCGGTTGCTGGCGGGGTCGCCGAAGCGGGCGTCGCCGAGCACGGCGTGGTTGATGGACGCCAGGTGCTTGCGGACCTGGTGCGTGCGGCCGTGCTCGGGGCGCACGCGCAGCAGCGAGTGACCGCCGATCACGGATTGTCGCGTGTAG
>DASVHQ010000328.1:0-4761 GCA_036382515.1 Polyangiales bacterium | reverse complement strand
GATGACTGTCTAGTCTCGCAAGCCGACCGTCCCCGCGCCCACACCCAGAAGGCCCCCAAGCGCCGTCGGCCACCACCGCTGCTCCCCGCGCATACCGGCAGGTGGCCGGAAAGATGCTGGGCCGGCTGGCTCCCGCGCGAGGCGTGCACTAGAGAAGGGGCGCGCGGCGGTTTGCGGCGCTTGCCGCACGCTGTATTGCGACGCCCGCCGCCGAGCTTCGACTGATGCCAAACGCCATGCCCACCGCCGCGGGTCTGTTTTCGCAGCGGCCCTACTGGGCCAAGCGCTTTGGCACGGCCAAGTTGCTGCCGCGCACGCGCGCCGAGATGGACGAGCTCGGTTGGGATTCGTGCGATGTAGTGCTCGTCACGGGTGATGCGTACATCGACCATCCGGCGTTCGGCATGGCGCTGATCGGGCGCTTGCTCGAAGCGCAGGGCTTTCGCGTGGCCATCCTGGCGCAGCCGGACTGGCGCAGCGCCGAGCCTTTCATGGAGCTAGGCAGGCCGAATCTGTTCTTCGGTGTCACGGCGGGCAACATGGACTCGCTGGTCAATCAGTTCACCAGCGACAAGAAGCCGCGCAGCGACGACGCCTACACGCCCGACGCCGAGCCGAACAAGCGGCCCAGTCGCGCCTGCATCGTGTACACGCAGCGCTGCCGCGAGGCGTTCCCGGATGTGCCGGTGATCATCGGTGGCATCGAGGCGAGCCTGCGGCGCATCGCGCACTACGACTACTGGTCCGACAAGGTGCGGCGGTCGCTCTTGCTCGACTCGGGTGCGGACATGCTCGTGTACGGCAACGCCGAGCGGCAGATCGTGGAGCTTGCGCATCGGCTGGGGCGCGGCCAGAGCATCGAGAGCATCACCGACGTGCGTGGCACGGCGTGGAAAGCCCGCGGCCTGCGTGAAGGTTTCACCGAGCTCGACTCGACGAGCGTCGATCGGCCGGGGCCGCTTGTGCCGCTGAGCGACCCGTACGCGATGGAGGCTGAGATCCGCGCGAACGCTGGCGCCGAGCCGGCGGTCCAGCTCTTGCCGCTGCGAGTGAAGGCACCGAAGCTCGACCGCGCGCTCACCGTGATCCGCTTGCCGTCGTACGAGGACGTGCGCGCCGATGCGGTGCTCTACGCGCATGCTTCGCGCGTGGTGCATCTCGAGAGCAACCCTGGCAATGCGCGCGCGCTGTTGCAGGCGCATGGCGGTACCGACGTGTGGCTGAACCCTCCGCCGGTGCCGTTGACCACTCAGGAGATGGACGCGATCTACGAGCTGCCGTACACCCGCAAGCCGCATCCGAGCTATGCCAGCGCGCGCATTCCCGCGTACGAGATGATCAAGCTGTCGATCACCATCACGCGCGGCTGCTTCGGCGGTTGCTCGTTTTGTTCGATCACCGAGCACGAGGGGCGCATCATCCAGAATCGCTCGGAAGAGTCGGTGCTGCGTGAGATCGAGCAGGTGCGTGACAACGTGCCGGGTTTCACTGGACACATCACGGATCTGGGCGGGCCCACGGCGAACATGTATCGGTTGGCCTGCAAGACCCGCGAGATCGAGGCGGCGTGCCGCAAGCCTTCGTGCGTGTTCCCCGACATCTGCGAGAACCTGGGCACCAACCACACGCCGCTGATCAAGCTGTATCGCAAGGCGCGCGCGGTGAAAGGCGTGAAGAAAATCACCATCGGCTCGGGCGTGCGCTACGACCTGGCGGTGCGCTCGCCCGACTACGTGAAGGAGCTGGTTTCGCATCACGTGGGTGGCTACTTGAAGATCGCGCCCGAGCACGTGAGCGAGCGGCCGCTGTCGATGATGATGAAGCCGGGGATCGGCAGCTACGATCGCTTCAAGGAGCTCTTCGATCGCTACTCGAAGGAAGCCGGCAAAGAGCAGTATCTGATTCCGTACTTCATCGCGGCGCACCCGGGCACCACCGACGAAGACATGCTGGAGCTTGCGCTGTGGCTCAAGCGCAACGGCTTTCGTGCGGATCAGGTGCAGGCGTTCTTGCCTTCGCCGATGGCGAACGCGACGACCATGTACCACACGGGCAAGAACCCGCTGCGCAAGGTGCAGCGCCAAGCGGCCGGCGTGTACATTCCCAAGAGCCCCACGCAGCGGCGCTTGCACAAGGCGTTCTTGCGTTACCACGACGCCGACAACTGGCCGCTCTTGCGCGAAGCGCTCACGCGCATGGGCCGACAGGATCTGATCGGTGCGGGGCCGCAGCATCTTTTGCCCTGGCAGCAGCCGCTCGGCTGGAAGCCAGCGGAGAAGGTCAGCTACGCGCAGCGTCTGCTCGCGCGCAAGCAACCAGCTGCTCACGCCAAGGCCGGCGCGCAGCGCGGTGGTCCCGCGGACAAATCGCAACGGGGTGCCGGGCGCGGCCATGCAATCGAGCCGCCCAAGCGCGGCAGCGCGCTCACGCAGCACAGCGGGCTGCCCCCACGCGCAGGCGCCACTGCGGGCCGTTCGGCAGGCACGCGCGCCAAGCCCGCGCGACCGAAGCGTCGCGGGTAGAGGGCTGCGCAAAAGCCGCTGAGTCCGCTCGTGAGCGCAACGCGCGCGGTCGCGAAGAGGCGACGTGTACGGCTTGCGCCGCGTGCACGCGGCGGCGCAGCGTGTGCTGTGGCTGCCTGCTGCGCGCGCAACTCAGGCGCGGCGCGCGATCAGCTGCCAGAGGGTTTCGGCCGCGCAGAGCACGCTGTCGACCGTGCCGAAGCGCAGCACTTCACCCGGCGCGACGCTCACCGGCTCGCGCGCCGGCAGCACGCGCGAGCCAAGCTGCGTGCCGTTCTTGCCGCCGGCATCCGCCACGCAGAGCGAGCCATCGGCTCCGAGCTCGAACCAGGCGTGGAACTTCGAGACGCTGGGATGGCGTAACACCAGGTCCTTGTTGCGCGCCCGGCCGATCGAGATGCGCTCGGCGTAGGCCGAGTCGAGCACGCGCTTTTCGACGTGCACCGCGAAGTGCCGCGCCTGCGCAAGCCGCCGTTCCAGTTCGGAGACGTTGCGCCCGGCCTGCTCGTCGAGGCTGCGCGCGGCGCTCGCGGGACGGTGGCACACCTGCGTGTTGAAGCCGAAGCCTGCCTCCTTGTCCTGAATCTTGATCTCATTTTTCGAGCGCCCTAGCGATTTGCCAGCCCTCGGCGAGTGCTGCAAGGCGTTGCATGCCTCGCCAGAGCGTGTCGAGACCGATGCGTCCTGTTCGCTTGCTGTCTGTCCACCCAATGAGACTACCAGTCAGGGGGCGGCCGGGACAGGACTCGCGGGCTCAGCTTGACAGGTACTTCCAGCAGAAGTACAGTGGCATGCGTGATCAACCGAGTGGTTCTCTCGTCTGGCGCCAAGAAGAATCTGGCGAAGGTGACACTGCAGGTTCGCGTGAAACTCCTGAACTGGGTTGAGAGCGTGGACGTTCGGGGCTGGAGGACGTGCGGAAGGTGCCCGGTTACCACGATGAACCACTGAAGGGTGCGCGCGTGGGTCAACGCTCGATTCGGCTGAACCGAGCGTACCGGGCCATCTATGTGATCAAGAACGACGGTATTGAATTCGGGTCGGTCGAAGAAGTGAACAAGCACGACTATTGAGAGGAGAACGCTGTGGCCAAGCAGAAGAAGAGTGACGCGGTGCGATTCCTCGAAAAGCTCGTTGGTGGTCCGCTCACCCTCGGGATGACGTTGCGCTCGATCCGGGAATGCGACGGGTACACGCTCGAATCGATGTCGAAGAAGCTCGGCATCTCGCGCGCCAACCTCTGTGACATCGAGAAGGGTCGCAAGGGGGTGAGCCTCGAACGAGCAGCCAAGTGGGCGCGCCTGCTCGGCTATTCGGAGAGCCAGTTCGTGGCGCTAGCACTGCAAGCCGAGATCGACGCGGCAGGTCTCAAGTACAGCGTGCACGTGAAGGCGGCCTAGCGAGCGTCGTTGGCGCACGGCGCACAAATACCTTGGACGCTGGTTCTTCCCAGCGACGGTTGACAGCGAGGAGCTCTTATGAGGACACGTCGTCTGCTCGGAATTGTGGTCGCCTTCGGAATCACCGGCGTTGGATGTGGGTCGAACGACTCAAGGGCACCCGACAGGGGCAACGTTGGCCAGAGGCGAAAGGGCCCAATGCTCACTACTAACCGCGTTTTGTTGCGGGGTCTCGTCGTGGACGGTAGTCCGCACTGTGCGACCAGGAAATGCTGGGCGGTAGCCGGGATAAACACCACCCAGTCTGCCAGCCACCCCGCGCCGCGTCACCCGCCTGAGCAGCTACCCCTGGCGGCGCGTACCCTACCCCGCGCGGCGGCTGTGCCACGGTGTGCCAAGGGCCGTGACGACGCTGGTTCCTTGCGGCTCGTGACGTCCGGATCTCGCGCTTTTTAAGCAGTGGCACGGTGCATGCTTGTGGGGCAGGCATGCGCATGTCTCTTATCCCTCTCGTCTTGGCGGCCGCGGCAACGCTCGCCTGCGGATGCACGTCCTCCACTCGCGACACGCGTGGGCTTGGCCAAGACGCCGGCCCACCACGCGGCGATGCTGGTGGTGACGCCGCTCTTGACTGCGTCGCCCCGCTCGGCTGCGGCTCGGCTGACTGCGCGCCCTACAAACCACTGGACCTGAACCTCGTATGCTCGCGCCACGAGCTGAAGACAGCTCTGGAGGGCACGTGCGGTGCATATCGGTTTCAGTCCGCGTATGCGCTGGGCGGCTACGCGTCGTATTGGAGCATTGCGACCGGTGAGTTGGTTGCCAATGACGTATTCTCC
>DASVHQ010000327.1:0-24146 GCA_036382515.1 Polyangiales bacterium | reverse complement strand
GCTGCGCGATGCGCATGCGCTGCTCATGATGCTGGTCTCACTGCTCGCGAACCAGCCCGGCAGCGAAGTGCACGCTGACGTGCGCCACAACTGGAACAAGGCGCTGCGGCGGCGAGGCTGGCGCTCGCTGCCGGCTCTGGAAGCGAGCACTTCTCTTGTGGCCGCCACCGCTGCCGGTGCGCGAGCGGAGCCCGTGCGCGACTTCCTCGCGTGCTTCGGCGTGGCATTCTCGGCGGCCGGCTGTGCGCCCGAAAGCTTGGCGCGCGCTCATGCGCTGTGCATGGAGCTGCAGCGCGACGTGGACGCGTTGCGTGCCCTGCCGCTGCTCGCGCCGGAGAGCTACGCGCGGCGTCATGCGGCGCTCACCGCGCGCTGGAACGAGCTCGCCGAGACTGCCTCGGACTTGCCGCGGCTCGGTCGTTCGCATTGACGCTGGCGTTTGCGCTTCAGCACGAACAATGCGAGATCGCGGCGCATGCTTGGGGCGCGATGTCGATGGATGCGGGCGTGGTCTTTGTGCGTAGTGCTGTGGCTCGTTTGGCTGCCTGCGTCCGTGTCGCACGCGCAGCGCGTCCCGGCGACCACGGCCACCGCTACGTCGGTCGCTGCGGCGCGGTCCAGCGTGGCTCCGGTGCTGCGTGGAAAGCCAGTGGCCGAGTGGGACCACGCGCCTCCGGAGATCTCGCCCGACGCGCCGGGCCGCTGGCGTCCCGGTCGCGCCTCACGCGAGTTCGGCGCGCGCCTGGGCGCGAGCAGCGACGCTTCAGGGACACTCGCCGGCATGCTGTGGATCCACGGTGTCGGCGATATGCAAGTTGGTCTCTTGTCGAGCCGCTATCGTGACTACGCCGCCGTCGGCTTCGGCGGCCGGGGGCTCGAAGGTGGCCTCGGGACGGATGTCGCGATGGGCCTGTGGCCACAGCTCGGTCCGGGGCACGGACCAACATTGCGGATCGGCGCGCGGGCCGAACTCTTCGGCAACCGCGACTACTACACCTCATGGCTGGAGCTGCCACAGCTGCAGCTGGGCTACGCGTGGTTGCGGTCGGCGCTGCGCGCAGAACTCGGAGCGCGCGGCGGCGAGATACTGGCCGGGCGCTTCGTCACGCCGGATGCGCGTCGCAAGATCAACGATCACCTCGCTGTCGGAACGTACGCCACGCTACAGGTCTCTGTCGTCCGGCTCGATTTTGAGTGGATCTGGGTCGACCAAAGGGGGTCACTCGACAGGTTGGAGCGCGGCGGTGGCCGATTGTGCTTTGTGATGGGGCGCTGGTCGCTGTGCGCTGATGTGCAGCGGTGGGCGGCTCAGCGCATCGGAGTCGGGCCGGTCGCGACTCAGTGGCTCTATCTGGGCGCCAGCGTGGGTTACATCGACGAAGAGTTGCGCTGAAGCAGTCCACTCTTTTGTCACCTGCAGCACGTGCCCGATTCGTCCGCGCCGCGCGATTGACGCCCAACTGCGGTGGCGTGTAAGGATACGCCCGCGGTTCAAACTGCGCCAACCAGAAGGTGAATTAATGGAATCAATGTTGAAGAACGGCTTGTTGGGATCTTTGCTACTCGTGGCGGCTGCGTTGTCGGGTTGCATCACGGCGGCGTCGCCAGTGATCGGCGTGCTCTACACGGGTGCCAAGCACGGCGACACAGCGACGGGTGTGTCAAATGCCGGCGCGAAGTCTGGTGAGAGCTGCGCGAATTCGATCCTCGGTCTTGTGGCCAGCGGTGATGCGAGCGTCGCGACGGCTGCTCAAAAGGGCGGCATCTCCACGGTGTCGAACGTCGATCACCGCACCATGAGCATCCTCGGCATCTATTCCGAGTACTGCACCGTCGTATACGGCCAGTGATCTCCTCTCGCTGCCTTGCTCGGCCCGCTTGGACGCAGGCCGGGCAAGGGGCGGCGAATGTTCGGTGGCTACATTGCACGCCGATCAGAAGTACACGAACGACAGCAGTTGGCCCTGGTACGCCGAGGGCATGGCGCGCGCCTCGAGGCTGATGGCGACGTTGCGCACGTACTCCCAGCGCAGGATCGCGTCCGCGCGGTAGACGGCGTACGGCGCCTGCCAGGGTAGCCACAGGTACTGCGCCGTCCACAGCGACACGAGGCTGGGCAGAAACCGCAGCCGCAGACCGGCAGCGGGCCCGATGCCCAGGCGGTTGGGGGAGCCGCCGATGCCGTGCAGGCTCGGTGCGTAGAAAGCGGCGGCGTCGGTGGTGACGAAGAACGTGAAGCGCTCCCCAAACGGAGCGAACGCCATGCCTGCGCCACCGCCGATGTGGGTGCTGAAGCAACGCCGGCACGTGCGGTCGTCGAGCGTCATGCCGCCGACGTCGAACTTCCACGACAGCTTGCGATCGAAGGTGTTCTGCGCGGTGAGCGAGGTGACGCGGAAGGCGGCGAGGTCGTCCACTCGCAGCTTGCCGTCGGGCCACAGCTGCACGCGCGCGTGCACGAACTCGATGGCGTTGAGCTCGGGATAGCCGCTTGCGGGATCGGCGAGGTCGTGCAGGCACACGCGCAGGTCGAGGGTAGGGGCGAACATGCCGTAGGCACTCGCCGCACCGAGGCCCACGCGGTGACTGTCATGGCCCGCTTCTGGGGCCTTGTCCCACGGTGCTCGGAGCTCCAGAGCCTTGCTCGGCAGCTGGATCTCGGCGCGGCGCTCGAGCACGCGCTGCTTGCGCTTGGCGGCGTCGCTGTCGGTCTTCATGACCAGGGCTTCGCCGTAGTGCACGTCGATGAGATCCGCGGCGGCATCCAGGACGCGGATGCGCGAGCGTGGGTCGATGCTCGCCGGCAACGGCGCGTCGGGGTCGTGCACGAGGTCTTCAACCAGCGCTCGCTCGTCGCCGCTCATGTCGTCGACGCGCGCGCGAAACTGCGTGCGCAGCGACGGCCGGTAATGCACCTCGCGCACCAGGCCCGGTGCCGCGGTGAGAACTTTCACCGTGTCGGTGGGCAACACGGGACTCGACACGCGTGAGGTGAGGTCCAGCTCGGGCGTGGCGACTTCGATCAGCCCAAGGATGTGATACGAGCAGTTCTCGCCCAGGTAGTAGTAGTCGAAGTACGTGTGCCCGACCTCCCACAGATGCGCGATCAGCATCGTGAGCTGGTCTGGCGTCAGCGCGAGCTCGTACTCCCACAGATCGCGCGACTCGGTGTCGTTGTACTGCCGGACTTTGTAGTAGTAGGGGATCTGCTTGAAAGTGCCGGGGAACAGTCCCGCAAGGCCCTTGATGGCATAGATGAGCGCGTTCTGACTGTCGACGTTGGCGGAGAAGTCGATGCCGTAGTCGAGCAGCTCCTTCTTCTTGCCGATCGCCAGGGTGTTGGCCTTGTTGATCCGCAGGAACGTGTGCCCGAACGCCGACGCCGGGCTGTTCAGGTAGTACGACGAGAAGATCAGCGTGACCGACTGCGGCTGCAGGTCGGCGTAGAAGTGCTCGAAATCGGGACAGCTGTGCACCGGCATTCGGCTCGCATCGAGGCCGAGCACGCGCTGCAGGTAGAGGAAGCGTGCGGGAAAGCGGCACAGTGCGTGCGCGTCGTTGGGCGTCTGCTTCGGCGTCGTGGCTCGTGCAGGGACGGGCGCGAAGAACGCTCGCAGGGTTGCGTCGAGCTCGGCCTGCGGGTCGACCTTGCCGTGCGGTGACAGGAACAGTCCTTCACCGTCGGCTTGGCTCGTGTAGCCGCCGCCGAAGAAGCCCGGGCCGAGCAGGCCCTGCCGATAGTGCCCGAGGCGCAGCCACTGCACCGAGTGCGCGAGGTCGAGCGCGTGCGCGCGCTGCACGAGGGCCTCGACGCGGGCGTCGTGAGAGCGCGGCACTTCGGGCACGGAGCTCATCGACAGCTCTGCGCCGCAGCCAACAGCTGCAAGCATGAGCGCGGCGAAAACGGCTGCGGACAGGCGGGCTCGCGTCATCGGGCGGCATGCATAACAAAAAAAGGGGACCCCGTCTTGCGGAGCCCCCTCTTTCGGGCGTCGACTGGTGCGTCGCCTGTGTGCTGTGATCAGCTCAGATCGCGGCACGCCAGCTCGGAGTGCGAGCGCAGCATGTTGACGACCGAGTCACTCACGGCGACGTCCGAGACCTTCTCGCTCGGGAAGATCGCCTTGAAGTCGCGCTGCAGCGCGGCGCCCACGGCCTTGTCGCTGCCGCAACCGGCAAGCGCGGCGAGGTTCGTGATGGTCTCGCCCTGGCCGCGAGCGATGTCCTTGGAGACCGCTTCGCGATTGGCCTGAATGAATGCCTTGGCGCTGGCCGTGCCGGCCTTGGTGTCCTTGCAGTTGCTGGTGCCGGTGGTGATGCCAAAGGTCTGGCTGGCCGAGGTTCCGTTGGTCGTCGCCGCGAGAACCTGGATGATGCCCGGCTTGGTGCCGAACAAGAGCGAGCCCAGACCGCAGCCGGCCATGCCGTAGCCCTCTTCAGCCTTGGCTGTCCCGACCGCCGCGAGTGTCGCGACGCCCAAGAGTCCCATCGCAATCGTCATCGTAATGTGCTTGCGCATTGTCCCTCCAGTAGGACGAGCCGTTGGGCTCGTTCAAGAAGGGCGGACGATACCGCGGGCGCTCTCGCGGGGTCAACGTCGGCGGGCAAAGCCGCATCGAGGCGCGGCGGGCGGTGATGGCCAACAGCGGCGCCGACCCCGGACAACTCGCCGCGGAAATCGTGGCGTTCGTGGACCGGGCGCTGGCCGTTCACCCCAGGGATTCGAGGCTCCTGGCCGTGCGCGCGCAGCTGCTCTCGCCGCCTGTGCAGCCGGGCGTGACGACGCCCGGTCGGCCTGCTATGACGCCGCCATGCCGTCATCAGCCCAAGCGCTCGTCGAGGCTGCGTTCGCGGATCGCAGCCTGCTCAAAGACTCCAGCTACGCCCAGGCCGTGCTCGACACGCTCGAGCAGCTGGACAAGGGCAAGCTGCGCGTGGCGACACCGCCCGAGACGCCCGATGGCGCCTGGACCACGCATGCGTGGATCAAGCAGGCCGTGCTGCTCTACTTCGCGCTGCGCGGCATGGAGAAGATGGAAGTCGGTCCGTTCGAGTTCTACGACAAGATCCCGCTCAAGCACGATCTCGACAAGGCGAACGTGCGCGTGGTGCCGCCTGGCACGGCGCGCTACGGCTCGTTCCTCGAGCCCACCGCGATTCTCATGCCGGGCTACGTGAACATCGGCGCGTACGTGGGCGCGGGCTCCATGGTTGACACCTGGGCCACCGTCGGCTCCTGCGCGCAGATCGGGCGCGACGTGCATCTGGCCGGTGGCGTGGGCATCGGCGGCGTGCTCGAGCCGCCCGGAGCCACTCCGGTGATCATCGAAGACGGCGCGTTCGTCGGCTCGCGCTGCGTCGTGGTGGACGGCGTGCGCGTGGGTCGCGAAGCGGTGCTCGGTGCGAACACCGTGCTCACCAAGACGATGCCGATCATCGACGTGACCGGCAGCGAGCCCAAGGAGATGCGCGGCGCCGTGCCGCCGCGTTCGGTGGTGGTGCCCGGCACGCGCATGAAGAAGTTCCCGGCCGGTGAATTCGGCATGGGCTGCGCGCTCATCATCGGCGTGCGCAGCGAATCGACCGATCGCAAGGTGTCGCTCAACGCGGCGCTGCGCGACTTCGGAGTCTCGGCGTGAGCGAGGCTGAGCTCTCGGCCCCGCTCTCGGCCGCGCTGTGCGACACGCTGCTTTCCATCACGCAGATCCCGAGCCTGATCGGCGAGGAAAAAGCGCTGTGCGATCACGTGCAGGCGCGCCTGGCCAAGAGCCTGGGCGCAGCTGCGGTGACGCGCTTCAACGACAGCCTCGTGGTACGCGTGTGCGAACGCGCTGGCGCGCCGCGCATTGCGCTCGTGGGTCACCTCGACGTGGTGCGCACCTCGCACGACGGCCCCGTGCGCATCGAAGGCGAGCGCCTGTACGGCCCCGGCGCCGCCGACATGAAGTCGGGCCTCGCCGTGATGATCGAGCTCGCCGAGCGCCTCGATCGCAAGAGCTTGCCCTGCGATCTCACGCTGGTGTTCTACGAGCGCGAAGAGGGCCCGTTTGCCGAGAACATGCTGGGGCCGATGCTCGAGCACTTTCCGCTCCTGCGCAGCCTCGACCTCGCGATCTGTCTCGAGCCGAGCGACAACCACTTGCAGCTGGGCTGCATGGGCTCGATCCACGCGACCGTGCGCTTTGTCGGGCGCACTTCGCACAGCGCGCGCCCGTGGCAGGGCGACAACGCCATCTACAAGTCGCTCGCGTTCTTGCAAGCGCTGTCGCAACGCGCCCCGCACGACGTCACGCTCGACGGTCATCTGTTCCGCGAGGTGATGTCGCCGACCGTCGCGCACACCGCGGGCCGCGGTCGCAACGTGATTCCCGACGAGTTCGACGTGAACGTGAACTACCGGTTCGCGCCACCGCGCAAGCCGGAAGACGCCCTGGCGGACATCGTGGCGCTGACGCAGGGGCAGGCCGTGGTCGAACCCACGGACCTCTCGCCGGCAGGGCGGCCACACGCCAGCCATCCTCTGGTGAAATGGCTCGCGCAGTGTGGTGTTGCGGGCGTGCAGACCAAGCAAGCCTGGACCGACGTTGCACGCTTCGACGCCGTGGGCGTGCCGGCGGTGAACTTCGGGCCGGGTACGCAGAGTCAGGCACACCAGCGCAACGAGTACACCGAGCTCGGGCTTCTGGGCACCGGATATGCCATCCTCTACCGCTTCCTGACGGGCTTGCCGCAGGAGCCGTGAACAGCATGCAGCCATCCGACTTTCCGCCTCCCACGTCCCTGGCCGAGCAGTTCCCGCCGGAGTGGGAGCGCTTGCTCTCGGACTGGGGCGAGCCGCGCTATCGCGCGTTGCAGATCTTCCGCTGGATCTACCAGCGCGGCGTGCAGAACCCCGCGCAGATGACCGACTTGCCCAAGCGCTTGCGCGACAAGCTGACCGATGGCGGGCTCGCTGCGCCCGCGCACGTGGCGCAGGTGCAGGCCTCGGCGGACGGCACCAAGAAGCTGCTGATCGAGCTCGCCGACGGCAAGCAGGTCGAGACCGTGCTCATTCCGCGCGGCTCGGTCGCCGAGGACGACATCTTCTCGCCCGATGGTGATGCCGACGACGCGCAGGGCGAATACGGCGACCCGGCCTACGCTGCCGGCGCGCAGGAGATCACGCAGTGCGTCTCGTCGCAGGTCGGCTGCGCGATGGGTTGCGCGTTCTGCGCTTCGGGCATCGCGGGCCTCAAGCGGCAGATGAACGCTTCCGAGATCGTCTCGCAGGTGCTGCTCGGGCGTGCTGCACTCGACGCCTCGTCGCGGCTGGCGGGCGTGGTGTTCATGGGCATGGGCGAGCCGCTGCACAACTACAACGCGCTGGCGCGCACGATCCGCCTGCTCTCGCATCCGGAGGGCATGGGCATGTCGCTGCGCCGCATCACGGTGTCGACCAGCGGCCTCGTGCCCGAGATCGACCGGCTCGCCAAGGACTTCGGCGGTCAAGTGCAACTGGCGGTGTCGGTGCACGCAGCCGATACCGACACACGCACCAAGCTCATGCCGGTGAACAAGAAGCACCCGCTGTCCGAGGTGATCGCTGCGATCCGGCGCTATCCGGTGCCGCGTCGACGGCGCTTGACCATCGAGTACACGCTGGTGCGCGGGCTCAATGATTCCGAGCAGTCTGCACGCACGCTGGCGCGCATCCTGCGTGGCTTGCGCGCCAAGGTTAACTTGATCCCCATGAACCCGGTCGAGGGTACCGGCCTGGCCGCGCCCGATGAGCCCGTGGTGGAGCGCTTCCAGGAGATCCTGCGCGACGAAGGGCTCGATACGTTCCTGCGTCGGCGCCGCGGCGACGACATCGCGGCCGCGTGCGGGCAGCTCGCGCTGCGCGGCGAGGCGCGCAAGGTGCGCACCCTTCCGCTGGTCTAGTCGCGAGCGTGCGCGCTGCGGCTACCCGCGCAGCAAGCGTCCGCGCAACAGGCGCACGGGCAAAGCGATCAAGAGTGGTGCCGCGGCCACGACCGTCTGGCACGCGCCCACGGGGAACTCTAGGAAGAACGCGAGCAGGTACCCAAAGGCGCCCGCGAGCGCGCCGATCAGCGCCGCGATCACCAGCACCCAGCGCACGCGGTCGGCCAAGAGCAGACCCGTGGCGCCCGGCAGCACCGCGAACGCGAACACCGGCAGTACGCCGAGCGCGCGCGTGGCGACCGAGACGGTGAGAGCGGTGAGCAGAAAGCCCGAGAGGTCCAGCAAGCGCACGGGCAGGCGCTGCACGCGCGCACCTTCGGGGTCGAAGATCGCGAAGACGAGACCGCGGTGCACGAGCATGTGCCAGCCGAGCGCGAAGCCGCCCACGCCCAGCAGCGTATAGAAGTCTTCCGCGCGCACCAGCACCGCGGTGCCGAACAAGATCGCCGAGATGTCGTGGGCTTCCTGCGCGATGCGGTCGCCGACCATCACTGCGCCGGCCCACGCCAGCAGATACGCCACGCCGAGCAAGCTCTCGCGCGACATGCGCAGCCGTTCCAGTGGCAGCGCGAAGATGCCCGCGACTGCGAGCGAGAGCGTGACGGCACCGACCACCGGCGGCACGGCTAGGCTGAGCTTGATCTGCACGAGAAAGGAAAGGGCGACGCCGAGGCCGGCTGCCTGGCTCACCGCCGCGGTGATGAACACCATGCGCCGCAGCACGACGTACACGCCGAGATAGCCCAGCACGAGCCCCGCGAACATCCCGCAGTAGATGGGGTCCCGGTAGATGTCCAGCTGCCAGCCGGAAACGAACTCGGCCCAGGTGGGCTGTGCGTGAGGCATGTGCGTCGGGCTCACGAAGCGTCGGGGGCGTCGTCGAGCGTTCCCTTGTAGTTGGCGTGGAAGGCGGCCCCGTCGAGCACGGCCTGCGTGGTGCCGGTGACGATGCTGCCGTTGTGTCCGTCGAAGAGCACCATGCGGTCGGCGAGCTCGCGCGCCATGCCGAGGTAGTGGCTGACCACCATCACCGTCGTGCCTTGCTCACGTCGCAGGGCGTCGAGCAGCTGCAACGCTTCGCGTTCGGCCACGGCGTCCATGGCGGAGGTGGGCTCGTCCAGCAACGCGAGCTGCGGCCGCGCGACGAACAGGCGCGCCAGCAGCACGCGCTGCTTCTGGCCCTCGGACAGCGCGCGGAAAGACTGATCGGCCAGCTGCGCCGCGCCCACGCGTTCGAGCGCTTGCAGCACGCCCGCGGGCTCCGAAGCGTGTTGCTTCGCGAACGACCAGCCGCGCTCGACACCCATGTGCACCACATCGCGCGCCAGCACCGGGAACAGCTCGTCGAGCTTCAGGCGCTGTGGCACGTACGAGACGCGCAGCTGCTCCGCACGGATCACGCGTCCGCTGACGGGAGGCAAGAGCCCGAGCAGCGTGCGAAACCAGGTGGTCTTGCCCGTGCCATTGCGCCCGACCACGGCCCACAGCTCACCGCGGCCGATCGACAGATCGAGGCTCGGCAAGAGCGCCCGACCGCGGTGGCCGATGCGCAGCTGCTCGCAGCGAATGAGCGGTGTGTCGGTCATCGGCGTGGGCAAGTGGCCGCGCTCAAGGTGCGGAGCGCAGGCGTGCGACCAGTGTATCCATGAAATCGAAATAATTCTTGCCGTGATCGTAATCAGGCCCGCCCGGCAGGCGCACCACGCGCGCGCCCGCGTGCTCGGCCAGCATCTGCGAAGCGTTGGCCGGGTACCATTCCTCTTGCAGCACGAGCTTCACGCCCTGGGCCTTCATGAGCGACAGGATGTTGGCAAGATCGCGCGGACTCGGCGGAATGCCTGGCTTCGGCTCGATCTGCGTGCTCACCGTGAGTCCCAACCAGTCGGCGAAGTAGGTCAGCGAGCGATGGTAGCTGACGACTTTCTGGCCGCGCAGCGAGGCGAGCGCTTGCTCCCAGCGTTTGCGCGCCGACTCGAGCTTGCCGAGGAAGTGCTGCAAGCCGGCCTGGTAAGCCGCGGTGTTGCCGGGATCGAGCTCGGCCATGCGCGCGGCGATGCCAGCTGCAACCTTCGCGACCCGGCGCGGATCGAACATGTAGTGCGGGTTGCCGCCGGGATGGATGTCGCCCATCGAGCGATCGACGCGCTCGCGCGGCACGTCGAGCACGTCGATCAGCTGCGAGCAATCGAGGTAACCGCGCGCGCCTTTCAGCACCTTGCCGTTGCGCGAGCCGGTCTGCAGCGTCGGCAACCAGCCGACCTCGAGCTCGAGCCCGACGGCGATCAGCAAATCGGCGCGCGCCAGGTCGAGCGCCAGGTGCGGGCGCGCGTCGACGAAGTGTGGGTCCTGCGTGGGTAGCGCGAGCGTGATCACGCTGGCGTGCTTACCGCCGATCTCTGCGGCGACCGAAGCGAGATCTGCTGTGGTCGCGATGACCTTCAGGTCGGCGTGCGCGCGCGTGGGCGCAAGCATGGCGGTGGCGACGAAGACGATGGCGAGACACTGGCGCATGACGATCTCCGTGGGTTCAGAACGCATGCGCGCCGTGCGCGCCGATCGCGATCTCCAGCGATAACAGGCCTGCCCAGATCGGCGCAGGCAGGTACTTGGGCAGGTCGACCGAACCCTGCAGGCGCAGCCGCGAGAACTCCGTGGGGTAGTGCGACAGGCTGGCGGTCACGCGCTGCCGCTCGGCGGTCACTTGCGGGTCGAGGTAGTCCGGGCGGGTGTGGAAGCCGTCGTCGAGCGCTGCGCTGCCCCATTCGTAGCGACTGGCCACGC
The DNA here is from genome assembly GCA_036382515.1 of Polyangiales bacterium. Taxonomy (GTDB): domain Bacteria; phylum Myxococcota_A; class Polyangia; order Polyangiales; family JAFGIB01; genus JADGRF01. The sequence continues at coordinate 13,403 of DASVHQ010000327.1, read as the reverse complement.
TCCAGCGCTGCGCGAAGCGCCACAACAGACTCGCGAAGCTGTTGTAGTCCTGCAGCGTCGTCCACGGGATTTCGCGGCGGCGGTAGAGCATCTCGGCGTGCAAGCTCACGGCCTGAAAGCTGCCCGCACGCAGCGGTCGCCACTTGAGGTACAGGTCGGTGCCGTACACCTCGGTCCGCATGTCCTTGCCTTGAGCGTTGGGACCGAACGCACCCGACAAACCCCACGCGAGCGACCACGCGTCGCTCAACGGGAAGAACTGTTTGATGGAAGTTACGTAGAGCAAGTCGGCTGGACCGTTCACGCTGCGCCCGGAGCCGCCGTAGAAACTGCGCGAGCTGGCTGCGCCGCCCGCGGTGGTCGCCGACGCGACGAGCTCCACATACCAGGGTAGCGGCGACAGCCACGAGATCTCGCTGCCGATGCCGCGATTGCCCTCGCCGCCGAACACGCGGGTCAGCGCGAAGGGTTGGTCGGCGTAGTCCCAGGTGTGCGGGTGGGTTGGGTTCGCGCGTCCGAAACGCGTCAAGAACTGCCCCGCGCGCACTTGCAGCTGCGCAGGGAGATCGAGCGTCGTCGCGTAGGCTTCCTCGACGTCGACCTCCGTGGTGTTGAAGACGATGTTCGAGTCGAAGCGGAAGTAGGGGTCGACGGCTGCGCCGAGTGCTAGCTCGAGGGCCTGGAAGTTGAAGCCGTTCAGCGCCGGGTCGTGCGCGCCGAGCTGCAGGTTGTGGCGTTTGGAGTACGCCGCGAGCGCGAAGTCGGCGATCGCGGAGATGTCGGGGTTGAGCGCGCTGGTGGCTGCGGCTGGCTGTCCACCTGCATCGGCCTGCGGCGCGTTCGCGGCAACTGCGGTCGTCTGGGAGGAGTCTGCTGCGAGCGCTGCCTCCCAGGCCGCGAGGTCGTTCGCGTCGGGCGTGCCGGCAGTGACCGTTTTTGCCGGCTGCTCGGCGGCGGGCGCCGGCGTCGTGGGTTGCGCCGCGTCGTTCGTGCTGGTGGGCGGCACGCTCACCGACGGCGACGGCGTCGTGCCGCTGACGGCGGCGGGAGCGTCGGGCGCTACGACCGGCGGCCGTGCGATCGCCCCCGGTTGCGGCGCGGGCGCAGCCACCTCGGCCGGTCCGGCCGCAGGGGGCTGCGGTTGGGCGTGAGCGAGTGCAGCGCTCAGGGCCAGCTGACAAGCCAGCCAGTAGCTCGCGACACGGGCACCGGGCCGTCGCCTTGCGCGATGCTCGAACCCCCAACCTGACCGCCGGGCCGACGCTGGCGGGTTCGTGCAAGCTCTTGCGTGTGTTTTGGGCATGCTGGAAGCGGCGGGAACGTGGCACGGCCCCTTGGGCGCGTGCAATCCGACGCCGGCTGCAGCCGCGCGTGGCAGCCAGACGTGAACGCCGGGGAGGCCAGGCTTATTCGCCGGCCCGCGTCTGCCGGCTCACGGCTCGCCCTCGGTCCGGCTTTCTCCGACAGGCTCCTAGCGGCAGGTGCCGCCGCCGGCGCCGCCCAGCGTCCACGTGAAGCAGGTCAACCCGGCTGGGCACTCGGAGTGGGTGCCGCCGCAGTCGAGCGCGCAGGTCTGGTTGGTGCACACCGGGATGGCGGTGCCAGTCGCGGGCGTGGGGCAGTCGTCTTTCTTCATGCAGCTCTTGGTGCAGAGGCCGCTGAGGATGCCGCCGCTGGACTTGTTGTTGCAGATGTGGCCGGGGCCGCACTGTTGGCTGTTTTGGCACGCCTTGTAGAGCGCGGGATCCGTGGTGCTGGCGTCGGCACCGCCTGCACCCCCGCCGTCATGGGTGCCGCCATCGACGATCGCCTGCGTGCCAGCCGTGCCGCCCGTGCCGCCGCCGCCAGCACCTGCCGCGCCTGCAGTGCCCGCGCTGCCGCCGCTGCCGCCGTTGCCTGCGGTGCCGTTGCCCGCTTGGCCTGTGCCAGTGCTCCCGCTCGCGCCTTGGCCGGCTGTCCCGGCGCTGGCGCCGCTGCCGCTCGGGCAGTTGCACAGCTGCCAGGCGCCGCTGGTCTGGCACGCTTGCGTGCCCATGCCCGTCGGGCACGTGCAGCTCTGCACCAGCCCTGGCACGCCGCACGAAACGGGGACGGCGTCGTTGTGAGGGTTGCAGCCCGCGCAGAGCGCGACGAGCGCTGCCGACACGAGCCCGATGGCGCTGAAACGGGTGGCGAGCATGTTGCGAATCTAGCACGACCCCGCGGGGTTGGAGGAGGTGGCGCGGTCAGGTGTGCGCAGCGCGGTGCACGCGCGGCCCGGTGCGGCGTGCCGAGAGGTCCGTGCTGCGCGCGGCGCCCCGACGCTCGAACTGCCTGCAGAGCGCCCTCGGCGCGCGTCACGAATACGGTCGTAGCGGGCGCGTTCTGACGTACGATGGCAGGCGTGCGCGAGCGCTTCGTTTGGTGGGCGGCGGCGGTTGTGGCGCTGGGGGTGGGTCTTTCATCTGCCGCGCACGCGCAGGGGGCGTTGAGCGTTGCACTTGCGCGCCCCAAGCAGATCCGTGTCGACGGAGAGCTGGGCGAGTGGCGCGGGTTACGTTTCTCGTCGCTCGGCGACGCAGCGGACGGCTCGGCCCAGCTCTGCCTCGCATACGACGCCACGGGGTTGTACGTGGCCGCGCGTGTCCACGACGATCACTTCGTGCGCAGCGCGCACCCGGGGCCGGGTGAGGATGCGCTCGTGCTCACGCTGGCGCTGCCCGAGGCCGGCCGATGGACCCAGCGCGAGCTGTGGCTGTACGCCGGCGTGCCGGGACGACAGCGCGCCAGCGTGGCGATGCGTGTGGCGGCAGCGGGTTCGCAGGAGTCACTCGCGAGGCTGGCGGAGATCGTGGAGGGGCCGCTGCCCGATGGCTACACGCTCGAAGCCTTCATTCCGTGGTCCGCGCTGGGTCGCGGCGCGCACTGGGCATTTGCGCGCGGCGCGCTGCGCTTGCACGACGTCGATGTGCCTGCGGGCAGCGCGCGCGACCGCAGCACAGCGATAGCGAACAGCCCGGCCGAGCTGCCCTGGCTGCTCTTCGACGGTGGTCCGGTGCAGGCGCTCGCCGGGCTCTTGCGCGAGAAGAACCTCGGCGGTGCCGTGCCCAGGCTCGACTGGGTGGGTGAGCTGCGCGGCGACGGCAAGGCAGTGCGCGTGCTGGTGCTCGGCACCTTCGTGGTGCTGAGCGACGAGGGCTCCACGTTCACGTTCGAGGACCTGCCGATCACGAGCAGCGCCGACGTGCTCGAGCCGCGACTGCAGGATCTGACCGGCGACGGCCGTCCGGAGCTCATGCTGCGCTTGCGACAGCGCAACGAGCTGGGTGCGCGCGAGCTGTGGCGCGTCCTGGACCTGCAAGCGGCGCATGCGCGACCGCTGTTCGGAATCGAGACGCGTAAGCAAACGGCCGATGGCTTCGTCGGGGCCAGCGTCGAGGTACGCAGCGCGGCGGGCCGCGCGGCTGCGATCGTCGTGCGCGCGGGCGAGGCGCACGGGCTCTCGGCCGACAACTACCGGGAGGATCCCGCCGCCGGTGTCGAGCCGATCTTGTTGCCATGGGGGCCGGTGCGTGAGCGCGAGTACGGCTGGGATGGCACGCGCTTCGCGGTCACGCACGAGCTGCCGAGCACGCACGCTGTCGCGCCGGCCCGTGCCCAGCCAGCTGCGCCTGCGGCAGCCAGAGCGCCAGCGCCGCCAGCGCAGACCGTCGACGCGGCTTCCGTCCTCGAAGCCTACCGGCAGGCACGCGGCCTGCCGGCCAGCGCCCAGCCGAGCTACAGCCTGCAAGCCAACCTGGCCGACGATGCGCGACTCGAGACGGTCATGACTTTCGGCAACGAGCTGGTGATCGTGGGGGAGGGCTTTCGCGGTGGGTCGGGCTTCTTCTACTTCACGCTGCCCGTGCGCGATGGTGCCGACGTTCTGCATCTATTCGCCGGCGATGTGACGGGGGATGGTCGCAGCGAGCTGTTTGTGCGGGTGCGCCAGCACATCGGCGAGGTGGAGCGGGAGATCTTGCTGGGCTACAGCTTCGCCGCCGACGCGCTGCAGCCTGTCCTGCGCGTGGAAGTTCGGCGGGCACGTGGTCAAGACAGCGTGGCGAACGTGGTTTCACTGGTTCGCGAGGGCCAACGCAGCGTTCTGGAGATCAAGCCGGGCACCGCCAGCGGCTGGGCTGCCGACAGTTATCCGTTCAGCTCGGAATCGCTCGACGGCATCGGTCCGCTGCTCTTGCCGTGGCGCGACGCGGTCGCGCGCTACCGCTACGTTGGCCAGCAGCTGGTGAGCACCGAGCGCCAGCCCTGACGTGCCGCCGATCTGCGATTGACCGCGCGCGCTTTTTCGGGTTTTCTTGCGTCGGCCGCAGATGCATTTGGACATCGATCAGAGCACGAGCGCACTGCTTGCGCGCTACGGTTTCGACGAGGCGCTGTTCCTGTCGCTGCGGCAGCGGTTTCTGCGCGGCGAGCTAGGCGCGGACAGCAATCGCTTGCGCGGCAACGTGGAGCCGCCGCGCGCGGGTGATGTCGAGCGCTTGCCGCCCGTGGGCAGCTCGGCGCGTAAGGAGCTCGAGGTCCTGGGGCTGGCCGCCATCGCACGCGGTGAGGTCGGCTGTGTCGTGCTGGCGGGTGGCATGGCCACGCGCTTCGGCGGGGTCGTGAAGGCCGGCGTGCCCGCGCTGCACGGCCGCACCTTCCTCTCGCTCAAGCTCGACGGCATTCGCATCACGGCGGATCGCGCTGCAGGCAGTGTTCCCGTGTTCATCATGACCAGCTTCGCGACCCACTCGCAGATCCGCGAGATGATCGCGCACGAGAGCTCGCCGCGCGTGCCGGTGACGGCGTTCGCGCAGCTGATCTCGCTGCGGTTGCGGCCAGATGGGGAGCTGTTCCGCGAGGCGGGCGCCGTGTCGCCTTACGCGCCGGGCCACGGTGACCTGACGTTCGCGCTGCGGCGCTCCGGCGTGCTGCAACATTTCGTTGAAGCTGGCGGCAAGCTGCTCTACATGTCGAACGTCGACAACCTGGCGGCCACCCTGGACCCGGCCGTGATCGGCGCGCATTGCGCCGTGGGCGCTGCCGTTACGGCGGAGGTGGTCGGCAAGGACCCCGGCGACACCGGCGGCGCACCGGCACGCGTGGACGGCGTGCTGCAGATCATCGAGTCGTTTCGCTTCCCGAGCCACTTCGATGAGGCGTGCATCCCGGTGTTCAACGTGAACTCGTTCGTGCTGGACGCGCGCGCGATCGATCGGGATTTCCCGCTCAGCTGGTTCGTCGTGCGCAAGAAGGTGGGCGGGCAGGAAGCCATCCAGTTCGAGCATCTGGTGGGCGAGCTCACGGCCTTCCTGCCGAGCGCATGCCTGCACGTCGAGCGCGCTGGCGTCGATGGGCGCTTCCAACCCGCCAAGGATCCCGACGAGCTCGCGCGGCGCGCGCCCATGATCGACGCGATCCTGCGAGGTAGGGGCGTGCTTTGAAGGCAGCGCGAGTCGGCGAGCCGCTCGCCACACTCGCTCGCTGTGCGGTCTTGCTCTGGCTGGTCTGTGGCTCGTCTGCGTGCGAGCAAGGGCGGCCGGTGACGTGTCGGTTTGGCGGCGAGCATGCGCTGTACCGCAGCGCGGCACGTTCGTTCGACGGCCTGGCTCTGAGCGCGGCGCAAGCGGGGCTGCTCGCCGTGTTCTCCGACGCCGCGGGGTTGTTCGTCGAGGCCCTCGATGCTCAGGGTCGTGCACGCGGGTCACAGCTGCGCATCGGTGCACGCTGCGGCGGCGGGCTCGCTGCGTTGTGGCAGCGCGAACAGTTGCAGGTGGCGTGTCTGCGGCCCAGCGTCGCAAGCGAGCCGCTCAAGCCGGCGGTCACGCTCTACACGCTGGGTGCCGATGTGCATGTCACCGCCGAGCAGCACTTCGGTGTGGCTCGCCGCCTGTCGCAGGGCGTTGCGCTCGCGGCCGATGCGCACGGGCTGCACTGCGCCTGGCAAGACGCGAGCGTGGGAGAGTCACGCGTGTGGGTCGCGACGCTTACGGCTGGCTCGGCCACGCCTGCCGTGCTCTCCGATCCTGCGTATCGAGCGGGATCGCCGAGCTTGTGCGAGCATCGAGGTGCGGTGGTGGCTGCGTGGGCCGAGCTGCAGCCGCAAGCCGTGGCGCCGGTCGGTCGAGTGATGGCACGTGCCCTGGCTGGCGATGCGGCCGCCGTGATGGTGACGAGCGTCCGCGACGCGGTCTCGAGCCCGAGCGTCGTGTCGGTGGCGGGGCAGCTGGTGGTGGCGTTCCGCGATCGTCGCAGCCGTGGCCGCAAGACGGGACTGTACCTGTTGCGGCTCGACGACGGCCTGGGCCCGGTGGGGCGCGCCGTGCGGGTGGCGCGCGCGGACGGTGTCGCGCAGCCCTCGGTGCAGGCGTGCGCGGGCGCGATCATCGCGGCCACGCCACGCACGTTTGCAGGGGACTACTTCGTCGGCGTGGTGCAAGTCGCTGCCAAGCTCGACCGGATGTCCGGCGAGCAGCAGTTCTACGAAGACAGCCACGAGTTCGCGCAAGCCGCTGCGGCCTGCACGCCGGGTGGCGCGCTCTTGCTCATCGCGGAGCGTGGCATGCTCGGCCGGCCGGGCGCTGCATTACGCAGCGTGCCCTTCGGATGTCGCTAGGAATACTGGCGTTTCAGCGGCGGCCAGCCAGCTGGGTGACCATGTGGTAGGCTGCGGCAGAGTCTGGCGTGCGACTGCTTCGACCGAGCATGGTGGTGTTCTGTTTGGCGATCCTCGCATCGCTGTGCGTACACCTGCCTGTTTACACGGCCCTGGGCACGCTGGCCGACGTGCTGCTGCACACCCCAAGTGCGCCGCCGACCCAGGTGGAGTTCGAGCTCGCCGCGCTGGATGATCCAGCGAAGGTCGCCGAGAAGGAGCCCGCCGCTCCCGACAAGCCGACCGAGCGCGTCGTACCCAAGCCGAACGAGGCCAAGCACGACGCGCCGAAGCCGAAGCTCGAGCCGAAGCCGCGAGCGCAGGCTGACGCGCAGAAGCCCGCGCCGAAGCCGCTGCAGATCTTGCCCACGCCTGCTGCGCCGCCGCCACCCCCTCCGCCCCCGCCACCCGACCTGCAGAACAAGCTCGCGGTGACGCAGAAGAGCGACGATCCGAACGTGCCCCCGCCGGAGAATTCGCGCTTCATCGCGGAGGACAACCGGCGCGTGGCCGAGGAGACGATCGCGAGCATCACCAATCTCGACGTCGATCAGCCGGACCCGACGTTGCAGCCGAGCACGAGCAAGGCCACGGACAAGGAAGGCAACGACCAGGACGAGCTGCCCGCCGATCTGCGCAACGTGCACGGCGAAGACAAGCGCGCGCCGACGCCGAAGGAGGCCACCGTGAAACCCGTGGCTCCCTCGCACGATTCGCAGGGTCGAGAGCTAGCGCCTGCGGTGCCGCGTGCGCCGAGCGTCGGCGGCGCCGAGGGCGCAACGCGCGACAAAGCAGCGGTGGCCGCGGGCTCCGAGTTGGTCGGTGGCGACGAGCAAGTCGTGGTGATCGAGGACGGCATGGGCACCATCCGCGTGCGTCGCGCCATGCCCGGTCACGGCCCGGGCAACGCGGGCGGCGAAGCGCAGCGCGGCGCGGCCAACGAGCAGCGGGCGCAGCGCGCAGGCGCACGCAGAGGTGCGGGCACCAGCCTGTCGCTTTCGTGGTCGCAGTTCGAAGACACCTTCGGCTCGGCGCAGCTGAAGGAGCAGCGCGAGGCGTACCTCGAGCAGCGTCGCTCGAAGGTGCAGGGTGGCAGTCACGAGCGCGAGTGGAAGCAGTTCCGCGCCGCGATCGAGAACTACGTGTCGCAGGTGAAGCCGGGCAACCAGACCGCGCTCAACACCGCGGCCTCGCCGTTCGCGGCGTATCTGTCCGAGGTGCATCGCAGGATCCACCGCGAGTTCTCTGACCGCTTCATTCGCGACCTGCCGCTTTTGGCCGGGCCCTTCGCCGATCAGTCGCTGTTCACGCAGCTCGAGATCGTGATCAACGGCGACGGCACGATCTACCGCGTCGGTGTCGTGCAATCGAGCGGCTTTCTGCCCTTCGACTACGGCGCGTGGAACTCGGTGATGCGCGGGGCGCCGTATCCGGAGGCGCCGAAGAAGATCCTCTCGGGCGACGGTCGCGTGTACATGCACTGGGGCTTCTACCGGAACGAACGGCTGTGCGGCACGTTCAACGCCGACCCGTACATTCTGCCCAATCCGGGAGGCTCGCCGGCACCCACGCCCGGCCCGATGCACGACAACGGCGGGGGCGGTGGTGGCGGCGGTGATGGCCCGAAGTTCGGTAGCGCCGCGCCCGTGCGAGAGCCTCGCCCCGTGCTGCGTGCCGCGGCCGGGCACGCATGGCTGCGCTGAGCGCGGAGCTCAAAGCCCTGGCCGCCCAGCTTGGCTTCGTGCGCGCGGGTGTGGCGCGCGTGCAGCCGCTGGCCGACGACGCGGCGCGCCTGCACGCGTGGCTCGCGGCGGGGCACCACGGCACGATGGCGTACATGGCGGACACGGCCGATGTGCGCGCGGACATCCGTCATCCGGGGCTCTTGTCCGAGGCTCGCTCGGTGCTCGTGCTGGCCACGCCCTACGCGCATCCGCGCACGACCGAGGGCTTTGCGCCGGGCAAAGTGGCGCGCTACGCGCAAGGCCGTGACTACCACGCTTTGTTGTATGACCGCACGCGCCCGCTCAAGCGTCTGCTGCGCAAGCACGGGGCGCTCGCCCGCTCGTGCGTCGACACGATGCCGGTCCTCGAGCGTGCCTGGGCAGCACGGGCCGGTGTGGGCTTCGTGGGCAAGAACGCATGCGTGATCGTCCCGGGCATCGGATCTCACGTGCTGCTGACCGTGGTCGTGACCAGCGCGGAGCTTGCAGCCGACGAGCCGATCGAGGAGCGCTGCGGCAGCTGTCGGCTGTGTCTCGACGCGTGTCCGACGCGGGCGTTCGTGGCGCCGAAAACGCTCGATGCGCGCCGCTGCATCTCGTATCTGACGATCGAGCACGAAGGCTCGATCGACGAGAGCTTGCGTGCCGACATGGGGCCCTGGCTCTTTGGCTGCGACGTCTGTCAGGACGTGTGTCCGTACAACAAGACCAAGGGCGCAGAGCCCGCGCAGACCGCACCCTTCGCCCCGCGCGGCCGCTGGTCGGAGCTGGGCGCCGAGGACTTTCTGCGCATGGACGCCGAGGTGTTCGATCGCTACTCGCGCATGACTCCGCTGCGCCGCGCCGGGCGGCAGAGCATGGCGCGCAACGCCGCCATCGTGCTGGGCAACAGCGGCGACAAGCGGCACTTGCCGGTGCTGCAGTGGGCGCTGCGCCACGACGAGTCGAGCGTCGTGCGCGAGGCCGCGGCGTGGTCGATCGCACGCTTGGGTTCTGCCAGCCGAGAGGAGTAGGGCGCATGTGCCAGCTCGACGTTTCGTTGGGGTCGGCTGGTGTGTGCGCGGTCGTCGCTCTTGCAGGCTGTGCATTCATCGCAACCTGCCGGGGCGTGTTGGGAGGGCGGGTCGCTCCCGGGCTCGTTTCGCAGGCCCGAGGCGCACCTTGCGGAGCCGTGGCGGTAGTGCCGAGGACACTCTCCCGAGCCCGACCTGCCGACCCCAAGCGCCCCAGCAGCTTGCATGAATGCCTTAGTCTTGCCCGCTGACCGTCCCCCGACAGCCCGTTCGTCAGCGCCTTCGCATCACTCTGGAGACAGGTTCTGTGACTCACTCACTACCGCCACGTCTCAGACGAACACGCTGGGCCAGCACGGCTTCAGGTAATGCAGCGTCGCGTCGATCGCGGCGCGTTCCTGTGGATGCAGCTTGCCCGTGGGCAGCTCCACGCGCTCGCCACGCAGCGCGCGCGCGACCGCCGCGGTGCTGTCGCTGAGCGCGGCGAGGTCGTAGCCGCCCTCGAGCACACAGCCGATGCGCCCGTGGCCGAGGCTGGTCACCAGATCGATAAGGCTGCTCGCCATCGCAGCGTAGCTGTGGCTATGCAGCTGCATCGACGCGAGCGGATCGCGGGCGTGCGCATCGAAGCCGGCGGAGACCAATACGAACTCTGGAGCGTACGCGCGCAAAAGCGGTAGCACCACGTCGGTGAATGCCACAGCGTAGGTTTCGGGCCCGCTGCCGGCCGGCAACGCAAGGTTGCAGGTGAAGCCCATGCCTTTGCCGGCGCCGATCTCGCGCGGCGCGCCGGTGCCGGGGTAGTACGGGTACTGGTGCAGCGAGATGAAGAGCACACGCGGATCGTCGTAGAACGCGTCCTGCGTGCCGTTGCCGTGGTGTACGTCCCAGTCGACGATCGCGACGCGCGACAGGCCGGCGTCGAGTGCGGCTGCGGCTGCGAGCGCCACGTTGTTGAGCAGACAGAAGCCCATGCTGCGCCCGGGCACGGCGTGGTGACCGGGTGGTCGCAGCAGCGCAAAGCCTTGCGTGGCAGGCCCGACTACCAGCGCCCGGGCAAGATCCACGGCTCCGCCCGCTGCCAACCACGCGGCCTCGCGCGTGCCGCGGCAGAAATACGTGTCCGGGTCGAGATGTCCACCACTGGCCTGCAGCTGCGAACGCAGCGCGGCGATGTAGTCTGGTCGGTGGATGCGGGTCAGCTCGACGTCGTTCGCCTCGCGCGGCGGCAGGAGGATGCGCTCGGCGTCGCCGAGGTTGCCGTACAAGCCTTCGCGGGCAGCGACCAGGCGTTCGGGGCATTCCGGGTGCGAGCCTGTGGGATCCTCGTGAGCATCGAAGCGCGAGTCGTCCACGATGACGATGCGGTCGCTTCGCGGGACGGGCTCGGGCATGGCAGGCACGCTCAGGGGAGTTCGGGTTCGCTCTCGTTCTCGGGCAGCTGCCCTGAGCGCGGTAGTGGGTGCGCGCGCGGTGCGGTCTTGATCGGGTTCTGATCGAGCAGGGCTTCCATGCGATCGAGCAGCGCTTCGACGCCTTCGTGGTTGGCCGCCGAGAACGCCACCACCTCGATGCCCTTGCGCTTCATCGCCTTGCGGAAGGCGGGCACAGCGGCCTGCACGTCGGGCAGATCGAGCTTGGAGATCGCGACGATGCTCGGTCGCGTGGCCAGCGCCGCATCGAAGCGACCGAGCTCGCTCATCAGCGTCTTGTAGTCGCTGGCGAGCGAGCGACCGGGTGTGGGGTCGAGGCTCAGCTGGATCACGAGCACGCGCGTGCGCTCGATGTGCTTGAGGAAGCGATGGCCGAGGCCCGCGCCGTCAGCTGCACCCTCGATGATGCCGGGGATGTCGGCCACGACGAACGAGCGATCGTCGCCCCGCGAGACCACGCCGAGGTTCGGCACCAGCGTGGTGAACGGGTAATCGGCGACCTTCGGCCGCGCCTTGGAGATCACGGAGATAAGCGTGCTCTTGCCCACGTTGGGGAAGCCCACGATCCCAACGTCGGCCAGCAGCTTGAGCTCGACGCGCAGCTTGCGGCGCACGCCTTCTTCGCCCTGTTCGGCGCGCAGCGGCGCACGGTCGGACGAGGTCGCGAAGTGGATGTTGCCGCGGCCACCGCGCCCGCCCGCCGCCGCCAGGTAGGTTTGGCCGGGCGCGTCGAGGTCGGCGATCGGCTCGCCGGTTTCGGCGTCGAAGATCTGGGAGCCGACAGGCATGCGAACCGTCATGGCCGCGCCGCGCTTGCCGTACTGGTCCTTGCCGCGACCGTTCTCGCCGTCCTTGCCGCGCAGCGCGCGGCGGTACTTCAGATCGAAGAGGGTGGTCAGGCGCGTGTCGGCCTCGAAGATCACGTCGCCGCCATTGCCGCCGTCGCCGCCCGCAGGCCCGCCGAGCGGCACGAATTTCTCGCGCCGCATCGCGATCGAACCGTTGCCGCCGCGACCGCCCTGGACTTCGATGGTGATCTCGTCGACGAAGTTCACGGTCGCTGTGGTAGCTGGCGCCTGTCGGTAGCGCAAGCAGGGCGCTCCTGGGGGCCGCGGCGGGGCGACGCTGGGCGTGTGGAAGCACAGGGCTATGGACGCGTGCAGGTGCTCCACTACAATCCGCCGCGATGGATCGCTCTGCGCAGACGGCTCTGGGTTCGGCGCGTGCGCGCTTCGTCGAGGGCTTGCCGCGGCGTGCACGCGAGCTGCACGAGGCCGTGGAGCACCTGGGCAGCGCACGCGGCGACCCGCAGGTGCACGAGGAGATGCGTCGTCGCTTGCACGCTCTGTACGCCACGGCGCAGGTGTTCGAGGAAGACGGGCTCGCGCATGCGGTGAAAGACGTGATCGCTTGGCTGGATGCGGCGCGGGATGCCGGTCGCAACCTCGATGCCGCGGGGCTTGCGCGGCTGCGGGCGTTCGCCGAGCGCTTGCCGGACTACGTGAGCGACGAGCTTGCCCAGCGGCCGTCGCGCGCGCAGCCCGTGGCAGACGCGGCCGAGGCGCGCTGCGCTGCGGGGTCGGCGAGCCTTCCGCCGGCGCAGCCGAGCGCGGCTGCGGTCGAGCCAGACGCTGACCGACCGAGCGCGATCACACGCAGCGTGTCGGGGTTCGTCTCCACGCCCGCGGTGACCGGCGTGCTGGTGGTGGACAGCGCGCCGATGCGCGCACGGCTGCGGCAAATCCTGCCCGAAGATCAATTCGAGGTCTGGGGCACCGACGATGCCGAGGAGGCCATCCGGCTCTTGCACGTCGACTCACCCGACTTCGCGTTCGTCTCGGGCGAGCTCGCGGCGCTGCCCGGGGTGGATCTGGTGAGGCGTTTGCAGACCGATCCGCTGAGCAACGTGCGTGCGGTGTACATGCTGCTGCCCGAGGGCGCGAGTTACGACGCGCAGTTTCTGCGTCAGACCGGCGCCGACGGCGTGCTGATCGCGCCCTTCGACGAAGCCGCCGTGGTCGCGCTGGTGCGGGCTCGCACGCACTTCGTGCGCCGCGCGTTCGGCGCGCTCTCCACGCTCACGCACGGCACGGCCGACGACGTCGCGGCGCGCGTGGCCGACGAGATCCGGCGCGGCATCGCGGATTCGTTGCAGGCGGGCCGCAGCGAGAAGATCCACTTCGACGACGCCTCGGAGCTGATGGCGGCGGCGTGGTCCGCCATCGGTCGCGTGCGCGCACACCTGGTGGAGCACAGCCGAGGACGCATTCGCTTTCGCGCGGACGCGCTCGGCGACGCGCCGGCCTTGTTGGCACTGGGCGAGCAGTCCGTCGCGCCCGAGCCTGACGCACAGCTGGGCTCGGTGCTGCAAGGCCGCCGCGTGCTCGTGGCCGACGACGACCCGGCGGTGCTGTGGTTCTTTGCGGGCTTGTTGCGCGAGGCAGGTGCGCAGGTGCTCGAGGCAACGGACGGTCGGCAGGCACTGGAGCTGGCGCGACTCAAGCGTCCGGACGTGGTGGTGAGCGACATCCTGATGCCGAAGATCGACGGCTTCGCGCTG
>DASVHQ010000326.1:0-4138 GCA_036382515.1 Polyangiales bacterium | reverse complement strand
GGTGTTCGAGCCGCTCGATTTCATCGCACGTCTTGTCGCTGCGATTCCGCCTCCAAGAGCCCACACGCTGCGTTTCCATGGAGTCCTCGCGCCTAACGCGAAGCTCCGCTCGCTGGTGGTGCCTCGCCCACCGGCTGTGCCCACCGAGCCGGTGCAGCTACCGCTCTTCACCAACGACGTTCCGCCGCAGCCCGCGCCACCCGCGGAGCGCTTCAGCGCTCCGCGACCGCCGCCCTACAAAGGCCGTCATCCGTGGGCTCAGCTTATGCGTCACGTGTTCGCGGTGGACGTGACCACCTGCGTCCACTGCCAAGGCCGCATGCGGCTGCGCGAGCTGTGCACCACCCCGAGCGCTCGGCCAACGCTGGCCCAGCCTGGAGCACGGCGGATTCGGTGAGCTCGACCTCCAGCGCATTGGCTGCAACGATGCCGAGATCGAGCAAGCGCACAATGGCCTCGACCAGGCGGTCATCCTCGAAGTCGCGTGCCGATGCGTTGAAGGACACGGTCAAAGTCGGGTCGGCGGCACGCGCGATCACCAGGTCGGCGACGAGCGTATCCAGCATCCGACGCGTGATCTCGGTGATGAACCCGGTCGACTCCGCCAGCGGAATGAAGGCTCCAGGGCCGATCATCGTTCCGTCGGGTTTGCACCAGCGGATCAGCGCCTCAGCGCCGCACACGGTGCCGAGCACCATCGAAACTTTGGGCTGGTAGTGAAAGACGAGCTCACCCGCCGCAAGCGCGTAGCGCAGGCTCTCGATACTCACGACGTCTGAACCGGGCGGGGTCATCACAGGCAGCCTCGCACATGGCTGGTGAACGCACGATTTTGCGCTCGCCGTATTCGATCACGCACGGTTGCCAGCTTCATTGGTGCATCCGCGCGCTTGGCGTTTGGCAGGGCACGATAGCTCGGCGCTCTTGCGCGGACGACGACATCAACGGTGGACGCGCCGCCGCTTCGGCTTGAGCGCGCAGCTTCGCCGCGTGCAGTAGCGTGCGCTGGGCGCGGGTCGAGAGCTTGGCTGCGAGCAGCGCCTTTCCAAGCACCTCGTGATTGCGGTAGTCGCTTGGCCCATGGGTGACAGCGAGCTCGGCCAGCTGCGCGGCTTCATGCAGATCGCCGCCGGCTTGCACGAGCGCATGCGCGGCTTGACGCGCGCACTCGGGGTCGGTGGGTCTCACCTCGCGCAGGCGCTTCCAAGAACAAGCGGCCTTTGCCCACTGCTGATGATGCTCTTCGTACACGGCCATCTGCGAGATCGTGCTTGCAAGCTCGCGGATCAGGCAATCGTAGCGTTCTTGGTGGCGCGGTTTCCAGCCAGCCTCGCCGTGATCGAGTCTGCGTACGAGATCGAGCTGGCGCACCGCGGAGATCCGGTCGCCGCTGTGCAGGCCTTGCTCTGCGTCGTCCAAGAGCTGGGTTGCGAGCGTACGACGACGCGTCCGCGCTGAAGCCGGACCGCACGCCGCATGCTGCGCTTGCGAGGCCGAAGGCTGTGCGACCCCGGCTGGCGGCGCGACAGCTGGTGTGTGAATCGCCGTGGCAGCGAGTGGCGGGTTCGGCGCCAGCGCGTCTCGCGCTGGCAGCATACGCTGCAAGCGTTCGACGGCCGATCGCCGCGTCGCCTCACGACTGTGTGATGGTCCGGGGAGCATCGGTGCCGCCGCAGGCCGGATTGCGCTGGCTTGCTGCGCAATCACCGCCGTTCGCTGCGCTCTCGCCAAGTAGATGTCGTACGCCTTTCGGCTCGAGGGGGTCCCCAGCACGGAATACGCCTTGCTCAAGCGGTCGAAGAGGCGCTCCAGCGCGACGCGGTATGGCCCCAGGCGCTTACCGTAGTACGCGTCGGGATGAAACAACTTGGCGAGTGCGAAGAACGCTTGGCGGATCTCGTGCCGTGTCGCAGTGGGCTTCAGATCCAGCGCCGCATAGTGGTCGGCATCTGCGCGCTCGGTCAGCGCGATGCGCGCATCAATGGCCGTGCACTGCTCGGCCGTGAGCTCGAGCGGCCCCTCTTCTCGGTGCTGGCTGGGCGCGGCAGCGCGTTGATGCACGCCGCCCAGCTCCGGCGGCCCTTCGGGTCGCGTCGTGGTGGCACCCGAGAACGCTACGTATCCGTCGTGATAGAGCGTGACCAGCATCTGGCTCACGCTCTCTATGTCGAGCAGGCAAGTCTCGGCCAGTTGTTCCGGAGTGCGATGCCCATCGATCGCAGCCAAGAGGAAGGCGAGCACCGGATCTTCGGGCGGCTGTCTGCCGTCGCCCACGCAACTGCGAGGCACGCGCCGGCGCGGATCGTTGCGTCTGGCATCTTCCACGACCGACGCGACGAACGCTTGCTGCACACTGTCCAAGTGCTCGAACTGCAAGCCGATGCCGGGTTTACAGCCGCGACGTTGAGCCATGCGAGGGGTGACAATCTGCACGACGCGAGCGCGCAGCGTAACGAACTGGCCTCGCGTCGAGCGCACGTTTAGCTCGACGTTCGTCAGTAGCTCCGGTGCTTGCTCGCACAGGAGAAAGAGGCCGCCCTCTCCGATGTCTCCTGCGGGCAGAGCCAGAGCCTGGCTGTTGCCTGGGGTGCGCATTCCGACCGACTGTCTGTAGGGATAACGAGGTGTTCTGCGCTTTGCGTCGTGCATTGAGTGCTCCCGGATGGAGCGCCTGAATGCATGCCGCGTGCCCAGTGCCTTGGCTCGCCGATTTCCCGCGCGTTGGCGTGTCTTTCAGGCAATTGTCGGCCGCCCGAGACCTCCGCAGGCACAAAACACCTCGGATGAGGTGTTTCTCGCCCTCGTTCGCGGCGCCCCGGCTCGCCGCGCGCGCGGCTACAAGAGCGGAGCAAACCCGATTTGAAACACCAGCTGCAACGGTGCGAAGTCGCCGAACGCGGCGATCAGCCCGCCGCGCACGATGAACCGGTAGACGTTGAAGCCGTACATGAGGCCCGGGCCGACCAAGGTTGGGTCACGGAGCAGGAACTTCGAAGCGCGTATCGGGACCACTCGCGAGTTGACATAAGTAGTAGCGGTTTGGCGGAGCGCTGTAGGGCCAATTTAGAAATGTCCGGTTTCTCCTACAGTCACCCGACGGCAATTGCGCGGTCATTGAAATTATGTAAACTCGCCGCAACCCCGATCCACCCTTCGAAGTGCCTATGCTCCGCGAAGGCCGGCTCGAAAGTAGATGAAAAGGCTGCACCGAAGGCCGAGGCCAAAGCTGCTCCGAAAGCCGAGGAAAAGGCTGCTCCGAAGACCGCGTGTCCGACCGGTAGTGGGTGTGGAGCGGCGGCCGCCAAGTAGCGCCGGCGAAGCCAGTGACGCTTCGGCCTAGCGCGGCTCTCTGCCTTCGGTGCCGTGCACGGAGGCACTTACACCGCGAGTACTTTAAGAATCCAACGCTATGACAACTATGCTTCGTTGGCGATCATGGATCATTTGCTTTGTAATGTGCGCTGCCTGCAGCGAGGACGACGCAGACGCGAGTCATAAGAGTTTGCCCAGTGATGCTGGTCAGGCCGACTCAAGCTCAGCCGCGACTGCGCGACCGAGTTGGTGGTGCGTGCAGGGCTGCGCAACCGACGTGCTTGACGGGCCGGTTTACATCCACGGAGCCTGGACGTGCGCGACCGGACTGATTCGCACGACCGACTGTCCGCCGGGGACGTGCTTCTGGACCCCGCCGTCCAGGGCAGACAGCATCTGCTGCCTGCCAGACGGAGGCGTGGTTCACCGGACGTGTCAGAGCCCGACGTCCTCACCGACGTGTCCGGCTGGCAGTTGGCATCCAGCCGCCGGCGCCGCTCCGGTATGCGGAGCCGACGCTGGCGGCTGAGCGCGCGGTCTGCACGGTGTGCCGCTCGCACGCGCGTAGGGCGTGCAGAGCCTTGCTTGCAGGCTAGTTTGCCCACACCCACTCGACGAGAGCGCTGGTTTGGGTGGCATGCGCGCTAGCGTTGCAGCTTAGGCCGCATGGGCCTGGCCGCGGAGGTGCTTGCCACACATCGGGGTGACTCGCCCACGCCTTCTATGTCTCACCCGCTGCTTGCTAGGATCGTGCGTCCTTCGAACATGCGCGACCTTCGACAAATACGCTCGCTTCTCGTCGAGAGCCTGAGGGACGAGGGCAAGC
>DASVHQ010000325.1:0-1848 GCA_036382515.1 Polyangiales bacterium | reverse complement strand
CCAGCTCGATGAAGACGCAACCCGCCGTCGGTTCGTGTCGCGATCCGGCCAGAAGAATCTGGACACCGCGGCTTGATGCAGTTGTGGACCGACGGCTGCAACGCCGCTGGGACAAGAGCGATTCGTGCGCCGTTAGCTAGCCCGTCTTTCTCAACTCGCCGTTGCTTTCCTGCGATTTCGGTCTTTTGGCTGACGCAAGTGATTGATCTGTAAAGGGCGGGCACGCCGATGCGCGTGTAGTGAAGACCTTGGTCCTTGCGACGTGGTGAGGTCCTTCGTAGAGTGCAGCGCATGTTCCTGCGTTGCACCCGACGCGTGAAGAACGGCAAGACCCACGAGTACTGGAACCTTGTCGAGAACCGGCGCCTTGCCGATGGGCGCGTGGCGCAGCGCCAGGTGCTCTACCTGGGCGAGATCAACGCCAGCCAGCGCGAGGCGTGGCGCAAGACCATCGAGGTGCAAGAGGACGGAGCGCGGCGTCAAGTGGCGCTGTTTCCGGCCGGCTCGATGCCAGCGGACGACGTCGATGCGATCGGCGTGCGCTTGAGCGAGCTGCGCGTGGAGCACCCGCGCCAATGGGGCGCGTGCTGGCTGGCGCTGGAGCTGTGGCAGCAGCTCGAACTCGACAGCTTCTGGCGCTCTCGACTGCGCCCCTCGCGCGAAGGCACGCCGTGGCTGAAGGTGCTCAAGACGCTGGTGGCCTATCGCCTCATCGACCCGGGGTCGGAGTGGAGGCTGCATCGCCAGTGGTTCGACGCCAGCGCCATGGCCGATCTGCTCGACGCGGACTTTGCGCTGGCCGAGAAGAACACGCTGTACCGCTGTCTGGACCGGCTCGCCCGGCACAAGGACGAGCTCTTCAAGTTCTTGAAGCGCCGCTGGGGCGAACTCTTCGGCGCAAAGTTCGACGTGCTGCTGTACGACCTGACGAGCACCTACTTCGAGACCGATGTCGAGCGCGGGCCCGAGGATCTGCGCCAGTTCGGCTACAGCCGCGACAAGCGAGGAGACTGCCGGCAAGTCGTCATCGCGCTGATCGTCACGCCCGAGGGTTTGCCGCTGAGCTACGAGGTGCTCTCGGGCAACACCGCCGACTCGACGACCTTGAGCGACTTCCTCGCGCGCATCGAGCAGCGCTACGGGCGGGCCAACCGCATCTGGGTGATGGACCGCGGCATCCCCACAGAAGAGAGTCTGGCCAAGATGCGAACCATCGGTGCGTCCTACCTGGTGGGCACGCCCAAGGGCCGGCTCACGAAACTCGAACAGGCCTTCCTCGGCCAGCCCTGGGCGCAGGTGCGCGAGGGCGTGCAGGTCAAGCGGCTGGCCACTGAGGAGGACGTGTACGTGCTCGCGCAAAGCGATGCGCGCATCGACAAGGAGCGCGGCATGCGGCGCAGGCGGCTGCGCCGCTACGTCGATCGGCTGCAGGCGCTGCAAGGCCAGGCGCTCACGCGTGACCAGTTGCTGATGAAGCTCGGGGCCGCGCGACACGAAGCCGGACGCGCCGCCAATCTGGTGCAGGTGACGGTCGCCAAGGCCAGCGCCAAGACCAAGACGGCGAGCCTTGAGTTCGGGCTCGACCGCGCCAAGATGCGCCAGGTGCGCCGCAGGGAAGGCCGCTACCTGCTGCGCACCAACCTCACCGCCGGAGCACCCGAGCAGCTGTGGACGTTCTACATCCAGCTCACCGAGGTCGAGCAGGCCTTCAAGGAACTCAAGCACGATCTGGCCGTGCGGCCGATCTTCCACCGCAACGAGGATCGCATCGAGGCGCATATCTTCGTGGCCTTCCTCGCCTACTGCCTGCAGGTCACCCTCAAGGCCAATCTGCGGCCCCTGGCCAGC
>DASVHQ010000324.1:0-45375 GCA_036382515.1 Polyangiales bacterium | reverse complement strand
TGGGATTTCCGGTACCTGTGCCTGAGCCGGCGCCTCCTCCCGAACCCGTACCGGTCCCGTTGGAGCTGTTTCCCGCGGTGCCCGAGCCGATGGCGCCCGCCCCGGACCCGCCGTTGGTGCCGCTTCCCGCCCCGGCGCCGTCACCGGTGCCGGTCCCATTGTTGGTGCCCTTCTGGCTGCCTGGGGTGGCCGCCGAGCACGCTGCCACGAAGACCACACCACCAACAATCCAGGAATACCGCATCGCACCACTCCCCGGACGCAACGCGCCCTTGTACACACCAGCTCCAGCAACGACAGTGCCACAGAACGCGGGTTTCGGCTCATTACATATTGCCGCTAGCGGAGGCGCACAGCACGAGAACTAGGAGAAGAAGAGGCCGGGCAGTGATTTTGTGCGTTGTGTGGTGTGTCTGTTTGGCGACGGAATCCCGGTGAGTCTTGATCGCGTTTCATGCGGGGCGCAACTGGGCAGATAGTCGGGTTGCCGTATCGCAAGTTTGAGAGCGTCCTGACCGGGCAGGAGCTTCACGCTCAAGAAAACCGGTGCATTATCCTTGCAGAGTGTGAACGGGGTCGGGTAGGGGCGAATTCACCCGGCGCACGGTCTTTCGCTGAAGAAGTCTCGAAGGGGTGTGCCTTCGAAAAAGTTGGGGTCCGGCAACCCCGGAGCGCGAAGCCTGCACCTAGTGCGTACATAAGCCCTCGCCAACGCCTGCACTGGTAGGGCGCTAGAGGCTGTGATGACCTGCCAGCCGGACTCTACGGTTTCTCGCCGCCAAACTCTTTCAAGGCGCTCGCACGGGATTCCTCCCACTCACCACGGCTCAAGAAGATTTCACCGCACGTGAGACAAGCAAACTCCCCCATTTGGCTGCCGAGCATATAGGTCTTCGTCTTGTCCTTGTGCGTGCACGGCTTCCCACCCCAAGCGGTCCGGAGCTTCGAAGCTTTCTCTTCTTGCATGCGGCCACTGTACCAAGAAAGCGAAACTCGTCTCAACGGTTGGCAGAGTGTGGAATGCGCTAGCCGCTAAGTTTGGTTCGCCGGGATCGTAGGACTGCCGCTCAAAACTTCAGCCGACGTGACGCTTTCGGCCTGTTCTGAGCACCGAAGTCTTGACCTCAGCGTCGGAAACCTGTGACCATTCGGCCGGAGATCAACGGCCCACCAAGGGCCACAGACCAGATGAGGATCCGAATGCCAGCCAAGAAGATAGCCCCGAAGAAGAAGACCGGCCCAAAGAAGGAAGGGCCAAGCCTTTCCGATTTCATTCGCACGATGCCAGATGCCAAAGCCGCTGAGGTGGTTGAAGCTGGCAAGGCGAAGGGCTTGGATATTTCTACAGGGCTCGTGTACGCAGTCCGCAGTGCCGGCAAAAACAAGGGTGAAGCCAAGCCCAAGGGGAAACCAGGCCGTCCCAAGGGCTCAGCTTCCAAGAAGGCTGCAACGGGCGGATCCGATATCCAAACCCTTGCGGTCCGAATGATCATCGAAGCTGTAGAAGCGAAGCTTCAAGAGCTGAAAGACAGCGTGGGGCTGTAGGTCTCAAGCATTGGGTGCGCCCGTGTAGGGAAATCGTAACGCTTGAGCCGCTGCACACGTGTTCAGTGCTGGCCCGCTTACCTTGAAAGGGTGGCGGGGCTTTCTGTTCAAGCTGAAAGCGGATGTTTCATGTAGGCATTCAAACCTCGCCGCAGGATCTCCCTGCGTACCATGCCTGGCTTTCAGGAAGCCTTTTACACCGCTTCAGGCAGCAGCAACCAACCTGAGCTTGGGGCCGGGGATCGCCTCTAGAATCTGGGCCAGTACGGCTTCAATTCCCATGGCGGCTTCTACCGTGGTTGCTTCCTTGGGAATGTTTTTGACCAAGCCGAGATAGTGCTTCTCTGCAACCTGCACCGAATGCCCTAATTGAAACGCGCTACGGTATGCAGAAGAGGCACCAAAGATGCTAGGGGAACACGTTAGGAAGGTTCCGCATGTGGCTCTGAGCGTTTGCCAGTAGGCTTTATCGGCTATTCGTTTCCCACCGGCCCTTATCTCACCCTCTGTCATTCCGAACACTGATCCAGCGTCATTGTGCTCCTTGAGTTTGGTCAACAACTCACCAAGGGCAGGGCTCACAGCAAGATCCACGGTTCGTGCATGGTGTGTCTTGGTGTCAGTGTCGGCCAAGTGAATTTCCCCTAGATCTAGGTGCACTTGTTCCCACGTCAGATTGACGGCTTCGGAAAAACGCATTCCGGAAAGCAGAACAAACGCCGTGAACGGGGCGATCGGGTTGTGCTTCAGGGTCTGCCCTTGCTTGCCCTTCTTTCCCGCTTCTTTTTCCAGGCGGGTCATTTCGTAGGTTGCTGCATCGTGGTCTAGAGCATCTTGCAGGAGCTTGGTTAGTTCGGCTTGCCTGAAGATCTTCACGGCCTTCTTGCCAACCGTTTCTTTTTCCAGCGCTATATGCAGATCGTCAAAACTCAGGCGTGCGAAGCTGTCCGTTTTCACCAAGTAGGATAGGATCGTTTTGGCGGCCCGAAGTTCGTTGTTGATCGTCACGTTTGAGCGGAACTTCTCAACCAATCTCTTCTTTTCGCCTCGCTTACCCTGTTCAACAGGTACCGTTTTGCATTCGTTCACCAAGCTCGCTTTGAAGCCCATGAGCTTGGGGCGGGTCAATTCGTCCGCGGTCTTAACCCCATTCTCAGCGGCCCAAGCGAGGAGCTTAGCGGCCACGAAGCGGTAACCACGAAGGGTCTTGCGACCGTGCTTCACGTGGGCTTTGAAGTAGCCCTCCACGACTTCTGGGAAGGCTGCCCCTGTTTTTCGGGTAGCCCCGTCGGTTAGTTCATGCTTCCGTTTGCTGAGCTTCTGGGATAGATCGTGCGCCCAATCCGCACGTAGCTCCAGGGTGGTGGCGTCACGTTCGGGCACGGACAATTTAACGAACTTCCCCGAATCGGGATCCACGTAACGAGCGCGCCAGCCGTGGGTGCCTTCCGGTTTCAGTAACACCACACCCTTGTGCTTTTTCCGCTTGGCCATCTGACCTCATCTGGGCCGTTCGTGGTAGAACGGCTGACCAAAGAATATCAGAGCCGCCTTTTTTCGGGGGACTTTTCGGGGGACTTTCCGCCCGGCATTTGGGGGCAGAGCGTGTCAGAGCCAGTCAGCTCAACAAGTGAAGGAAACCCGATAAAACAAGGCTTTGCGTCACTTCCTGTCAGAGCGTGTCACCCCCCGTCAGAACGGCATTTAAAAATTCCTAAGCCGTTGGTCGTACGTTCGAATCGTATCGGGGGTGCTTAGTAGGTTCGGACCGCGGTTGTCGCGGTCCATCATGTCCATCAATCCGAAACATCATGCTCGCCCAACATGCGCGGGCAACGCCGTCCTTGAGGAGGCCAATCATGGCTGCAAAGAAAACGAAGAGAGCAACAGGCACGGTCGTGTCCAAGTCCGCGTTCGTGCGTGACTTGCCCGCGAGCATGCCTGCCAAGGAAGTGTCCGCGCGCGCGAAGGCGGCGGGGCTGACCATCAGTGATCGCTACGTCCACGTGATTCGCTCGATCGCCAAGCGCTCGTCGCAGGGTGGCGCCAAGGTCGCTGTACCCAAGACGGTTAGCCGTGGTGGCCGGCCGATCTCGCCCAAGCGCGCGTTCGTGCTGAGCTTGCCGGGCGCAGTGCCCGTGGCCGAGGTCATCAAGCAGGCGAAGGCGCAGGGCATGAAGCTCTCGACCAACTACGTGTACAAGATTCGCAGCCGCGGTGCGGTGAGCACGTCCTCGGCCAAGGTCGTTGCGGTGGCAGCACCCAAGGCGCGTCGTGTCGGCCGGCCGGCGAAGCCGCCGGCAGCTGCACCGAGCGCGGAAGGAACGCACGAAGAGCGCTTCCTCTCGATCGTGCTGGACGTGGGCCTGTCTCGGGCTGCCGCGATGCTCGAGAAGGTGCGCGCGCGCGTCAAAGACCTGGCGCTCTGAGCCAAACAGACTGCGCTACGGGGTGGGCTGCCTGGTGACGGGCCGCTCACCCCGTTTGCTTGTGTGCGTTGCAGCTGCGGGCGGCTCCCAACGCGCCCCGCTCGTCTCAGGTCGGCAACAGGCGCAGGACTTCCTGCGCGATCGCTTCGCTGGCCGTCAGGCCCGGCGACTCGATGCCGAGCAGGTTGATCATGCCGGGCAGGCCGTGGGGCGCGGCGTCCTCGATCACGAAGTCGGCGAAGCTCTGCTCGGGACCGTGCAGCTTGGGACGGATGCCCGAGTAGGCCGGACTGAGGTCGTCGTCGCGGATCTCGGGCAAGTAACGCCGCAGCGCGGCAGCGAAGCGTAGCTGCTTGCTGGTGCACACGGCGTAATCGATGTGCGCCACGTATTCCGTGTCAGGGCCGGCGCGCAGGATGCCGCCGAGATCGACCGTCACGTGAATGCCGAGACCCGCCCCCGCGGGCAGCGGATAGATCAAGTGCTCCGTGAGATCGCGCAAGCGCGCAGCGATCGTGAAGTAGTCGCCCTTACAGAGATGCAGCTGCCGGCCGAGCACGTTTGTGTCGAGACCCGCGAGCGCGGCCACGTCGAAGGCGTGCAGGCCTGCCGCGTTCACGATCCTGCGCGCAGCCAGATCGTGCGCCTGTCCGTCGCTCGCGCGTGCGCACAGCCGGTAGCCAGTTGCGCAGGCCTCGATCGCCGTCAGGTGCGTGCGCAGACCGAGCACGGCGCCTGCGGTCTGCGCTTGGGCCCAGTAGCTCTGCATGAGCCCGTGGGCGTCGACGATGCCCGTGTCGGGTGACCACAGCCCTGCGAGCGCGCGAACGCGCGGGTGTTCCGCTCGCAGCTCGGCGGCCTCGAGCCAGCGCAGCTCGCCGGCGCCATTGCGCATGCCCCGTGCGTGTACTTCTTCGAGGCGAGCGCGCTCCGCTGCTTCGCATGCGACGATCAGCTTGCCGGTGCGTCGGTGCGCGATTGCGTCGCGCGCCGCACGCGCGTACACGAGCTCGCGCCCGCGCACGCACAGCTCTGCTTTGAGTGAACCGGGCGGATAGTAGAGGCCCGCATGGATCACTCCGCTGTTGCGGCTGCTCGTTTCCTGCCCGAAGCGCGCGTGTTGCTCAAGCACGATCACGCTGTCCCCGCGGCTGGCGAGCAGCGCAGCGGTCGCGAGGCCTACGGCACCGGCTCCGATGATCGCGACGTCCACGTCGATCACTCGCACACGCTACACCAAACGCTGGCGGCGGGTGACCTTCCGAATCTGTCTTGCTGGCTCGCGAGACAGAACGCGTGCTGACGAACGGCGTGTTGGGGACGGGCTCTGGGCGCGCGGCGCTCGACTTGCAAGAGCGGCGGCGTCGGTAGCGCAACGAGGTCCCCGCCGCCGCGCAAGTCAATCCCGTCTCGTCGCGCCAAGCGGGCGCACCGCTTCTCTGCCCACTTGTCGCGCTCGTACGCCCCGCGGGACACCCAGCCGCCTGCCGAGCGTCGTCGGTCACCACCTTCGTCTCCGTGCTCGCTTGCCGACCGATACGCGGCTTGGACCTGACTCTCCGCCCAAAGGCCGCGCCTCGCATTGACGAGCGCGAGCGCGCGCGGCCAAGGTTCTGATCCATGACACGCGCGCGCACCCGGCCCGACGAGTCCAAGAAGCCTAGCTACATCACCGCCGAGGGTTACCGGCGGTTGGAGGAGGAGGCTCACCGTTTGTGGACGATCGAACGGCCGCGGCTGGTGAAGGCCGTGGCGGTCGCGGCTGCGGAAGGCGATCGCTCGGAGAACGCCGAATACATCTATGGCAAGCGCAAGCTCTTCGAGATCGATCGCCGCCTCGCGTTCCTCGGCAAACGTCTCGATGTGCTGACGATCGTGAGCGAAAAGCCAGCCGAAAATGGCCGTGTGTACTTTGGCTCGTGGGTCACGCTCGAGGACGACGACGGGCAGGGCCGCACGCTGCAGATCGTGGGTCCCGACGAGACCGACCTCGCCGGCAACAAGATCAGCTGCGAGGCGCCCATGGGACGCGCTTTGCTCGGGCGCAGCATCGGCGACGAGGTCGTGGTGCCGCGGCCCAAGGGAGATGCGCAGTTCTACATCCTCGCGGTGCGTGGGCGGCCGCCCACCGAGCCGTGACGCGCGCGGTGTCGCGCAGTGTAAGTCTTGTGTGTTCGCCTGGGCTTACCCATGCGACGTTCATCATCGACCAGATTTTCGTCATAGTTCTCCGCAGTAACGCAGCGTGCGTATGTCTTTGGGCGGCCAGCGTCGGTCCCGGTATACACGGTAGGTATGCGCAAGAAGCCCAAGTCGTTCGCGAGGCGGCCCCACGTGCTGGGCGTGCTCGTTTGCGCGCTCGGGCTGCTCGGCTGCGGCGGTGCGACCTTTCGAAACGGTGTTTTCGACGACGGCGTGGTGAAGTATCGGGTCGGCTCGCTGCCCGCGGGCTTCGCGCCGATCCGTGTCGAGGACAACGACCTCGCGTGGCATCACGAGCAGCTCGGAACCATCGGCATCAACGCGACCTGCTCCAACTACGAAGACGTGCCGGAAGCAGCGCTGGTGAACCACCTGTTCTTCGGCACCAGCGAGCGGCACTACCGGCTCGAAGAGACCACTACCCTCGATGGTCGCGGCGCACGGCACGTGATCGCAGATGTGGAGCTCGACGGTGTGCCGGTCACGCTCGAGATCTACCTGATCAAGAAAGACGGCTGCGTCTACGACCTGACCCACATCTCGAGTCGCAGCAGCTTCGAGGCCGGCGCGCCCGCGTTCTGCGCGTTCGCTCACGGCTTCGCGGTGATCTCCACACACCTGAAACGCTGACGAGCTCACGCGCAGGTAGCACCAAATGAAAAGCCCCGACTGCTCGCGCAGCCGGGGCCTCTCCAAGTGACAACGCGTACGGCTCAGGTGCCGGATGCGACGGCCTTGGCGTGGGCCGCGACGAGTGCGCCCTCGTCCTCCTCCGCGTGACCGCTCGAGTCGTCGGCATGGTAGCCGGCTTCGCCGTGATCGGTGTAGTCGAGGCCGAGCTCCTCCGCATCGGGGTCGGGCCGCAGTCCGACCAGCGCCTTGACGATGCTGGCCAGCACGATCGTGCCCACGATCGAGATCGTCATCGTGAAGCCTATCGCCTTGAGTTGCTCGATCCACAGCGTGTGGCCCACGATGCCTTTGAGGTTCGTGTCGAGGTTTGCGTTGGCTTCGGGCGTAGCGAGGAAGCCCGTGATCAGCGCGCCGAGTGTTCCACCCACGCCGTGCACGCCGAAGGTGTCGAGCGCATCGTCGTACTTGAGGAATGCCTTGAGCTTGGTGCACGCGAGGTAGGGCACGACGCCGGCGAGCAGGCCGATGATGACCGCGCCGTTCGCCGTCACGAAGCCGGCGGCGGGCGTGATCACAACCAGGCCCGCGACGGCGCCGGAGCAGAAGCCGAGCACGGTGGGCTTGCCGGTGAGGACCGCTTCGATGGCCGGCCAGGTGAAGCCTGCAACGCCTGCAGCAAGCGTGGTGGCTGTGAACGCACCCGCTGCGATGCTGTCAGCGGCGAGCGCGCTGCCGGCGTTGAAGCCGTACCAGCCGACCCAGAGCATGCCGGTGCCGACCATGGTCAGAGTGAGGCTGTGCGGCACGAAGGCCCGATGGCCGTGGCCTTGGCGCTTGCCGAGCATCAGGCACAGCACCAGCGCCGACCAGCCCGAGGTCATGTGGACGACCGTGCCGCCCGCGAAGTCGATGGCTTTGATCTTGGCGTCGGGGTTCCATACGCCGTTCATCAGGCCGTCGATGCCCCACACCATGTGCGCCATCGGGAAGTAGATCACGAGCATCCACAGGAACATGAACAGCATGATCGCCGAGAACTTCATGCGCTCGGCGATGGCGCCCACGATCAGCGCGGGGGTGATGATCGCGAACATCAGTTGGTACATCGAGAACACGTTGTGCGAGACCCAAAACGCGTAGTCCGTGTTCGGCGTGCCCCCGACACCCTTGAGGAATGCGAACGACAGGCCGCCCAGAAATGCGTTGCCATGTGCGAAGGCCAGGCTGTAGCCGAAGGCCCACCACAGAATGGTGACCATGCCGGCCATGCCGCAGCATTGCGCGAGCACGGACAGCACGTTCTTGCGGCGCACGAGGCCCCCGTAGAACAGTGCGAGGCCTGGCAGGGTCATGAAGAGCACGAGCGCAGTCGAGGTCATCATCCACGCGTTGTGCCCCGGCCCCGAGCTGCTGAGTGCCTTCGGCGCGCCGTTGGTCACGTAGGCCTCAAGGTCCGCGACCCGTTGATCGAGCTCCGGTGACGGGGCCGCTTGTGCAAGCGCTGACGAGACGACGACGCCGCCGTTAGCTGCAAGCATGAGCAGCGCGGCGAGCGCGCAGTGCACGAACGAGCTTGGGTTGCGGCGCGTGCCTCGCAACGTGCGCTCTGCGATGGGTCCAGCGATCCGAGTCATGGCGGCTCCTTTTTGGGTTGGCACGTGTAGACATAGCGACGTGCTGTTTCATGGGTGTTTCGGGATCAACGCAGAAACAAAAAAAATTGCGTTTCCAACGTGTTTCGCTGGGCTGTCGATGCACCGGCTGATTCAGTCGCAACTCAGTGATTTGACGGATGTTTTCGCCTGTCACCGCCGACCCACAGGCGGTGCGGAACGCGGCGAGTCGTTGCATAAATGTTTCGTCGTCGCGGCCGCCGTGTTGCGGCTGATGGCAGATCAGCGCGGCCGTGTTTGCAGATAGCGCGCGAAGATCTCGGCACCGTCGGCAACGAAATCGAAACGCTCGTGGTTGTCGATCAGTTCGCGCAACGTGCGGTAGCCACCCCACGCGACTTCGCTCGCCTGGTGCGTGATCGCGCCGTCCCACACCACCTCGAACACCTCGGTGTGTGAGCGCGTGCGCGGGCCTTCGCAGCGATGATGGAAGAGACGTTGCGGCAAAGTGCCCACGATGCCCAGCTCTTCGCCGATCTCGCGCTCGGCCGCGTGCGCGTAGCTCTCCCCGGCGCTCACCACGCCACCCACGAACATGTCGTAGCAGCTGGGGAACAGGTCTTTGGTCGCCGTGCGCCGGTGCACGTAGATGGCGCCGTCGGAGCGCTTGCACAGGACTGCAACGTTGCGATGTAGCAGATTGCCTGCGCGCATCTGGGCGCGCGTCACACAGCCGATGACACGATCATCCTCGTCGACCAGATCGACGAGCTCTTCGCGCGGCGCGCTCATGGCTCAATGCTTGGAGATGGTCGCGGTGGCGGGCGCGGGGACCGAGGGCCTGGCGTGCACCACGCGGTTACGGCCATCGTGCTTGGCTTCGTACATCGCGAGGTCGGCGCGCTCGTCGAGCAGCTCGGGGCTCTCGTGACCGTCCCAGGTGGCGACGCCGATCGAGATCGTCTGCACGATGGGCAGCTCGGGGCGTGCGCGCAGCGGGGAGCTGGCCATGCGTGTGCGCAGCCGCTCGGCCACCAGGTGCGCGGCTTCGTCGCCCGTGTTCGGCATCAGCAGCACGAATTCTTCGCCGCCGCGCCGCACCAGCACGTCGATGCCTCGCACTTCCTCGCGCACCGCATCCGCGAATGCGCGCAGCACGGCGTCACCGGCGGCGTGGCCGTGGCTATCGTTGACCTGCTTGAAGTGGTCGAGGTCGATGAGCAGGACGCTGAGCGCCTCGCCGTGCCGGCAGGCGCGCTCCATCTCCTGGTGCAAACGCGGCAGGAGGTAGCGGCGGTTGTAGGCCTGCGTCTGCGAATCGGTGATCGAGAGCTCTTCCAGCTCCGAGGTGAGCAAGGCCTGCGCGGCTGCGTGTGCCAGCAGCAGCGCGAGCGACTGGTGATCGTCGCCGAACGCCTCGCGCTCGGGCGCTGACAGCGACAGTACGCCGAGGGTCTCGCCGCGCGCCTGGATCGGCACCGATACCAGCGAGCTCACCTCGAAGCCGCGCTTGTCGATCGGCGAGAAACGCGGATCATGGCTGATATCCGGGACGCTCGCGAGCTCACCGTTCTGGGCGACCCAGCCGAGCACGCCTTGGCCCTTGCGCAGGCTGGCTGCCGGAAGCTCGATCCCGACACCGGAGCGCGCGCCCACTTGCAGTCGGTCACCGAGCTCGCAGAGCCGCACGGACGCGTGGCTTGCAGGTGTCAGGCGCAGCGCGGCGTCGGTCACGACTTGCAGGCGCGCGCTACGGTCGTGTGCGTCGAGCATGACCCGCGTCATCTCAGCCAGCACATCGAGAGGTCGCTCGCGCATGCTCGTGGATTCTATGCACGCGGATCCGAACTCAAACAAAATTTGCAAGACTGCTAGAAAAACGCGGACCGATCGCGCGGCACTCGTGCTGCGGCTTGGCTGCGCTCCAAGCCAGTTCATCGAGTTGTTTCAGCTGGTTACCGCGCAGCCACGCGACGTTGTATCGGTGGCGATCCGTGCGTGAAGTTGAGAGCAAGCTCGAATTGCTTTGGCTGCTTCGCACCGATTTGTCGTGCCGAAAGCGGCCTACGAGCGCGCGCTGGCCTGCGCACTTGCACACTTGCGTGCGCCGTCGACTGTGCGAACATGCGATCGATTATGTCGTCGCGAGCATGGCTCTTGGTATGCCTGTTGGCCGGCTTGGCGCAGCCCGCCTGCTCGGCCATCGTCAGCACCGACACCCGGAAGTTGGGGCCCCCACCTGTCAGCTGCACGCCTGGCCAGAGGGTGGGGTGCCCGTGCACCGTCGGTCCCGTGGCGATGTCGAACCAGCTCTGCAACACGTACGGCCGCTACGACCCTTGCCAGTGCGGCCTCCCCGCAGCCGGCAGCGGCGGCTGACGCAGGCGCGAGCGCGCTCGCAGGGGAGCAGCGCGCCGCGTCAGAAAGACAAAGCCCCCGAGCCGCTGAGGCTCGAGGGTCTGTCGTTGTGTTGCCGTGCTCCTACGAGCTCAGCCTTGCGGTTCGAACTCCCAGCTGAAGGTGGCGTCGCCGTCGCGCTTGTCCGCCGGATCGAGCGTGAGACCGTTGATGGCATCCACGACGCACTTGCCCAGGGCAGGGCTGGCCTTGCTCTGCGTCTCGTCGACCTTGGCGTCCACGATCTTGCCGGTGTCGTTCTGCACCGTGAAGCGGACGACGACCTTGCCTGCGGCCTTGCGGTCGGCCTTGAGCTCGGCGTTGTAGCAGGCGCTGATCGCGCCATTCTTGGTCTCGAGCAGTGCGCGCGTGTCGGTGCGGTACATCTCCGCATCACGCGCCGCGCAGCCGACGAAGCCCAGAGCCAGCGTGACGAGGGCGGTGTTGAGCAGGGTCCTCATGGCTTCTTCTCCTTGGCTTCGGGCTTCTTCTCGGCCTTCTTCTCGGCTTTCTTTTCGGCCTTCTTTTC
This sequence comes from Polyangiales bacterium, assembly GCA_036382515.1. Lineage (GTDB taxonomy): Bacteria > Myxococcota_A > Polyangia > Polyangiales > JAFGIB01 > JADGRF01. The sequence goes on along the minus strand of DASVHQ010000324.1, from coordinate 34,027 downwards.
GGCCTTCTTTTCGGCCTTGGCTTCGGGCTTCTTCTCTTCGGCCTTGGCTTCGGGCGCGGCTTCCGGCGCAGCCGGTGCGGGGATCACGGTGGAACCGATCTCCTTCTGGGCGCCGGTCTTGGGATCGATCTCGATCTCCTTCTTGATCGTGTCTTGCTCGACGATCACGAACTCGACGCGGCGGTTCTGCTCGCGACCGGGCTCGGTCGTGTTGTCGCCGATCGGCTTGGTCTCGCCCCAGCCCTTCGATACCAGACGCGCCGGTTCGATGCCGTGCTCGGTGAGGTACTTGAGCACGGAGGCCGCGCGCTGGTCGGACAGCTTCTGGTTGTGCTTGTCGCTGCCCTCGCTGTCGGTGTGACCCTCGATCGAGATCTTCTTGATGCGAGCGTTCTCCTTGATGACCGAGGTGATCTCGTTCAGCAGGTCGAACGATTCAGACTTGATCGTCGCCTTGTTGGTCTCGAACTGGATCTTCTCGTGGATCACGATCTGATCTTCCGTCACCTCGACGCGCTTCGGGGCCGGAGGCGGCGGAGGCGGCGGAGGTGGGGGCGGCGGAGGCGGCGGAGGCAGCGGCGGAGGCGTGCCCTGCACCTTCAACGACGAGGTGTCCGAGAAGGCGGTCGTCCCGCCGCAGCCCGCGGCGGCCACGGTAACGACGCCGAGCCCGAGCACGAGGATGCCCAAGTTCTTACGCGTGATCATTCTAGGTCGCATGCTTTCTCCTTGCGGAAGGCTGCACCGGCCCCCTGGCCCGTGCTGCGCGGGGAGCATCGTGCTTGGGGAGCTTTTTCGCAACCCCGACCGTGGGCGACCGGCGCGTCTGGCTGGTCCCCGACGGCCGTTCAGGCTAAAGGGTTCGCGCCATGTGGATTGCGGCGCTGGTCGGCTTCGTGATGTCGTTCTTCGGGTCGATCCCGATCGCCGGCCCGGTGGCGCTCCTGGTCTTCGACCGCGGTCGCGCGGGCGCCGTGCGTACGGGGCTGTATCTGGCGGTTGGCGCGGCCAGTGCCGAGAGCGTGTACGCCTATCTCGCGTGCTGGGGCTTCAGCCGTTTTCTCACGCGCTACAGCTGGGTCGAGCCGGTCTCGCGGGCGCTGGCCGCGGTGATCCTCACGGTGCTCGGCTCGCGCTTGCTGCTCGGGCGTTCGGACGTGAGCGCGATCTTCAAGGGCCCGCAGCGCACGCTGGGAGACAAGGGCGTCGTGCTCTTCGGCTTCAGCCTGAGCGCGCTCAACCCGGCGCTCTTGGCCAACTGGACCGCCGCGATGTCGATGGTGTACGCCAGCGGCGGCATCCCGCTGACGCCCGCGGCGGCGCTGCCTTTTGCCGCGGGCGTGTGGTGCGGGATCGTCGCGTGGTTTGCCCTGCTCTTGCGGCTGATGCAGCGCTATCGCTCGCGCGTGTCCGAGGTCACGATCGCGCTCGGGATGCGCGTCATGGGCGGGTTCGTCACGCTCTTGGGTCTGTGGTTCGCGCTGCGCTTCCTCGCGGCGCTCTGGCTGTCGAGCTGAGGCACTCAGCGCGACAGGGCTTGCGAGCGCATCGTAGTCGCAAACTCGGGTCGCTCGCGCAAGTGATCGGCGAGGCGCTCCGCTTCCGTGACCAGGCGCTCGAGCTCGATGCGCAGCTCGGCCTCGGCCTTGTGCACGCGCTCCTGCGTGTGGCCGACCACCACGCTCGACTCGGCGTTGAGCGTGGCCAGCCGCCCCTTCAGCTGTGCGACCTGAAAGTGCAGGTCATCCCAGGCCAAGCGCTCTTTCTCGACGGCGGCTTGCATCTGGGTCACTCGCGCGTCCGCGCTGGCCAGGCTCACGAGCTGCGCGTGCAGCGCTTGCCCCCGCGCCGCTTCGGCTCCCGACACCCGGTCGCCGACGCGCTTCGGTTCGGGCGCGTCGCGTGCATGTTGCACGAGCCGCCGCACGCACTCTTGCAGCGCTTGCTGCGCGCGCTCGACCTCTTTCGTATTGGCTTCCAGCGCGCGGGCCAGCTTGGATTCGTCGCGCGCCAGCTCGTCGAGCGCGCGGCCGATGCGCAGACGCGTCCCGCGGACCTCGTCCTCGCGCGCGGTGAGTTGGCGCGCTGACTCATCGATCTCGGCGCGCAGCTTGCCGAGCGAGGCCACAGCCAGCTCCATGCGCTGCATCGACACCTGCAGTGGCCCCGGGATGTCGCCGTTGGGGTGGGCTCGCAGCAACATTTGTTTGTAGAGGGCCGCGCGCTGCGCCCACTCCTCGTGCTCGGTCGGCACGTGCAGGGTCGGGCGCACCTGCGAAGCCTCGGGTGGCTTCGCCCGCGCAGACGTAGCGACCGGTGCAGCAGCCGGCGCGGGGACGTTCGGCTCGGGCAGGGCGGCCGGCAGATCCACGGCCGGCAGGCGATCGAGCAACGCTTGCAGATCGTCCACGAGGTGAAAGGCATCACGGTGTCTGCGCGCGGGGTCTTTCTGCAGGAGCTTCAGCACCACGGCGTCGAGCTCCGGGCGTAGCCCAGGCACGACCCGGGTCGGGGCGGTAGGTGGCTCGCGCATCTGCTTGACCAGCACCTCGGTCATGTTGCCGGTGAACGGCGGCTGGCCCGTCAGCATCTCGTAGAGCACGCAGCCGACGGCGTAGAGATCCGTGGATGGGTTCACCTCGCCGTGGCGCACCTGCTCGGGGGCCATGTACTCGGGCGTGCCCATCAGCGAGCCTCGATCGGTGATGCGCACCTCGCGCTCGAAGCGCGCGATGCCGAAGTCGAGCAGCTTCACGAAGTCCGGGTCGCCGCGTCGTCGGATCAGAAACACGTTGGCGGGCTTGACGTCGCGGTGGATCACGTCGAGCTCGTGAGCGCGCGCAAGGCCCGACGCGATCTGTACAGCGATGCGCACGGCACGCACTGGTTGCACGGGCTGGCCGCCGATCTCGTTGTCGAGCGACCGGCCCTGCAAGTACTCCATCACCAAGTAGACTAGGCCGTCCTCGGTCTCTCCGAAGTCGGTGATGTCGATGATGTTGTCGTGATCGATCTGATTGGCCGCGCGCGCCTCGCCGAGAAAGCGTTTGCGCGAGGTCGGGTCGCGCGTGAAGCGCTGATGCAGGAATTTGATCGCGACTGCACGATCGATGACTTGATGGCGGCCGCGATACACCACGCCCATGCCACCGCCACCGATCTTGTCTTCGATCAGGTAGCGGCCCGCGATGGTGCGACCGAGCAGGGGATCCTGCACGCGCACCAGAGCCTCGCCGTCGATGGGACAGGCCGAGACTTCACCACGGAAGCGCGTTCTGCAGCGCGGGCACTGGCTGATGTCCATTCCCCCTCCCGGCTCGTGTGCACACGATACAGCCCAGGGGTGCGCGCGGCCAGCGCACACACCGGCCCACGCGCCGTGATCGCTGCGCCTGATCGCGGCTGGCATCTTCTGAGATGCTCGTGCTGTGGACGATGGTGCGCGGCCCGCCCATCTCTGATCCGGCGACCGCGTACTGCACGTTGTATGCGGGGCGGAAACCTCCATCGCCCATCTTCATCATCCTTGCCTCCACGTCGGTCGTTGAGGCCCTCGACAGCGACTCCGACGCTGAGCGGTGCTCCTGCAGCTCCGTTACCGCTGTGATCGCGGCCTCCACGCGCTGCTGATAATCCTTGGCCGCGGCGGCCCGTGTCGCATGTTGCGCGCGCGTGTACTCCGGGTCGTCCGCCGTCGCCAGCACCGCTCAAATCGCCGGGTTCTGTGTCGGCGCTCCTCGAAAGGGGACCTACCCTTCCTTCGGCGCCCCTCCGCGATCCCGACGCCTTGCCCGGCACGATAGACCGATCCCGAATCGCAATCTCTGATTTAGCGCTTCGATTTCTTCGCGGCCTTCTTCGCCGGCTTCTTCGCCGGCTTCTTCGCCGGCTTCTTCACGGCCTTCTTCGGTGCAGCCTCGCGCTTGGGCTGCGGCTTCTTGCCTGCCGTCTTGGCTTTCTTCGCCGGGCGTTTGGCGACGGCTTTCTTCGCAGGCTTCGCGCTTGGCTTCGCGGGTTTCGCGCTCGCTTCGGCCGGCTTCGCGCTCGGCTTGGCTTTCTTCGCCGCAGGCTTGCTCGCAGCGCGGGGCTTCTCCACGGGGGGGTGGGTGGGCGCTTGCGTCGGGCGCTCGAAGTGTCGCTTCATTGGCTCGAAGTAGTACTCGATCCAGCCTTGCTCGTAGGTTTGCGCCTGGCCCGCGGGGAGGTCGCTGTGGATCACTACCAGCTCGGTGCCTTCGGGGACCTCTTGCAGCAACACTTCGACCACCGAGTCGGCGGCTTCCGCGGGGAACTCGCTGGAGCGCCACGCGGCCAGGATGCGACGGCTCGGCTCCAGCTCGAGGTAGCGACCGGTGATGTAGCCGTCCCATGCGGTGTACTCGCCGCCGACCTGCGGGTCGGAGCTCGCCGGCGCGCCCGTCATCGCGGCGTGGCTTTGGCTGTCGAGCCACGCCTCGTAGACGGTTTCGGGATCGGCGGCGATGACGGTGGTGACGCGAACGTTCTCACTCATGACGTGGTGTCCCTTCGTGTTCCGGTCGTCGGACCGATGGTCAAAGGCATAGACGGACTGTGCGTTTTCTTCAAGCGCGTATGCGAACCCGGCAGAGCGCGCGCCGATCATGCGGTGCGCCCGGCTCGCCGGGATTGCGCGTACCCGCTCGAGGTGTAGCCTGCTCGTCATGGTCGCGGCATGTTCCCCCTTGTCAACGAGGCGCATCATGGCCCGCTCATCGCGGTTGCTCATCTGTGTCAGCCTGCTGCTGCTCGACGCCTGCGCAAAGTCTTCGGTGCCCCCGACCGATGGCGGCGGCAGCACCGGCTGCCTCTACGGCGGCAACCACTACGCAGCCGGCCACACCTTCCAGTCCAGCGACGGTTGCAACGAGTGTGCGTGCGATCAGGGTGGCAACGTCGCTTGCACGGCGCGCGCCTGCGTCGACGCGGGCCCGGCTGTCACGCTGCACTGGTACAAGAGTTGCGGCGCCCCGGTGTGTGGGCCGCAATACAATGGACCCACCGGCCAGCCGCTGTGCACCACGGAGCGCGTCGGCGACGCCTGCGTCGGTCAAGGTAGCTTGTGTGACCCGAGCCTGGGCTGTCAGGTCAACTTGGTGTGCGCCACGAGCGATCCCACGATGGGGCAGGGTGGTTGTCCGGTCTCGCGTGCGCGCTACAAGCGCGACATCCGCTACCTGGACCGGCGTGAGCTTTCCGAGGTGGCAGAGCAAGTGCTGCGCACGCCGTTGGCACGCTGGCGCTACAAGGACGACGCGACAGCTCGCGAGCGCATGGGCTTCATCATTGAGGACGTCGAGCCAAGTCCGAGCGTCGACGGCGATCAGGTGAACCTCTACGGCTACACGAGCATGGCGGTGGCCGCGCTGCAGGTGCAGGCCGAGCAGATCGAGACGCTGCGGCGCGAGCTGGCGCAGCTGAAGCGGCAGCTCGCGCGGCGCGCGCCACCGGCGGCGCCGGCCGCGCACTAGGGCCGGCCCACGGGCGAGCGAGCGCCAACTCAGTTGCGTCGGTCGGGACGGTCAGAGATACTCTCTGACACGGCAATGAGCAGCTCCAAGTCAACTACGTTGGCGCACCCAGAGCGGCTCTTGGGGCGCTACGAGTATCAGCGCGAGCTGGGCCGCGGAGCCGAGGGTCGCGTGATCCAGGTGGTCGACCACGCGGCCTCGGGTGCGCTACGGGCCATCAAGTGCGTTGGTGCCGCGCACGAGGAGCGTGTGCGCTGGGAGTTCGCGCTCTTGTCGCGCATCGCGCATCCCAACGTCGCGCGGGTCTGTGAGCTCGTGCGCATCGATGCGGCCGGGTCACGGCTGGAGCTGCCGGCGGGCGCGCTCGGTCTGGTCAGCGAGCTGGCTTTGGGGGTCAGCGCCGACGAGCTGGCCGCGCGCCACGCGGCCGACAAAGAAACGTTGTTGCGACTGTGTTGGCTCGTGCTCGACCGCATGGCGCGAGCCCTGTCGGTCGTGCATGCGCAGGGCTTCGTCCATGCAGATGTCAAGCCGCAGAACATCATCGTGCGCGAGGACCTCGCAGATGCGCAGCTCATCGACCTGGGTCTCGCGCGCCAGCCGGGCGTGGTTCGCGAGGCTTTCGGGACCGTCGGCTACATCGCCCCGGAGCTCTGGCGCGGCGAGCTATCGCCGGCGGCCGATCTCTACTCGCTGGGTGTGACGGCTTCGCGGATTCTGGCCCCCGTGCGGTACGCGGGCGGCAGCAGCACGCTGGGTGACGAGCTGGCTCGCGCGCTGCGCGCCTCGCCGCAGGATGAGCCACTGCCAGCTTGGGTTCCCTCGCCGCTCGCGCAGCTGCTTGTGAGCTTGCGCAGCGCCGTTCCGTCGCAGCGGCCGGCTTCGGCGCGCGACCTGCTCGCACGCACCGAGGAGCTGGTGTCGCTGCTCGGTCCACAGCGCCTGGCCACGGGTGCCGCGGTCGGAGAGGAACGCAGTGCGGCCGAGCGCGCCGCGGCCGTGGGGTCGTTGCCGCTAGTCGGGCAAGTGGCGCCGTTGGCGCGCCTGCAGCAGGCGCTGCAGCGTTCCGGCGTGACTTGCGTTGTGGGCCCGGCGGGCGCAGGCCGCTCGCGTCTGGTGCGCGAGGCGGTCGGCGCTCTGCAGGCGGAGGCCGCCGCCAGTGGCGGCAGCGTGCCCACGTACCGAATCGAGGACGGGCTACCAGCGCAGGCTCCGACCTCGGCTTGCGTGCTGCACGTGGTGGACGGCGACCGCGTCGTGATCGACCAAGCGCTCGCGGTGCTGCGCTCGGCCGAGGTGACTGGTCAATTCTGCAACGTCGTGTTGGAGCGAAGCACGGCGCTCGGGCCCGCCGCGGTCACCATCGACGTGCCGCCTCTTTCGGAGCTGGAGGTCCAGCAGCTGCTCGTGCGCGCACTGCCATTCGGCACGGTGAAGAGCGCGCTCGTGCGCGAAGCCCAGGCCGTGAGCGGAGGGCTTGCCGGCCGCCTGTGTCGCGTGCTGTGCGCGGGCTTGGCGCTCGGCGACGAGATGTTGCGGTCGGGCCAATTGCGCGCGCATGTCGCGGCGGCGGGTTCGGCCGAACAGGTCGCGCTGCCCGGCCCCGCGTTGGCGCTGGCGCACGCCCTTGCGGTGTGCGGCGGCAGCACGGCGCAGGAAGTCGCACAGGAGCTGCTTGGCGACTGCGTCGATCTCGCGGCGCAGGCCCGCACGTTGGTCGCGCTCGGCGCATGCAGCTTCGGCCCGCGGTCGGAACTCTCGTTGCGCCCGGATCTGGCGGTGGTGCTGTGGGCGCAGCTCGGCACCGAGCGCCGCGCCGAGCTCGGCAAGCGCATGCCCGTCGCGCAGCTGGACGCGCGTGCGCGCGCGTTCGTGGCCTGCGCGTGCGATGACTACGAGCGAGCGCACGCGCTCTTTCTCACGGAGATCGCGGCGCACATGCGGCGCGGCGAGCCAGAAACGGCACTCGCGCTCGCCGCCGATGCGCTCGCCGTGCTCGGAGCGCATGCCAACGTTGCGTTGCATCTTGCCGAAGCCGAGGCGCTGCGTGCGCTGGGCCACTATGCACTAGCCATGCAGCGGCTGGAGGGGCTGGTTGGCGCCGAGGTCGATCTCGCGTGCGCCGAATTGCTTCGGCTTCTGGGCCAGCGTGCGCACGCGCGGCAACGTGCGGAGCAAGTGTGCGGTGCGCTGCCGACGCAACGCGGGCCTGCCGCGGCCGCGGCGAGCGCGATCCTGGCGCGCCTCTCGCTCGACGCAGGCGAGGTGGAGCAAGCCGCGCGCCTGGCCGTCGAGGTTCGCGACCACGACGCGGACGATGCCAGTTGGTTGCGTGCGAGCGAGGTGCTTGCGCTCTGCCAGGCACACAAGGACGAGCGGGAGCCGGCGCGTGCGACTGCGGAGCAGGCGCTGGTGCGCGCCCGCACTCTTGGCGAGCGGGCCGCGGAAGCACGCCTACTGGCGGTGCTCGGCACGGTGCATCGTGCACAAGGTGAGCTGCGGCTGGCCAGCGACCGCTTCGTGCAGGCTTTCGAACAGGCGCAGGCCGCGGGCGAGTACCACGCCGCGGCCAGCTTTCTGGTGAACGTGGGTACCTCGCGTCTGGATGGTGGGGAGCTCGGACCAGCGTTGCAGGCGTGTCGCGAGGGGGCGCGGCGGTTGGCGCGACTGGGCCGCGAGGGCGACTTGGCGCGCGTGCTCTACAACCTCGCGCTAGCGGCGCAGCTGACGGGAGACCACGACGTGGCGCTGGCAGCGCTCTCGCAGGCGGAGCGCTCGGCCAGAGCTGCGTCGGACAGCGCGGCTCTGGCGTTCAGCACCGTGCTCGCCGCGGAGATTCATGCGGAGCGCGGCGAACGTGCGCTCGCGCTCTCGAGCCTGCACGCGTTGCCCGAGCCCACGCACTTGCCCGCGTTGGAGCGCGGGGTCACGTTCGCGCGCGCCGCCGTGGTAGCTGCGGAGCTCGCCGACCGCGCGCTGGCCGAGCACTACGGTGCATGCGCCGACGAGCACGGTGAGCCAGCGCGTGCGGAGTGCGAGCTCGCGCACTGCGCACTGTTTCGGCTGCGTGGGCAACCGCGCGCTGCCTTCGATGCCGCCCAGCGCGCTCTCTCCGACGCGCAGCGGCGAGGCGAGTTCGGTGTGCATGTGACGGCGCTCTTGGCGGCGGCGCGTACGGCCGAAGCCGTGAACGATGCGGCGATGGCCCGGCAACGCTTCGCGGAGCTGCGGTCGTTGCTCGATGCCGCGGCGTTGACGCTCGCACCCGCCGAGCGTGCACGCTTGCGAGAGGTGAAGGCGTATCGCGCGGCCCTCGCGGCCGTACCCGTAGTACGTCAGGCGCAGGCCGGCGACGAGCGCTGGCGTAAGCTGGCAGCGCTCACCAAACGCTTCACGGCCGAACATCGTGTGTCCCGCATCCACGAGATCTTGCTCGAGGCCGCCCTCGATCTCAGCGGTGCCGAACGCGGCTACGTGTTGTGGAACGACAGCGAGGGCGTGTCGCGCGTGCGCGCCGGTCGCGGGCTGGACAGTGAGGCAGTGCGCGCCGACGCCGTGTCGCGCTCGATCGTGCAGCGGGTGATCAGCGGCGGCCAGGCTCTGTCGACGGTGGACGCAGCGCAGGATGTTCGGCTCTCCGGAGCCGCAAGCGTCCATGCGCTTTCGCTGCGTTCGGTGCTGGCCGTGCCGATCGTGGCGCACGGCGAGGTGCGCGGCGCACTCTACCTGGATGACCGCCTGCGACCGTTCGCTTTCGGCGAGGCCGAGGTCGCGCTCTTGTCGGATCTCAGCGATCTGGCTGCGGTTGCGCTCGAGTCGGCCGAGCGCTTGCGTCGCGAACGACGCGCGGTCCGGCGGCTCCAAATCGCCCGCGAGCGGCTCTCGCGGCAGGTGCAGATGCAGGCGCTGGAGCTCGCGTCGTTGAAGCGCACGACGGAAGAGCTGAGCACTTACCCGGGCATCGTCGCGCACAGCGCACCCATGCAGCGGGCGCTCGAGCTGGCCCTGCGTGTGGGCGCCTCGGATGTGCCAGTGTTGCTGCGCGGCGAGAGCGGCTCGGGCAAAGAGTTGATCGCCCGCGCGATTCACGAGCAGAGCGCACGCAAGTTACGGCCGCTGGTGAGTGAAAACTGCGGCGCGATACCGGAGACCTTGCTGGAGAGTGCTCTCTTCGGCCACATGCGAGGCGCGTTCACCGGCGCCGAGCGCAGGCGCCTGGGGCTCTTCGAGGTGGCCGATGGCGGCACGCTCTTTCTCGACGAGATCGGCGAGATGTCGCCAGCCATGCAGTCGCGGCTCTTGCGCGTGTTGCAGGACGGGGAGATTCGTCCCGTGGGCGCCGAGCGCAGCCTGACGGTCGACGTACGCGTCATCGCCGCGACGCATCGCGACCTCGAAGCGATGGTCAAGGAGGGTAGCTTCCGGGAGGATCTATATTACCGGCTTGCGGTCGTGCCCGTGCACGTTCCGCCGCTGCGCGAGCGCATGGAAGACATCGCGCCGCTCGTGCAGCACTTCATCGAGAAGTACGCGGTGGGTCGCAAGGTGCGTGTCGACCGCCGTGCGCTCGACGTGCTGTGCGCGCAGCGTTGGCCAGGCAACGTACGCCAGCTCGAAAACGAGGTGCGGCGCGCGCTGGTGCTGGCCGGCGACGTGATCCGCGAGGAGCATTGGAGTTTCGGCGCGAGCCGTGACACGCAGGGCGGCGCTGCGGAGCTCGACCTGCGTGCTCAGGTCGACGAGCTGGAGCGCCGGCTGATCCGCCGCGCGCTCGACAGCGCCAAGGGCAACCAGACCAAGGCGGCGCAGTTGCTCGGTGTCTCGCGCTTTGGACTGCAGAAGATGCAGAAGCGCCTGGCGGGGCGGTAGCGGGTGAGGTTGAGAATCGCGCGCTCTCTGCTGAGAGAGATTGCTCGGATTGGGCTCAGAGCGCGAGCACGGGGCCCGGCAGCGTCTTGCCGCCTTCAGCGTAGTCGAGGAAGCGCGCTTGCCGGGCTTCGAAGTCGAGCACGAGACAACACGGCTCGCGTTTGCGTGAGAGCGCGCCGGCGTTGATCAGGCACACCCCGTCGATCGACCGCACCATGCGCCGGTGCGTGTGTCCGGACACGATCAACGTGTAGCGGCCTTCGCGCAGCAGTTCCTGCAACACTGCGTTGTCGTCCAGCGCGGGGCCATGGTCGTGGGGGTAGAGCGTGGCCATGTCGTCGCCGCCCAGGCCGTGGCCGAAGAGCAGCTTGCCAAGCGGCGTGTCGAGCTCGAGCGCTGCCGGCAGCTGCCGGAGAAACGCACGCGCTTCGGCTCCGACTTCGTCGAGGAAAGTTGCGTCCGGAAGGTCGCGCAGCTCGGCGTCGAGCAGCCAGCGATCGTGGTTACCCTGCACGGTGAGCGCGCCGGCGGCTTGCAGCAGCTGACAGCAGCGGTCGACGGCGCTGGCGGGGTTCGGGCCGTCGGCGATGTCGCCGGTCGCCAGGATCAGCTCCACGCCCTCGTTGCGCAGCGCGGACAGCGCCCAGCTGAGCACGTCGTCGTTGGTGTGAACGTCACCGATGACGCCGATACGGCGTGTCACGGTCAGGTTCGTTGGTTGGGCTGGGCGCATCGCGGTGAAGGTTGAGCTCGGGCCGTCAGCTGCGGCGAGCCGCGGTAAGATATGCGGTGAGCGCCGCCGCGTACACTTCTCGAATCGGGACTTGGTGAGAGTGCGCAGCGCGCCGGCAAGACTCGTACTCTGGCGCAGCTTGCTCCGGTAGCCCGTCGCCGTCGGCCACCTTGACGGCGATCGCGCCAAATGCCGTGTCCACGGTCACGCTGCGCCGCGGCCGCTCGATGCGGTCGACGTGGCTGTAGCGCACACCCAGGCTCGTGGTCTCGGTGAGCATACAGGTCGCAAGCGCCTGCAGCTTGTCGCGCTGGGCCAGCGCGGAAATCATGATGGCGGGCCGTCCCTTCTTCATGCCGATCGGCGTCGTCCACGCGTCGAGCGCGCCCACTTCGAGCAGACGGGTCAAGGCATAGGCGGCGAGCTCGCCGCTCATGTCATCCACGTTGGTTTCGACGAGCACGTGGCTTCCGCTGTTGCGCGGCGCTTGCTCGGTGCCGGGCTCCGGCATGCCGAGCACGATGCGCAGCACATTGGGGCGGTCGGGGAACTCCTTGGTGCCAGCGCCGAAGCCCGCGCGCTCGGGCCGCATGCGCGGCCAGCCGCCGAAGTCTGTGGCGGCGCTCGCGACCAGGCATGCCCCGGTCGGTGTGACGAGCTCTTCCGACGAGCCTGCGTCGTAGGTGGGGATGTCCTGCAAACACAGCAGCGTGGCCGGCGCGGGCAGCGGAATCATGCCGTGCGCACTGCGCGTGAAGCCGCGTCCCATGGGCAGCGGCGAGCAGCGCACCTGTGCCCCGAGATGATCGAGGGCGACAGCGCAGGCCACGACGTCGACGATGGAGTCGATCGCGCCCACCTCGTGGAAATGAACCTGCTCGATCGGCACACCGTGGATCTGCGCCTCGGCTTGCGCAAGCCTGCCGAACGCGGCGAGCGCGAGCTGGCGCGCGCCGTCCGTGAGCGAGCTGGCCTGATGCAGGAGCTTCACGATGGCTGTGTAGTCGCGCGCGGGCTGCGGGCTGTCGACGACGACCTCGACGTGCAGCGCGCGTATGCTCGAGCGCTCGACGGGCTGCACCCGTACGTTGTAGCCGCGCAGATCGACCCCAGACAGGCCACTCTCGATCACGGCCAGCGGCACGCCCAGATCGAGCAGTGCCGCCATCAGCATGTCGCCGGCGATGCCCGAGCCTGCGTCCAGATACAGGATGCGCCCACGTCCCGCGTCGCGCGCGAGCGGCCCGTTGGCCGGCCCGCCCGGCCGCAGCACGCTCTGCCCGGCCTCGCCGCCAGCGACGGGTCGAAACCCTGCGTAGCGCTCGCTCATGCCACGGGATCCGTCTGGTTGATCAGCGTCGCGGCGACCGCCGCTCCGAAACCATTGTCGATGTTCACGACCGTGACGCCGGCCGCACAGCTGTTGAGCATGGCGAGCAGGGCGGTGATGCCCTCGAAGCTGGCGCCGTACCCGATCGAGGTCGGCACCGCGATCACCGGCCGCTTCACCAGGCCTCCGACCACGCTGGCCAGCGCGCCTTCCATGCCCGCGACGACGATCACCACGTTGGCTGAGTACAGTAACTGGCGTCGCGCGAGCAGCCGGTGCAGACCGGCGACGCCCACGTCGTATAGCTCCAACACTTCGTTGCCGAAGGCGCGCGCGGTGACGACGGCTTCTGCGGCGACGGGGATGTCGCTCGTGCCGGCCGTGACGATGCAGATGGTTCCGCGGCCACGCTTGGTCAGCTCCGCGCTGCGCAAGAGGGCCGTGCGTGCGACCGGGTTGTGATCGATACCGGGGAATGCAGCGATCAGCCCGGCTCCCACCTCGGGCGCGATGCGCGTAATGAGCACGTCCTGGCCGCGCCCGTGGATCTCGTGCGTGATGGCGATCACCTGTTCGAGCGTCTTGCCCTGGCCGAAGATCACCTCGGGCAAGCCCACGCGCAGCGCGCGGTGGTGATCGACGTTGGCGAAACCAAGGTCCGAAAATGGCAGATCGCGCAGCCGATCGAGCGCCGCTTCGACCGCGGTGTGTCCGGTCCGGACGTCTTCGAGCAACGCGCGTAAGGCTTTGGGGTCCATCGCAGTGCGGGCAGCCTAGCTCATCCCTCGAAGTGTCGGTAGCCGCGGTGTTGCAGCTCGATCGCTTGGCCGTGCGCGTCGCGAACCCGCAGCTCGCCGGCCTGCCTGGTGGCGACGCCGATCCGGGTTCCCAGCGTTTGCGCGAGCGCGTGGTCGGACGCGGTGAACAGCAGCTCGTAGTCTTCACCGCCGCACAGCGCGAGCTCGATCGGGTCGCGGCCGACGCTGCGTGCGAGCTCGGCAAAGCCCGGCAGAAGCGGGATGGCCGGTGCGTCGAGCACGGCGCCCACGCCCGAGGCGTCGCACAGGTGCTCGAGATCTTGCAGGGCACCGTCCGAGACGTCGATGGCTGCGGTGGCGAGCTGCAGCAGCCGTTGGCCGAGCGCGAGCTGTGCCGTTGGGTTGCGCCAGCGTTCCACGAATCGCGGTTCGCGCTGCGCTTGTCCCCGCTGCAGCAGCAGAAGACCCAGGCCGGCCGCGCCGAGCGTGCCGGTCACGTAGATGCCATCACCGGCGCGTGCGCCGCTGCGCGTGAGCGCCCGCCCGCACAGCTCACCCACGACCGTCGTCGTGATCGACAGCTCGCTCGCCTGCGAGAGATTTCCACCGACGACCGGACAGGCGTAGCGCTGTGCAGCCGCTGCCACGCCGGTCATCAACGCCATCAGCTCTTCGTCGCTGGTGCTCGCGCGCAGGCAGACCGCGGTGAGCGCCGCCGTTGGCTGCGCACCCATCGCCGCGAGATCGCTGACGGCGGCGCTGAAGGCACGCGCGCCGATCACGTCGAGCGCGGCGAACTCGCGCCGAAAGTGCACGTTCTCGACCGAGGCATCCACGCTGAGCACCACCCGGCCCTCGGGCCGCCGCAGGATCGCGGCGTCGTCGCCGATGCCCAGCTCGATCTGCGGTGCCGTGCTTTGCAGAAGGCGCGTGAGGCGCGCGATGCGTGCGAATTCGTCGCTCACCGCGCAAGCCTAGCGCATAGCCGGAGTGCTCGCCGGGCTAGCCGTTGTCGGGCTGCACTTCGGGCAGCGTCACGTAGAACGACGTGCCCTGGCCGAGCTGGCTCGCCACGCGAATCGAACCGTGGTGTGCCTCGACCAGGCTGCGGGCGATCGAGAGCCCCAGACCCGCTCCGCCATACTCGCGCGTCGAGCTGCCATCGACCTGGTAGAAGGCGTCGAAGACCTTCGCGACCTCGGCTTCCGGGATCCCGATGCCGGTGTCCTTCACGCAGAACTCCACGGCTCGCTCGGGTGCCATCATCAGTGCGGCGCCGAAGCCTCCGTCCGCGTCGTCGTCGTCCTCGTCTTTGTCGCGTGAGACGCGCATCTGCGTGGTCTTCACCGACAGGTCCACGCGCCCACTCTCCGGCGTGAATTTCACGGCGTTGCTCACCAGGTTGATGAGGATCTGCCGCAAGCGCACCGGGTCGGCCTGCACCACGGGCACGTCTTGGTCCCAGCTGAGCTCCAGCTTGATGTGCTTCTTCTCGGCCTCGGGCAGGCAGGTATCCTTCACCTCGGCGAGCACGGCGCGTGGGTCCACGTACTCGGTGCTGATCGACAGCCGCCCGCGTTCGAGCTTGTTGAGGTCGAGCAACGCGGAGATCAGCTGCAAGAGCAGCTCGCCCTTGGTGCGAATCGTTTCGACGAAGCCGGCCTGCTCCGCCGTGAGCTCGCCGGCGATGCCCGCCTCGAGCATCTCGGAGTAGCCAATGATGGAGGTGAGCGGCGTGCGCAGCTCGTGGCTGACGGTCGCCAGGAAGTTCGACTTGAGCCGGTCGAGCTCCTTCAATTTGTCGTAGGCGTCCTGCAAGCGCGCGTTCTTCTCGGACAGCTCGCGGTAGTTCTCGCGCACGGTGGCCAGGTGCATGGCGCTGGTCAGCCGCGCGCGGTGGCCTGCGAACAAGATCAGATCCAGCACGCCGCGCAGATGCGTGGCGATGCGCCCGGCGGTCTGTGCGCGCACGCGCGGCATCTCCGCGAGCGCCAGCTTCGCGCGCGCGGGTTCGAGCTGCGGATCGATGTTCGTCAGTGCCGCCGGGACCTCGTTGGTCTCCGACGGCAAGAACGGCCCGATCACGATGCGTCCGAGCTGGCGTTCGTCGTAGATGATCGGCACCACGTGATAGATGGCACCCGTGAAGCAGTTGTGGCTCACGGTCGCGCCGCTGGGTGGGATCAGCATCTGCGCCTGCGCCACGGTTTCGCTGCACGCCACGCGTCCGCGCGACAGCGAGTTCACGTAGCGACAGATACTGCGCTCCTCGTGCACGTTGGCCAGCAGCGCGCCGCGCGCGGAGAACACACGGATCGACAGGCCGAAGAGATCGAAGAACGAGCGACAGACCTCACGCAGCGAATCGCGATCGATGAGATCCTCGAGATTCGTCACCTCGCCGTACGAGATGTCTGCGGTCTTCGCTTCATCCATGCTTGGTTGCTTCCACCGGCGCGCCGAAGCGCTTGCGCAGGTCGTGCATCATCGACTGTTCATTCAAGCCGAAGCGTTCCTTCAACTGGTGCTGGCGCTCCATGTTCTCCCAGGTCGCGCCAATCAGGCCCATGAAGGTGTCGGCCACGCCGGCACCGTGGGTGGCCGTGGCCAGGTAGATGCGCTCCTTGCCCTGGCTCGCCATCCGCATGATCTCTTCTTCGCTGCGGATGTTGGGCAAGTCGCGCTTGTTGTACTGGATGACCAGCGGCATCACGGCGGGGTCGATGCCGTTCTCACGCAGGTTCTTGCGCAGGTCTTTAAACGACGCCTGATTGGCGCGCACTTCCTGGACCTGCGAGTCGGCGATGAACGCCACCCCGTCGGCGCCCTGCAAGACCAGGCGTCGCGTGGAGTTGTGGATCACCTGTCCCGGTACGGTGAAAAGCTTGATTCTCACCGTGAGCCCGGTCTCGGTGTTCACCGTGAGGGGCAGGAGATCGAAGAAGAGCGTCCGGTCGTCGCGTGTCTCCAGCGTCATCAACCGGCCCTTGCCTTCAGGCGTGAGCAGGCGGTGGATGGCCTGGAGGTTGGTGGTCTTCCCGCTCAACGCGGGGCCGTAATAAACGAGCTTGACCGTTACTTCCCGGGCCTGGAAATCCAGTTGCAAGCGGTTCTCCTAAGGGTCCGTGATTTCAAGAGTTTAGGTTAGGGCCTCCGAGCTTCGCAAGAGCGAGCTGCTGTGGGCGAGTGCCCACCCGGGCGGCAAGCCTTGCCAGAGCGGAACGTGCCATACGTTCAGGTGTTCGGCCGGCCCAAGTCTGGGAGGTGTGGAGGCTGCCTACATCGACTGCAGCGCCTCGACAAAAGCGGTGGCATTTCAAGCGCTTACCCGCGCCTGAAAGAAGTTGACAGTCCCTTCCCCTTGCCCGTAGCTTCCGGGCTGGGTGGTAAGAAGTGGCAAGCAGTGCCAATGAGGCCGCCCGAAGGTGAGCCCGTGTGTTTCGAGGCAGGTACGAGCACGCGATAGACGCTAAGGGGCGAACGTCCCTGCCGTCACGTTTTCGTGAGGTCCTCTCGGGCCTCGGCGAGGGCAAGCTCATCCTGACGACGGGGCTCGAGGCGTGCGTGGTCGCGTATCCGCTGCCCGAGTGGAATGCGTTCGAGGCGCGCCTGTCGCGACTGCCGCAGTTCGACGAGTCGGTGACGATGCTGCGACGCATCTATGTGTCGGGCGCGGTCGAGTGCGAGGTCGACAAGCTCGGGCGTATCTTGATTCCCGGGACGTTGCGCAAGCATGGCGATTTGAATCGCGAGGTGCTGTGGGCCGGCATGGGTCCGCATCTCGAGCTCTGGGCCAAGGATCGCTACGAGACGCTGCGCAACGAGGTGCTCGGCGATCCCGACAAACGTCAAGCCATGGCGCGGCGCCTCGCCGACTTGGGGTTGTGATGGACGAGTTCATCCACGCCTCGGTCATGACGCAGGAGACCATTGCGTTGCTGAAGCCGCGCTCTGGCGGCGTGTACGCGGATGCGACGCTCGGCGGCGCTGGTCACACGGCGGCGATCTTGGATGCGAGCGCGCCCGATGGCCTCGTGGTCGCCGTGGATCGCGATCCGCGCGCGGTGGCCAATGCAGAGAAGCGTCTTTCGCAGTACGGCTCGCGCGTTCGCGTGCTGCACGGCGAGTTCGGGGACTTGCCTGCGCTGCTGACGTCGGCGGGCCATCCGCGCGTCGATGGTGTGGTCGCCGACGTCGGCGTGAGCTCTCCGCAGCTCGATGACGCCGAGCGTGGCTTTTCTTTTTCGCAGCTGGGGCCGCTCGACATGCGCATGGACAGCTCGCAGGGCCTCACGGCGCGCGAGCTGATCGAGGAACTCTCCGAGACCGACCTCGCCGACGTGATCTATCGCTACGGCGAAGAGCGGCGCTCGCGCGCCATCGCCCGCTCGATTCGCCGCGCGCTCGAGGCCGGCGAGTTGCAGACCACGGAGGACCTGCGTCGCGCGGTGCAGCGTGCCGTCGGACGGCCGCCGGGCTCGAAGATCGATCCCGCCACGCGCACCTTCCAGGCGCTGCGCATCGCGGTCAACCAAGAGATGACGCAGCTGCAAGCTCTGGTCGGGTGTTTGGCCGACGTGCTCCACGATCACGGCGTGGCCGTGGTGATCTCGTTTCATTCGCTCGAGGACCGCATCGTGAAGCATGCGTTTCGCGACGATGCGCGGCTGCGCCCACTGACGAAGCGTCCGCTTTTGGCGGGTGAGCAGGAGCAGGCCGACAACCGTCGCTCGCGCAGCGCCAAGCTGCGCGCGGCCGAGCGCGTGCCCAGGGAAGAAGTGGAGGCGTCGGCATGAAGGCCCGCTTCCTCATGCTCTGGACGGTGGCGGTGGTCGCGACTGCGGCGTCGTTCATCGTGCACCTGACGCTGCGCTTCGAGACCGTGCGCCTGGGCTACGACGTCGGCGATGCACGCGCACAGCAAAACAAGCTGCAGGAACAGAAGCGGCTCTTGTCGCTCGAGGCCGCCACGCTGCGTCAGTCCGACCGGGTCGAGACCGTGGCGCGCAGCGCGTTGCAGATGGACGTGGTGAATGCGCCGCGCGTGATCAGCGTGGGCAAGGGCACTTACGCGCCGCGCCTGTCCGGGAGGGCGCAATGAAGCACGAGCCTTCCCGTCGCGGCCTGTTCATGCGCGCGCGCATCGTGATGCTGGCCACGCTGCTGGGCGGGGGCGCAAGTGCCGTCGTGTATCGCGCGTGGGATCTGCAGGTGCGTCGCGCGGCCACGCTGCGCGAGATGGCCGAGGAGCAGTACCTGCGCGCGGTCTCGCTCGCGCCCAAGCGCGGCACGATCTACGACCGCGATGGCGCGGAGCTGGCCGTGAGCATCGACGCCGACAGCATCTGGGCGAACCCGGGTGCCATCAAGAAGGCGGGGCAAGATCCGCGGGTCGTGGCGGCGCGCCTGTCGCCGTTGCTCGGTCTCGACGTCGAGGTGCTGGCGCAACGGCTCGCAGTGGAGCGGCACTTCGTCTGGGTGAAACGGCGCGTCACGCCAGCTCAAGGCAAGGCCGTGCGTGCGTTGCATCTGCCGGGCATCGCCATCTCGGAAGAAGCGCGGCGCTTCTATCCCAATCGCGAGCTCGCGGCGCACGTGCTGGGCTTCGCCAACATCGACGGCGTCGGCATCGAGGGGCTGGAGCTCGCACTCGAAGACAAGCTGCGCGGGCCGCAGCAGAGCATTCCTGCGGTGCTCGATCGTCGCGGTGAGATCGTGTTCTCGCAGCAGCTGCTCGACGAGCGCAACGCTCAAGGCGACGAGGTCACGCTCACGCTCGACAAGACGCTGCAGTACCTCGCGGAACGCGAGCTCGAGTTGGCCGTGCGCAGCTACGAGGCGCGCGCGGGCAGCATCGTGCTGATCGAGCCCAGCACGGGCGAGATCCTGGCGATGGCGAACTACCCAACGTTCAACCCGAACGAGCCGAACAGGTCGACCGGTGGTGATCGTCGCAACCGCGCGATCACCGACCGCTTCGAGCCGGGCTCCACGATCAAGCCGTTCACGGTGTCGGGCGCGCTGGCCGCGGGTGCGGTGTCGCCCACCCAGATCATCGATTGCGAGAATGGCGCCACGCGCGTGGCCGAGTACACCATCCACGACTCGCATCACTTCCAGTTGCTCACGCCTGGGCAAGTGTTGTCGATGTCGAGCAACATCGGTGCAGCGAAGATCGGCCTGGCGATGGGTCGGCCGGGGCTGTATCGCGCGCTCACGCGTTTTGGTTTGGGCGAGCGCACGGGCATCGAGCTGCCCGGCGAGACGGCCGGCATCTTGCGTCATTACAAGCGCTGGTACGACATGGACGCGGCGACCATCGCCTTCGGTCAAGGCGTGAGCACCACGGCTCTGCAGCTGGCGATGGGCCTGGGTGCGATCGCGAACAAAGGGCGGCTGATGCAGCCGCAGATCATCAAGCGCATCGTGGATGGCCATGGCGACGTGGTGCAGGCTGCGACGCCGCACGTGCGCCGCCAGGTGATCCCGGAGAACGTGGCGCGCCTGGTCAGCGACATGCTCGTGGCTGTGACCGAGCCCGGTGGTACGGGTGTGGAAGCCGCGATCCCGGGTTATCTGGTCGCCGGCAAGACGGGCACCGCGCAGAAGGCGGACTACCTGCACGGCGGCTATGCGGACAACCGCTGGACGTCGTCCTTCGTGGGTTACGCGCCAGCGCAGCAGCCACGGCTGCTGGCTGCGGTGGTGCTCGACGAGCCGCTGATCGCGCATCAGGGTGGCAGCGTTGCTGCACCGGTGTTTCGGCGCCTCGTGGGCGCGGCGCTGCGGCACCTCGGCGTGCCGGGTGACAACGCCGGTTCGCTCGCCGAGCAAGCGGCGCCACGCAAGGTCGATGGGAACAAGGCGGCGGCTGCGGCGGTCGCTGCCGCCGCTGCGGTGCCTCCGAGCGAGGCGATTTTGGCGGAAGGCGAAGTGCTCGTGCCGAGCGTGCTCGGGCAGAGCGCGCGTGCGGCGGTCGCGGCCTTGCGGCAGGCTGAGCTCGAGGTACGTGTTCAGGGCAGCGGTGTCGTGAGCGCGCAAGAGCCGGCCGCAGCTAGCGTCGCGCACCGCGGAGCGCTCGTGAGCTTGAGACTGGCTTCGCCGAACGGCGAGCCGAGTGTCGATTCCTCCACCGCACGCGCGACCGACGTGCCGGCGCAGCCCACGGCGGCGCCCACCGCGCCCGCTGAACCGGCCGCTGGGCATCAGTTGATCGCCGCTGCGCGCTCCGGAGGTCACGATGGCTGAGCTCGCGCTCCAAGAGCTCGTGCGGTCGGGCATCGCGCGCCGCATCGACGGCGACGCGAGCGTCAAGGTTCGTGGGGTCAGGCACGACTCGCGCAACGTCGAGCCTGGCGATCTCTTCGTCGCGATCGCGGGCGCCGGCAGCGATGGTGCGACCTTTGCCGAAGCTGCGATCGCACGCGGCGCCGTGGCAGTGTTGTCGCAACGGCCGTTGCCGCTGCGCGTCCCGGTGGCGGTGGCCGATGACGGGCTCGTGAGCCTCGCGCGCGTCGCAACGCTGCTTTACGACGACCCCACGCGACAACTTGGTGTTGTTGGGATCACGGGCACCAACGGCAAGACCACCACCGCGTACTTGCTGGAGTCAGTGCTGCAGGCGGCTGGCGGCAAGCCCGCAGTGATCGGCACGGTGAGCTTCCGCGGCCCGGGCGGCGTGCGCCAGGCCACACACACCACGCCCATGGCCGACGATCTGATGCGTCTGTCGCGCTGGGCCGTCGATACGGGTGCAACGCACCTCCTGCTCGAGGTCTCGAGCCACGGCCTTGCGCAGCATCGCGTGGACGGCGTGCGCTTTGCGGTGGCTGCGTTCACGAACCTCACGCAGGACCACCTCGACTTCCACGGCAGCATGGCCGAGTACGAGCAAGCCAAGCGGCGCTTGTTCACCGAGCTCGCACCCGACACGTCCGTGGTGAACATCGACGACGCCGCCGGTGCTTCGATCGCTCGGAGCGTGCGCGGCAAGCTCTTGCGCTGCTCCAGGCATGCGTCGGACGAGGCCGAGGTGCGCGTCCTGCAGTGGGTGAGCGATCGACAGGGCATCCGTGCTGACGTCGCAACCCCGGCCGGTCGACTCGCGCTGCACAGCCCGCTGATCGGCGAGCACAACCTCGAAAACCTGCTGGTCGCGGTGGGCTGTGCTCACGCCCTGGGCATCGCACCCGCGCTGATCGCGAGCGGACTCGCCAGCGCAGTGGGCGCGCCCGGTCGGCTCGAGCGCGTCGCGCATCCGCAGGATGTGCTGGTGTTCGTGGACTATGCGCATACACCCGACGCGCTCAGCCGTGTGTTGCGCGCGGTACGCAAGACCACGCCGGGCCGCGTGATCGTTGCTTTCGGCTGTGGCGGAAACCGCGATGCAGGCAAGCGCCCGTTGATGGGGCGGGCCGCGGCGGAGCTCGCCGACCTCGTGGTGCTCACCAGCGACAACCCGCGCAATGAAGTGCCCGAAGCCATCGTGGCGCAGATCGAGGCGGGCGTGAGCGCCTCGTCGCTCGCGCATTGTGAGCCGGAAGCCTTCGTGCGCAGCGAACGCGGCTACGCGGTGCAGGTCGATCGTCGCGCGGCCATCCGGCTCGCGCTGCGCGCTGCACGAGCAGGCGACAGCGTGGTGCTCGCGGGTAAAGGCCACGAGACGGTGCAGATCATCGGCTCGCAGCAGCTGCCGTTCGATGACCGTGTCGAGGCGCGCGCCGCCATCGCCGAAGTGGGAGGCGCGTGATGGCGACGCCGATCCCACAGAACGAGGCTGCCTTCGTGCTCGGCGAGATCGCTGCCACCTGCTCGGGTCGCATCGACCCGGCGTGCGCGGGCAAGCGCGTCCACGGCGTGGTCACCGATTCGCGCGCCGTGCAGCCGGGACAGCTCTACGTTGCGTTGCGCGGGGAGCACCACGACGGCCACAAGTTCCTGGCGCAAGCGCTTGCGCAGGGTGCCTGTGCGGCGCTCGTCGAGCGCGTCGACCAAGTGCCCGCAGGCTTGCCCGCCGTCGTGGTTGCAGACACGCGGCGCGCGCTCGGAGAGCTCGCGGCCCTGCACAGGGCGCGTTGGGGCAAGACCGTGGTTGCGATCACCGGGTCGGCCGGCAAGACCACCACCAAGGAGCTCACGGCTGCGGCGCTCACGGCGCTCGGTCACCACGTGCTGCGCACGCAGGGCAACCTGAACAACGAGATCGGCGTGCCGATGACGCTGTTCGGGCTCACGTCGGCGCACGATGTCGCGGTCGTCGAGCTGGGGACCAGCGGTCCGGGCGAGATCGCGCGCCTGGCTCAGATCGCGCGCGCGGATGTCGGCGTGGTCACTACGGTTTCACTCGCGCACACCGCGGGCCTCGGCTCGCTCGCGGACGTGGCCGACGAGAAGTGCGCGCTCTTGCGCGGCCTCGGCAAGGACGGCGTCGCGATCTACAGCGCCGACAGCGAGTCCTTGCGCAAGCGCTCCGCGGGCTTCGCGGCGCGCCGGGTGATCTCGTTCGGCGAGCACGCGAGCGCGCTGGTGCAGCTGGTGAAGCATGCGGTGCGTGCAGATCTCACCACCGCTGCGACGTACAAGGTGTCGGGTCGCCAGGCTCCGCTCGAGGTGGTGCTCGGTCTGTGCGGCTTTGGGCCTGCGCTCGATGCTGCGGCAGCGCTCGCTGTGGTGCTGGCGTTGCACACACAAGCGCAGCTCGAGCCGGCAGCGCTCGGCTTGCCTTCGGTCGCTCCGGCGGCAGGGCGGCTTTTGCCCGTTGCAGGCCCGGGCGGTAGTCTCGTGATCGACGACACGTACAACGCCAACCCGGCCTCGATGGCGGCGTCGCTGCACACGCTCTCCACGCTGGCGCGCGTGCGGGGTGGTCGTTCGATCGCCGCGCTCGCCGACATGGCCGAGCTCGGCGAGCACTCGCGTGCCGAGCACGAGCGCGTCGGCCGCGAGGTCGTGCGGCTGGGTCTTTCGGCGGTGTTTCTGTGTGGTCAGCAGATGCAGCACGCGGCTGCTGCCGCACGCGACGAAGCCGCCGCCTCGCACGCCAGCGTCGTGCCGCGCATCGAGCACTTCAGCGACCCGCTCGACTGCATCGCTCCATTGTCGGAGCTGCTCTCTGGCCCCACGTCCAGCACGGACGCGGTGCTGGTGAAGGGCTCGCGCTCGCTCGGCATGGAGCGCGTGGTGCAGGCGATCTGCGGCGCGCAGGGGAGGGGTGCATGATCTACTACCTCCTGTATCCGCTGCACGTGCATCCGTCGCTGTCGTTCCTGAACGTATTGCGCTACGTGCCGTTCCGCATGTTGGCCGCGACCATGACGGCCATGCTGCTCACCTTCGGCCTGTATCCGTGGTTCATCCGCACGCTGCAGTCCAAGCAGATCGGTCAGGTCGTACGCAAGGACGGACCCGCCTCGCACTTCAGCAAGGCGGGCACGCCCACCATGGGTGGCTCGCTGATCTTGCTCGCGCTGATCGGTGCGACGCTACTCTGGGCCGATCCGCGCAACACGATGGTGTGGCTGGTGGCCGCGGTGACCGCGCTCTATGGTGGCATCGGTTACGTCGACGACGCCGCGAAGATTCGCAAGAAGCACAGCGGTGGCCTACCGGGCCGCTACAAACTTCTGTTGCAGTTCGCGATCGCGCTGGGTGTGTGCGGCTACCTCTGGTACGGCAGCTCCGGTCTGCCCGACGACTGGCAGGCGCTGCGTGACCGCTTGTCGGTCCCGTTCTTGGCCTTCGAGAAGCATCCGCTCGCGATGCCTAGCTGGCTGTACGTGATCTTTGCCGCGTTTGTGATCGTGGGCACCTCGAACGCCGTGAACCTCACCGACGGCCTCGACGGTCTCGCGATTGGCCCGGTGATGATCAACGCCGGCACCTACCTCGTGCTCGCGTATCTCGCGGGTCTCACGCTCTTCGGACGCGACATCGCGCGCTACCTCGACATCCCATCGATCGCGAGCGCGGGTGAGCTCTCGATCTACTGCGGCGCGATGATCGGCGCTGGCGTTGGCTTCCTTTGGTACAACACCTACCCCGCGCAGGTGTTCATGGGCGACGTTGGTTCCCTTGCGCTCGGTGGTGGGCTCGGTGCGCTTGCGGTCGTCACCAAGAACGAGCTGCTCTCGCTTTTGCTGGGCGGCATCTTCGTGACCGAGGCCGTCAGCGTGATCGGCCAGGTGTTCGCGTTCAAGGTGTTCGGCAAGCGCATCTTCTTGATGGCGCCGATCCACCACCACTTCGAGAAGAAGGGCTGGGCCGAGCCGAAGGTCATCGTCCGCTTCTGGATCATCTCCATCATGCTCGCGATCGCGAGCCTCTCCACGTTGAAGCTGAGGTAGCCGGCGATGGAGCTACAGGGAAAACGCGTGTTGGTGGTGGGTCTGGGCAAGAGCGGCCTCGGGGCCGTGCGCCTGCTCGCGTCGCGTGGTGCGCGCGTGATCGCCAACGATCTGCGCAGCGAGAGTGAGCTGGGCGAGGCCGCTGCGCAGGTGCGTGCGGTGGGTGCCCAGCTCGTGCTCGGTGCGCACGATCCGCAGCTGTTCGCGTCGGTCGACCAAATCGTGCTTTCGCCCGGCGTTCCCTCGATGCCCGCGCTGGTCGCGGCCGACGCAGCCGGTGTCCCGATCGCCAGCGAGGTCGAGCTCGCCTCGTGGTTCATCGACGCTACCGTGATCGGCATCACGGGCACCAACGGCAAGAGCACCGTCACCACACTGGTCGGCGAGATGTGCAAGCGCAGTGGCCGACCGACGTTCGTGGGCGGCAACCTCGGCACGCCCTTCGTCGACGTCGTGAGCACGGACGCCGCGAAGCCAGGCGGTTACGTGGTGGTGGAGCTGTCGAGCTATCAGCTCGAGCGCGTGCAACGCCTGCACGTACACGTTGCAGCCCTGCTCAACGTCACCGAAGACCACCTCGATCGTTACCCGACCTTCGAAGCCTACGCGCAGGCCAAGGCGAACATCTTCCGCTGCCAGCGCGCGGGCGACAGTGCGGTGTTGCTTGATGGTGATGCGCTGTGCGCGAAGCTCGCGGCCGGTGCCGCCGCCACGCTGCATCGCTACGCCGGCAAGTCCGGTGCGGTGCGAGTCGTCGACGGCGTCATCACCGACGAGCTCACGGGCGCGCTCCTGCCGGTCGCGCAGCTGCGCATGACGGGCGAGCACAACGTGGGCAACGCCTGCGCGGCTGCGCTGTGCGCGCGTCTTGCGGGTGTCGCGAAGGAACATATCCTTGCGGTGCTCGAGAGCTTCTCCGGCTTGCCGCACCGCATGGTGCATGTGGCCGATCTCGAAGGCGTTCGCTACTACGACGACTCCAAGGCGACGAACGTTGGCGCGACGGTGGCGGCGCTCGAGGGCCTCGCGCCCAGCGTCGCGCGCATCGTGCTGATCGCCGGCGGTAAGGACAAAGGCGGTGACTACGGCCCGATGCGCGATCGCTTGCGCTCCTGCGCGCGCGCCGTGGTCTTGATCGGCGAAGCCGAGCCGATCATCCGCAAGGCGCTCGCGGGCGAGCCGTACCCGGTGGTCTCGGCGGAGTCCATGCCGGCCGCCGTCGCGCTCGCACGCAAGCTCGCTGAGCCAGGCGATGCGGTGCTGCTCGCGCCCGCCTGCGCCAGCTTCGACATGTTTCGCTCCTACGCTCACCGCGGCGACGTGTTCGCTGCCGCCGTGCACGAGCAGAAGGCAGGTGGTTGATGGGCATGTTGCGCAACCTCTTGTCCTCCGCTCGCCCGCCCGAAGGCAACGTGCGCGTGCGTCGCAGCACGCCGAGCGAGCCCGAACGCGAGCCCGAGCGCAAGTCGCGCGAGCACGATCGCAAGACCACGGCTCCCGCCGCGAGCGTCCCGCCTGCCGACAAGCCCGCCAAGGCTCCGAAGTACCCCGAGATCACGGGTCCAGCCGACGCCGTGCTCGGCGCCACGGTGCTCACGCTCGTCGCCTTCGGCATCGTCATGATCTACAGCGCGAGCGCCGTGTTCGCACACCAGCGCTACGGCAGCGGTCAGTACTTCTTGATCCGTCAGACCGTGTTCGCCGCGTTGGGCCTGGCCGTGATGGTCGTCGCCGCGCGCATCGACTACCACCGGCTGCGCGCGTTCACCTATCCGTTCCTGTTCGTCTCGCTCGGGCTCTTGCTCGTCACGGCCGTTGGCTTCGGTCACGCGGCGGGCGGTGCGGCGCGCTGGATCTCGGTCGGCCCGATCCACATCCAGCCTGCCGAGGTCGTCAAGGTCGCGATGATCTGCTGGCTCGCGTACTCGCTGTCCAAGAAGACGGAACGCATCCGTTCGTTTTCGGTGGGCTTCTTGCCGCACGTGCTGGGCGCGGGCGTCGTGATGATCCTGTGTCTGAAGCAGCCTGACTTCGGCAGCGCCGTGATGATCGGTCTCATCACCTTCTTCATGCTCTTCGCAGCAGGCGCGCGCCTCGGTTACATCCTGGGCGCGGGCATACTTGCGCTGCCGATCGTGTACTTCCTGGTGGCGGGTTCCGAATACCGCATGCGCCGCATCACCGCGTTTCTCTCGCCCTTCCAGTATCGCCACACCGCGGGCTACCAGATCGCCGAGTCGCTGATGAGCTTCGGCGCCGGCGGCACCACGGGCGTCGGCATCGGCGACAGTCACCAGAAGCTGCTGTTCCTGCCCGAAGCGCACACCGACTTCATCAGCGCCATCATCGGCGAGGAGCTCGGCTTCCTCGGCTTTCTCGCGATGGTGTTCGCGTTCTTGCTGCTGGTGGCGCGCGGTCTGCGCGCGGCCTTTGGCGCCGTGGACGAGTACGGCACCTACCTCGCCGTCGGCATCACGCTCTTCCTCGGCACGCAGGCCTTCACGAACCTCGCGGTGGCCGTGGGCCTCTTGCCCACCAAGGGTTTGGTGTTGCCCTTCATCTCGTACGGCGGCTCGTCGCTGCTCGTGAACTGCCTGGCTGTGGGCCTGCTGCTCAACGTGTCCAGGCCCAGAGTTTCTGCTGCTCACAGTGCTGGGCAAGCTCCTCGTGCTCTCGGAGGCGTCGCATGATCGAACGAATCGTGGTGGCGGGTGGTGGCACAGGCGGACACTTGTTCCCCGGGATCGCCGTGGTCGAGGAGCTGCGACGTCGCAACCCGGACGTGCAGGTGCTCTTCGTGGGCACCGAGCGCGGCATCGAAAACCGCGTGCTTCCCAAGCTGGGCGAAGAGTTGCGCCTGATCGACGTGAAACCCTTGCTCGGGCGCTCGCCGCTTGCGCTGCTGCGCAACCTCTCGCTCTTGCCGGTTTCGGCCGGACAGGCGGCGAAGCTCTTGCGTGAGTGGAAGCCGCAGCTGGTGCTTGGACTTGGTGGCTACGCCGCCGGGCCGGTGCTGCTGTTGGCGGCGGGCATGCGCATCCCCACCGCGCTGCTGGAGCAGAACGCGCACGTTGGTCTCACCAATCGCTGGCTCGCTCGCACCGTGGGGCGCGCGTACTTGACCTATCCCGAGACCAGCGCGCACTTCGGTGCGGACAAGGCCCGTGTGCTCGGCAATCCTGTGCGTCGTTCGTTCGTGGAGGCCGCACACCTCGCAGGCCACGATCCGGCCGGGGTCGAGGCCCGCGCGCGCCGCATCCTGGTGCTGGGCGGCTCGCAGGGGGCGAAGACCCTCAATGAAGTGGTCCCACTGGCGCTCGCGCTGGCCGGCGTGAGCGCACAGAACGTGAGCGTGTTGCACCAGACCGGCGACCGCATGGTCGACGAGGTGCGCAAGCGCTATCGGGGCCTGGGTGTCGACGCCGAGGTCGTGCCCTTCATCGACGACATGGCGCGCGCTTACGCCAGCGCATCGCTCGTCGTGGCGCGGGCAGGTGCCACCACGCTCGCGGAGCTGTGCGCGATCGGCAAGCCTTCGGTGCTGATTCCTTTCCCGCACGCGGCCGAGGATCACCAGGCCAAGAATGCCTTCGCCATGGAGCGTGCAGGCGCGGCCATCGCGATCCGCGAGGACGAGCTGAGCGCCGAAGGTCTCGCGACCGAGGTGCGCGATCTCATGCGCGGTACCACGCGGCGGCGCGCCATGGCCGAGGCGGCACGTCGTCTCGGCCGGCCCGATGCCGCCGCGGCGATCGTGGACGACCTGTGTGCCTGGCTCGGCGTTTCAGCTGACGGGATGCCCGAGCCAACCAAGCAACCCTCGCTCGCGCCGCTGCCGAGTGAGGCCGCTCCCAAGCCCGAAGACCCTTCGGCGCGCGCTCGCATCTCGCGCCGACCCAAGGTCACGCGGGCGCAGCTGCGTCTCAAACCCATCGATCTGCGGGTCGACATCACCGGCTGAGCCAGCGGGAGTCCTCATGTTTCGTGGGCGCATACGCTCCATTCACTTCGTCGGCATCGGCGGCATCGGCATGAGCGGCATCGCCGAGGTCTTGCTCGCGCACGGCTTCTCGGTGAGCGGCTCGGACCTCTCGCAAGGCGAGACCACCAAGCACCTGGCCCAGCTCGGCGCGCGCATCCACGTGGGTCACGCACGCGAATTCGTGCGCGACGCCGACGTCGTGGTGTTCTCGTCGGCCGTGAAGCAAGACAACCCGGAGCTGGTCGAGGCCCGGCATCGCGCCATCCCCGTGATCCCGCGCGCGGAGATGCTCGCCGAGCTCATGCGCCTGCAGGACGGCGTGGCCATCGCCGGCTCGCACGGCAAGACCACGACCACCTCGCTCGTGGCCACGGTGCTGCGCGCAGCCGGGCTCGATCCCACCGTGATCATCGGTGGCAAGCTCAACCAGCTCGGCTCCGGCGCCACGCGCGGCCACGGAAGATTCTTGGTGGCCGAAGCCGACGAATCCGATGGCTCGTTCCTGCATCTGGTGCCCGTGGTGTCGGCGATCACCAACATCGATCCCGAGCACCTCGACTACTACAAGACGCTCGACGCCGTGAAGGACGCGTTCGTTGCGTTTGCGAACAACGTGCCGTTCTACGGGCTGGTCGTCGCCTGCCTCGATCACCCGCACGTGCAGGACATCCTGCCGCGTATCGAAAAGCGCATCACCACCTACGGGCTGTCCACGCAGGCCGACTACTCGGCCAAGCACGTGTCGGCCTTGGGGCTGTCCAATCGCTTCGAGCTGGTGCAGCGCGGCGTGTCGCAGGGCGAGTTCGAGGTGCGCATGCCCGGCGTGCACAACGTGCAGAACGCGCTTGCGGTCATCGCCATCTGCGACGAGCTCGGGGTGGATCGCGCGGTGGTACGCGAAGCACTCTCCACCTTCGGCGGCGTGCAGCGCCGCTTCACCGTGCGCGGTGAGCTGCACGGCGTCACTGTTGTCGATGATTACGGCCATCACCCCGCCGAGGTCGAGGCCACGCTCGAAGCCGCGCAGCACGCCTACGGTCGACGCATCGTCGTCGCGTTTCAGCCGCATCGCTACACGCGCACCCATCATCTCTTCGACGAGCTCACGCGTGCGTTCAACCGCGCCGACGTGCTCTTCGTGACCGACGTCTACGCCGCCGGAGAGAAGCCGATCGCGGGCGCCGATTCCGAGACGCTGGTAGGCGCGATCCACGACCACGGCCATCGCGACGTGACCTACGTCGCCAAGCGCGGCGACTTGCCCGCGGCCATGCTGCCGCGGCTTCTGCCCGGCGACATCGTGATTACCCTGGGCGCAGGCAACATCACGCAGACCGGTCCAGAGCTACTCGATGCGCTCACGGCGCAAGGCAAACTCCATGGCGCGTAGCGACAAGCCCAAGGCGCCGGAAAATCGCCGCACCACGCCGCCGCCCGAGAATCGGCGCAGCGCGCCCGCCACGCCGCGCGTGCCGCTGAGCGTGCGCTTGGTGGTGTGGCGCGAGCGCGTGCGGGTGCGCCTGTCTTGGCTGCGCCGCGTGGGCTCCGTCGCGGCCGGCGTGGTCGTGGTGACCGCGGCCTCGGCTGGCCTGTATTGCGTCGGCACGCTCGTGCAGCGCCACCTGCGCACTTCGCCCGCGTTTGCGACCAAGGTCATCGAGGTGCACGGTGCAAGCCACCTCACCCACGATGACGTGGCCCACGCGGCAGGCCTTGTGCTCGGTCAGAACGTGTTTCAAGTGAGCCCGGAGCAGGCCCGCGCGCAGCTCCTGCAAGACCCCTGGGTCGCCACCGCCACGGTGCACCGCCGTCTGCCGGCCACCTACTACATCGAGCTCAGCGAGCGCCGCCCCATCGCCTTGCTCGCCCTCGACGACCTCTACCTCGTGGGCGACGACGGCGCCGCGTTCAAGAAGCTCGGCCCCGGCGACCCGGCCGACTTCCCCCTGATCACCGGCATCGACCCCGAACAGGTGCAGCGCGACAAGCACGGCGCCGTGGCGGTGCTGCTGGGCGCCGTGAGCCTGCTCTCCGACTACCAGGACGCCGGTCTTTCGCGTCGCGAGCCCATCTCCGAAATTCACGCCGAGGACGACGGATCGCTTGCGCTCTATGTGGGCGGCGATGCCACCTACGTGCGCCTGGGCAAAGCTCCATTTCGCTCGAAGTTGAGTCGTTTGAGGCTTGTTTTATCGGAACTTTCGAACAAGCGCTCGCGCGCGGCCTATGTGTATTTGGACAACGAGCGAAGGCCAGACCGGGTCACGGTGCGGCTGCGCTGATCCGCAAGCGCAGACAAATTTGCAAATATTTTGGTAGCCCCGAAGTTCCTCTGTATCTCTCCTACTGGGCAGCAAAAAAGGGTTTCAGGAAGGACCATGGCCGACTCACAACTCATCGCAGGACTGGACCTCGGTACCACCAAGGTGTGCGCCATCGTCGGTGAGCAGGTCGATGACGGCATCGACATCATTGGGATCGGCTGCGTGCCGTCCAAGGGCCTGAAGAAGGGCGTCGTGGTCAACATCGAGTCGACCGTGCAGGCGATTCGCGCCGCCATCGATCAGGCCGAGACCATGGCCGGCTGCCAGATCCAGACCGTCTACGCCGGCATCGCCGGCAGCCACGTCCGCGGCATGAACAAAGAGGGCGTCGCCGCCATCTCCGACCGCGAGGTCGCCGAGAGCGACGTGGAGCGCGTGCTCGAGCAGTCCAAGGCGATCCCGCTGCCCGGTGACCGTCAGGTCATCCACGTGTTGCCGCAGGAGTACATCGTCGACGATCAAGACGGCATCATGAAGCCCGTCGGCATGAACGGTGTGCGCCTCGAAGCGCGCGTGCACGTGGTGACCGCTGCCACCACCAGCGTGCAGAACATCATCAAGTGCGCCGAGCGCTGCAACTTGCACGTGGCCGAGGTCGTGCTCGAGCCGCTCGCCAGCGCCTACGCCGCGCTCACCGACGACGAAAAAGAGATCGGCGTCGCGCTGATCGACATCGGCGGCGGCACGACCGACATCATCGTCTTCGTCGACGGTGCGGCCGTGCACACCAGCGTGATCCCCATCGGTGGCCTGAACCTGACCAGCGACATCGCCCAGGGCCTGCGCACGCCGATGGCCGAGGCCGAGCGCATCAAGATGAAGTACGGCTGCGCTGCCTCCAGCATGATCGACCCCGACGAGACCATCGAGGTTCCGTCGGTCGGCGGCCGCGCAGCGCGCGTGCTGGCGCGCGACGTGCTCGTGCAGATCATCGAGCCGCGCGTCGAAGAGATCTTCCAGGCCGTGCACCACGTGCTCAAGGAAACGGGCTACGTGGACATGCTGGCCTCGGGCCTGGTGCTGTGCGGCGGCTCGACGCTGCTCGACGGCATGCCCGAGCTTGCGGAACAGATCGTGGGTCTGCCCACGCGTCGCGCGATGCCGATCGGCGTCGGCGGCCTGGCTGATGTGGTGAAGAGCCCCGCGTACGCAACGGCGGTGGGTCTCGTGAAGTACGGCGCCGAACGCTTGTCGGTCGAGCGCACGCGCAGGCCGATCCGGCTGTCACCGAAGGCCGGGCCTTCGTTGCGCGGCAAGTTCGGCGAATGGCTACGGGAAGTGTTCTGAGTTTCGGGTGGCAATAGCCACCGCAGGATCAGCGGCCGGCAGCGAGGGGGCATCCTCGAGGACGGTCGGAAAAAAGAAGGGCTCTTAGGAGGCAGGCGATGGGCATTTCGATCGATTTCGCGGACGACGCGGAGCTGCATGCAAAGATCAAGGTCGTGGGCGTGGGCGGCGCCGGTGGCAATGCCCTCAACACCATGATCCATTCCGGATTGGATGGCGTTGAATTCATCGCCGCCAACACCGACACGCAGGCCCTGGCGGCCAACGCGGCGGGCGCGAAGATCCAGCTGGGCGTGAATCTCACGCGCGGCCTGGGTGCAGGCGCCACGCCCGAGGTCGGTCGCAAGGCCGCGCTCGAAGACGTGCAGCGCATTGCCGATCACCTGCAAGGCGCCGACATGGTGTTCGTCACAGCCGGCATGGGCGGCGGCACCGGCACGGGCGCTGCGCCGATCATCGCGCAGATCGCGCGCGATGCCGGAGCGCTCACCGTGGGCGTTGTGACCAAGCCGTTTGCCTTCGAGGGCAAGCGTCGCATGAAGAACGCCATGCTCGGCCTCGAAGAGCTCGGGCAGTCGGTCGACACCATCATCACGATCCCCAACGAAAAGTTGCTGGCTGTGGCCGACGACGACATGTCGATGCTCGACGCCTTCCGTCGCGCCGACGACGTGCTCTTGCAGGCCGTGCGCGGCATCAGTGATCTGATCGTGCGCTCGGGCGTGATCAACGTGGACTTCGCCGACGTGCGCACCATCATGAGCTGCACGGGCAAGGCTCTCATGGGCACCGGCTACGGCCGTGGCGTCAACCGCGCCATGGAAGCCGCCGACGTGGCCATCAACTCACCGCTGCTCGACGACATCTCGATCGCGGGCGCCACCGGCATCCTGATCAACTTCACCGCCGGCCCCGACGTGAAGCTGCGCGAAGTCCAGGAAGCCGCCAGCATGGTGCAGAACGCGGCCGACGAGGACGCGAACATCATCTTCGGTCTGGTCACCGACCCGAACATGGAAGACGTGGTCAAGGTCACCGTGATCGCCACCGGCTTCGACGCCAACGTCGGCGCGAACGAGACCAGTGCCGTGGCTGCCGCGACCTCCGCCGGTCTCAACTCGCGCCCCAGCCACGTCTCGGTGCCTGCGGCGATCGGCAGCAGTCATGCTCCCAGCGTGCGCTCCGCCGCCCAACAGGTGCTCGCTCGCAGCGCGGGTGCGCCTGCGATGCCAGCGCCGCGCCAGAGCGTCGCACGCGACGTGATCGCGACGCGGCCGACCAGCCGCCCCGCGATCGTGCCGGCCGCCGCGCAGCAGGTCAGCATGCCGGAAGTGCAGCCCGTGCGCGGCTTTGGCGCCACGGCCTTCCACGACGAAGCCATGCTGGATATCCCGGCGTATCTGCGGCGCAGCAAGCCGTAAGCTCGCGGCCGACACAGTGCGGACACACGACGACGCCCCGGGGCCGAAAGGCCTGCGGGGCGTTTTCGCGTGGTCCAACGTCGGTGGAAGTGCGCCGCGTGCTTCCCATTTGCTCACCCGGTCCTGTCTGGCCAACCCCGGCCCTCCGGCGTATTGTTCAGCCGATTTGGGCCCACCGGGGAGGGTCCGATCAATCAGTCACCAGCCACTCAACGGGGTTCCATGCGCGCGCAGCTTCGCTTTGCAGTCGTCAGCGTCGGGGTCGTTCTACTTGCCTCTTGCACCAGCGCCACGCACGACAACAAGTCGAGCGATGGCGGGCGTAGCGACGCCGGCAAGAATGCGGCCCAAGACGCCGGTGGCAACGTCATCAAGTGCGTGACCGACGCCGACTGCGACGACGGCGTGTATTGCGACGGCCTCGAGCGCTGCTTCGCGAACCACTGCGTGGCCGGCGCGCCGGTGCAGTGCGACGACAAGCTCGACTGCACG
>DASVHQ010000323.1:0-1809 GCA_036382515.1 Polyangiales bacterium | reverse complement strand
CGGCTTCGGCACGCTCGACGAGCTGACCGAGATTCTGACGCTGGCCCAGACGCGCAAGCTCGATCGCAAGATCAGCGTCCTGCTCTACGGCACCAGCTACTGGAAGGAGATCATCAACTTCGACGCGCTCGTGCGCCACGGCATGGTCTCACCGGAAGATCTCGCGCTGATCCACTTCGTCGATGAGCCTGCAGCGGCGCTGCGAATCCTGCAGAGTGAGCTCGCCGTCGATGCGCAGGTGAAGACCCCGGCCTTTGCCAAGTCGGCCACGCCAGGTAGGCCCGTCGGCTGAAAGGAACGCGGTCATGATCGAGCTCGAATTCATCGGCGCTGCGCAGACCGTCACTGGCTCCAAGCACCTCTTGCGCACTTCGCGCGCGAACGTGTTGCTCGACTGTGGGCTGTTTCAGGGCCATCGCCGCGAGGCCAGTGAGCGCAACAAGGCGTTACCCATCGACGTCAACGCGCTGCACGCCGTGGTGCTCTCGCACGCGCACATCGATCACTCGGGTGCGCTGCCTGTGCTCTACCAGAGAGGCTATCGCGGCTCGGTCTACGCCACGCCCGCCACACGCGACCTGTGCGTCCCGATGCTGCAAGACGCGGCTTCGATCCAAGCGTCCGACGCCGCGCACATCAGCCGCCTGATTCAACGCGAGCACCGCCACATGGAACCGGCTGTCCCGCTCTACACGCGCGAAGACGTCATGGGCTTGCTCGGGCAGATGATCGCCATCCCATACCACCACCCTCACACGGTCGCGCCCGGCATCACGCTCAGCTTCCTGGACGCCGGCCACGTGCTGGGCAGTGCCGTCGTCGTGCTCGACATCGACGACGAGGGCGCAGTCACGCGCCTTGCGTTCACCGGCGATCTCGGGCGTCCCCATCTACCCATCCTGCGCGACCCGCAGGTGCCTTCCGGCGTGCACCATCTGCTGTCCGAGAGCACCTACGGAGATCGTCTGCACGGTCCGATTGCGGAGACCTCGAACGCGCTGGCCGACGCCGTGAATCGAACGCACGCGCGTGGAGGCAAGGTGATCATCCCCTCGTTCGCGCTCGAGCGGGCGCAGGAGGTCATCTACGAGCTCAAGCGCTTGCGCACACAGAAGCGCATCCCTGCCATGCCGGTGTACGTGGACTCGCCGCTGACCGTGAAGCTCACCGACATCTTCAAGCTCCACCCGGATTGCTACGACCGCGAGACCTCCGACTTGCTGCACAGCGGTCAGTCCCCGTTCAACTTCGAGGGTCTGCACTACGTGTCGTCGGTGCAGCAGTCCAAGGCCATCGATGCCAGTCACGAGCCTTGCATCATCATCTCGGCCAGCGGCATGTGCGAGGCCGGCCGGATCTTGCATCACCTGCAAGCCACGGTGCAAAGCGAGCGGAACACCATCTTGATTGTCGGCTTCCAGGCGGAGAACACGCTGGGTCGTCGGATCGTGGAGCGCCGCAGCGAAGTACGCATCTTCGGAGCGATGCTGCGGTTGGCGGCCGAGGTCGTGGTGCTCGACGGCTTCTCGGCGCACGCGGACCAGGCTGGCTTGGTCGAGTTCGCCGAAGCCGTGTGGCAGCAGGGCAAGCTCCGGCAGGTCATGCTCGTGCACGGTGAGCCGAGCGCGCAGAACGTACTGGCGCAGCTGCTGGCCCAGCGCGGCTTTCCCTCCGTGCACACGCCCGGCCCCGGCGAGCGCATCCGGTTGTGAGCATCGGCGCTTGGCTCAGTCGGCGAGCGCCGCCGGATCCTGTTGGTAGAAGCTCTGCAGCTGTAGGTACAGCTCCGGGTGTTTCGAACGCAGCTGC